>JAIDOW010000001.1 GCA_029063085.1 Lachnospiraceae bacterium
TGAACGCAAGTGTGTCTTTCGTAGAACCCTATATCCATAGATTCCTGCGTCCGCCATCACCCGCCATGGAAGCGTCCCCAGTAAGCTAAACAAGAATTTAAAAAATATAGATATGGAAAGGAAGGATGATAGATGTATAAGATGATGACTCCCGGCCCCACTATGGTTGCGGAAAATGTTAGAATGGCAAGAAGTGTGGAGACCGGTAATCCGGATCTGGATCTGGAGTTTTATGATTTTTATAAAGAGACCTGTGAACTGTATAGTGGGCTGCTTCATACGAAAAATGAGAGCCTGATTTTGAGTGGAGAAGGAATTTTGGGTTTAGAGGCGGCGGTCGCTTCCATTACAGAGCCGGGAGACCGGGTATTAATTTTGGATAATGGCGTGTTTGGGAAGGGGTTTGCAGATTTTGTAAATATTTATGGCGGCGAGCCGGTGTTGTATACCACGGACTATAAAAAAGAAATTGAGGCAGGGGCGTTAAGGGAATTTTTAGAGAAAGATTCCGACTTTAAATATGCTACGGTAGTGCATTGTGATACTCCCAGCGGAATGTTAAACGATATTTCTGTTATTTGTCCACTGCTAAAAGAATATGGTATTTTAACGGTTGTGGATTCTGTTTCCGGGATGTTTGGGAATGAGGTAAATGTAGATGCTTCCAAAATCGATATTCTTTGTGGAGGTTCCCAGAAAGCCATTTCCTGTCCGATAGGTCTTACACTTGTGACGATTAGTGAAGAGGCGAAAAGGATGATGGAAAACCGTAAGACAAGGATTGCATCGTTTTATGCAAATCTACTGGTCTTTAAGAATTATTATGAAGATAAATGGTTTCCATATACAATGCCGGTTAGTGATATTTATGGGCTTAGACAGGCTTTGGAAAATATAAAAGAAGATAAGGACATTATTAAGCGCCATAAGAGGATTGCGGCAAAGACAAGAGAAGCACTGATTCGGGCAGGATTGCATTTGTATGCAGAGAATGGATATTCTAATACGGTTACGGTATTTACTATACCGGGAGGTGTAACAGCAGGGGATATTTTGAAGATAATGCGGGAGGATTATAATATTATGCTGGCAGGTTCGTTTGATGTGCTGGCGGGTGAGGTTATACGAATCGGACATATGGGGTATAACTGTACGGAAGAAAATGTGAGAGAGACCCTGACAGCATTAGATATCGTGCTTAGAAAGCTTGGAGTAGAGCTGAAGGATGTATTGGAGTATAGATAATAAAAGATTACCGAGGGCATTTCATCTTAACAGATGGATGTCCTTTTTTACTACATTCTATATGAGTATATGCTCAAATACATAAGTACTGCCGATTGTTTTATAATGCCTGATCTTCGTCAGATGGGACATAAACAGCAATATCTTCAAGACGGCAGTTGAGAATCCGGCACAGATCATTTAATGTTGTGGTATTCATGGGCTTGTTTTTTCTTAATTTATCTATAGTGGCACTAGATATATGATGATTATTAATCAGAGTATAGGTGGTTTCAGAAGATTCTTTTAATGTTTTCCAAAATGGATGATATGCGATCATTACCGGACCTCCAATCTTTTGTTACTGTTTAACATTCTTTATGTGACAATAATAATTTCTATGTTATATAAGCATAATAAGCAGTCTTTTACTTGACTATAGTCATTAAAGTGACTATAATGTATGGTGATACAGATGAGATAAGTATGTCCATGGTAGCAAGAGAATATCAAGAAGGACGGGAAAAACATGAAGATAATATTTTTAGAAGGAATCAGACGATCCATATTTTTTAAAAGAAGTATAGTCATAGTGGCAGTGGTAGTAGGAATGACATCCGGATTTTCAAAAATGCAGGATATGGATAATAATAGAAGACCATATATTGTACAGGCAGAAGGAAACATTGAAGATGAAGAGAAGCCGGTAATCAGATTCAGTGGGAAAGTAAAGCTGACGGTTGAGAAAGGAAAAGAAATAAGAATACCAAATACAATGGCACAAGATAATATAGATGGAAATATAACAAAAAAAATAAAGGTGACTGTAAAAAAAGGGACAAAAAAGTATTTAAAAATAGCAAGGGCAATAAAGAGGAATAAGAAGATAAAGTTTGTAAGTACCGGAAATTATGTGATAACATATACTGTATCTGATAAAGCAGGTAATAAAACAGTGAAGAAAAGATATATAGCAGTAATCAGATCCAGGAAAAGACAAGCGGCAAAACTCCATGAATGATATGATTCCTGTCAAGCAGGCAGGTTAAATATCTTGAATTGGATTTACGCTTGTTTTTTTGTGTGGAATTAAAAAAATTTTTAAAATAAAAAAAGGAGTTTCGAAGTCTGTGTCGTATATTTAAAGATGGACAGAAAAATACTAGTATAATGAATATTAAGTTATTAATAGTCTGACACAGGATAAATTTCCATTTAGACAAGTCAAATTGTAAAATACTTATTATTCTTTTGCTAATTATAGTATTTATAAATATATTTTACTTCGGAGGAAAGGTAAAAGGATTATGAACATTCGGGAAAAATTGGAAGCATGGGAGCATGAATACTTATGCGGGTATGCATCTTTTAGTGACCAGTCAAAAGGCAGGGATGTTCCGGAACCAATGTGTGATGTGAGGACAATTTATCAGCGTGACAGAGATCGTATACTGCATTGTAAATCTTTCCGCCGTTTAAAGCAAAAGACTCAGGTGTTTTTATCACCAGAGGGAGATCATTACCGTACACGTCTGACCCATACATTGGAGGTGGCACAGACGGCCAGAACGATTGCCAGAGCGCTCAGACTGAATGAAGAATTGACAGAGGCCGTTGCATTAGGACATGATTTGGGACATACACCATTTGGACATGCCGGAGAGAGAGCATTGAATGATGTGTGTTCGAGAGGCTTTAAGCATAATGAACAGAGTATCCGGGTAGTGGAACGGCTAGAGAAAAAAGGAAAGGGTCTTAATCTGACAGCGGAGGTCAGAGACGGGATTCTTAATCATAAGACAACCGGAACACCAGCTACTCTGGAAGGTAAGATTGTTCAGCTGGCGGATAAGATTGCCTATATTAATCACGATATAGATGATGCAATCCGGGGTGGAATCCTGAAGGAAGAAAATCTTCCGCAAAGCTGTACCGAAAAGCTTGGGAACAGTACCAGAAACCGATTGAACACGATTATACATGATGTAATTGCCAATAGCGAGGGAAAAAATGACATTGTATGTTCACCGGATATCAGGCAGGCAATGACTGGGCTTCGCAGTTTCCTTTTTGATACAGTATATACGAATCCTGTGGCTAAGGGAGAAGAGGGCAAGGCAAAAAGATTGTTACAGGAATTATTCAGTTATTATAATTCCCATCCGGAAATGATGCCAGAGGAATTTCTGGCGATGATTGAGTCAGGAGAAGATAGAGAGACTGTGGTCTGTGATTATATTGCAGGCATGACGGATAATTATGCTGTATTAAAGTTCCAGGAAGTGTTCGAACCAAGCGGATGGAAACGCTGATATAACAGCAATATAGCATTTGAGATAAAAGGCAGGTGGTGAAGAAGGTGTACTATGCAGATGAGGTGATAGAGGAGGTACGTTCCCGAAATGATATTGTAGATATAATAGGAAGCTATGTTAATTTGAAAAAGAAAGGGAATTCTTATTCGGCCTGCTGCCCATTTCATCATGAAAAGACGCCGTCTTTCCATGTCAGTCGGGAAAAGCAGATGTATCATTGTTTTGGATGTGGTGCAGGGGGAAATGTATATACCTTTTTGATGGAGCATGAAAATTATTCTTTTCCGGAAGCGGTGGAAGCATTGGCCGAGAAAGCAGGTGTAAAGCTGCCGGAACAGAGTATGACTCCGGAGGCGAAGCATCAGGCAGATGTCCGTACGAAGATTAAGGATATGAATAAACTGGCGGCAGGTTATTTTCATTACTTATTAAAGAACGAGCATGGGGAACATGCTATGGAATATTTAAAAAACAGGGGACTTACGGATGAAACGATTCAAAAATTTGGTCTGGGATTTTCTGATGTATATCGGGATGATTTATACAAATACTTAAAAAGTAAAGGATATAAGGATGAGGAATTAAAGGACTCCGGTCTTATAAAATACGACGAAAAACAGGGAGCTTCCGATCGTTTCTGGAACAGGGTCATGTATCCGATTATTGATACTAATAACCGGGTGATAGGCTTTGGCGGAAGAGTGATGGGAGATGCGAAGCCAAAGTACATTAATACACAGGATACTCCTGTTTTTGATAAAAGCCGGAATTTATATGGTTTGAATCTTGCAAAAAAGAGCAAAAGACCCGGAATCATTTTCTGTGAGGGTTATATGGATGTCATCTCCATGCATCAGGCAGGGTTTGATAATGCAGTAGCATCTTTGGGAACAGCACTGACCGTTGGACAGGTGAATCTGGTCAAGCGATTTACGGACAGGGTTTATCTTGCGTATGACAGCGATGAAGCGGGAACCAAGGCGGCACTCAGAGCTTTGGAAATCATGAGGGAGTTTGAAATGCCTGCAAGGGTGATTTCCCTAAAACCTTATAAGGATCCTGATGAATTGATTCAGGCAGAAGGAACCGGGGGTTTTGAAAAACGGATCGAACAGGCAAAGAGCGGCATTATGTTTGAAATCGATATTTTGGCTCATAACTATAATCAGGAGGATCCACAGGAGAGAACACAATTTCAAAAGGAAGCTGCAAGACGTTTATCCGTGATTATGGATCCCATGGAGCGGAAGAATTATGTAGACAGCGTAGCTGAGCAGTATGATATTGATGCCGGCAGTCTGAAAGAAGCAGTTACCCGTTTTGGAACTGCCGGTGTCAATAAAGTTGATGCAACGGTATTCCGGGATAACAGGAAACGCAAATCACCGGAGGAAGAAAAAGAATTAAAACAGTTAAAGACGGAAAGACTGTTAATTACCTGGCTGATTAATGAAAATGCTTTGTTTAATAAGCTGGAAGGAAAAATTTCAGCAGAAGATTTTCTGGATCCGGTCTACCGGGACATTGTGAAAGCACTGTTTGAACAGTATGCAAATGAAGGGAAGGTAACACCGGCGGCTATTATCAATCATTATCAGAGCAAAGAGGAGCATGAAAAGGTATCGGCCATTATGCAGCAGAACTTTGATATGGAGATTGCGCAGAATGAGAAATCCAAAGTAATAACGGATCTGGTACGGAGTATCAGACATCGAAGCGTTCAGCATCAGATAGAACATGCAAAGGGAGACCTGGCAAAGACCGGACAGCTGATGCTTGCGAAAGCGCAGATAGATAAATTACAAATTATTTTATAGTTTGATATATATAAAATATATTGGCACAGAAAATAGAGAAAGGCTTAAAACAGCTATTTTAAGGAAGGATGGAAAAATGGAAGAACAAAAAAATATTGCAGAAGATGAAAAGTTTCAGGACAAATTAAAAGAATTGCTTGTTCTTGCAAAGAAGAAGAAGAATGTAATTGAGGACAATGAAATAATAGCATGTTTTGCTGGCAGTAAGGAAGTGGAACTGACAACAGAGCGCATGGTAGAAATATTTGATTTTCTTGAGGCAAACAAGGTAGATGTTTTAACGATTTCGGAGGTAGATGAAGAACCTGATGAAGATGCCCTTTTAGAAGTAGAGGGGGATGAGGAGCTTGCAGTCGAGAAAATTGATTTATCTATTCCGGAAGGTACGAACATAGAAGATCCTGTCCGAATGTATTTGAAGGAGATTGGGAAGGTGCCGCTTCTGAGTGCAGAGGAAGAAATTGTGCTGGCTCAGAAAATGGAGGCAGGAGACTTGGCAAAGACCCAGTTGGAAGAAGATGACGGAGATTTAGACGAAGATACAAAAAAACAGCTGGAAGATTTGGTGGAACAAGGGGATTACGCCAAGAAAAAGCTGGCAGAAGCGAACCTTCGCCTTGTCGTAAGTATAGCAAAACGTTATGTGGGAAGAGGTATGCTGTTTCTGGATCTGATTCAGGAGGGAAACCTTGGATTGATCAAAGCGGTCGAAAAATTTGATTACCGTAAAGGATATAAATTTTCTACTTATGCTACATGGTGGATCAGACAGGCGATTACGAGAGCGATCGCAGATCAGGCAAGGACAATTCGTATTCCTGTCCATATGGTAGAGACGATCAACAAACTGATTCGGGTATCACGTCAGCTGTTACAGGAATTGGGAAGGGAGCCGTTACCGGAAGAAATAGCAGAACAGATGGATATACCAGTGGAGAGAGTAAGGGAGATTCTTAAGATTTCCCAGGAGCCGGTTTCTCTTGAAACACCAATCGGTGAGGAAGAGGACAGCCATTTGGGAGACTTTATACAGGATGAGAATGTTCCTGTACCTGCGGATGCAGCTGCATTTACGCTGTTAAAAGAACAGCTGGTGGAAGTGTTGTCAACGTTGACGGAAAGGGAACAGAAAGTATTGAGGCTTCGGTTTGGTTTGGACGATGGACGTGCCAGAACTTTGGAGGAGGTAGGCAAGGTGTTTAATGTGACAAGAGAGCGGATTCGTCAGATTGAAGCGAAAGCATTGCGTAAATTGAGACATCCCAGCCGTAGCAGGAAATTAAGGGATTATTTGGAATAGGACAACTGGGTAAATAATATGAAAGATCTGGTGTTATCGAAAAGAATGGAGGCTGTGGTGAATATGATTTCGCCGCAGTCCTTTACTGTTGCTGATGTTGGATGTGATCATGCTTATATATCTATCGCTCTGATAAAGAGATGTCTTGCCAGCCAGGTGATTGCCATGGATGTTCGCAGGGGGCCTCTTGAAATTGCAAAGAGAAATGTAAAGGCTTACGCAATGGAGGAAAAGATAGAACTTCGTTTGAGTGATGGGCTGGATAAACTGGATATTGGAGAGGCAGATACCATTATCATTGCAGGAATGGGTGGATTACTGATAAAAAGTATTCTGGAAAAAGGAGAAAGTATTTTAGCAGATGCGAATAAGCCTCCTGCGTTGATTTTGCAGCCACAGTCGGATATTCGTGAAGTGAGGATATTTTTGTATGCACAGGCATATCATATTGTGCAGGAAACAATGTTGGAAGAGGAAGGAAAATATTATACGGTGCTAAAAGCCATGCCGGGGAAGAAGGACGGATGCTTTTCGGATGCAGAATGGTTGTATGGTAAGTATAATTTGGAGGGCAGATGTGCTGTTTTGCAGACTTATCTGCAAAAAGAGAACAGGGTTTTGGAAAATATTCTTGCCGGATTGCAGCAGACAATAGAAAAAGCAGGAGAAAGCGGGAATTTTGTATCGGAAAAAACACTGGAACGAATGGATTCCGTGAAAAAGGAGATTGCCATAAATTTATCGGCAATGGAATATTATAAAAATACATAGGTGGTGACAGATAGATGAAATGCAGTGAAATAATTAAGAAGCTGGAACAACTCTCGCCAAGGTCATATGCCTGTTCATGGGATAATGTGGGGCTGCTGGTGGGACGCACAGAAAAAGATGTACAAAAAATCATGATTGCACTGGATGCGTCGAAGGAAGTGATTGACTATGCGGTGAAAGAGAAGGTGGATATGCTGATTACGCATCATCCGATGATTTTTTCTGCCATAAAGCAGGTGAATGAGGAGCAATTTACCGGTGAAAAGGTATTAACGCTTGCAGAACATGGAATCTGTTATTATGCGATGCATACAAATTTTGATACAGCAGGAGGAATGGCAGAGCTGGCGGCAGGAGAACAGTATCTGAATTTGTCGGATACCAGCCCGATTGTATGCGAAGAGGACGGAGAAACAGGAATGGGACGTTTTGGAAAACTTCCGAGACCGATGACAGCAAAAGAGGCGGCATGCTATGTAAAGGAAAGGTTTCGGATTCCGTTTGTCATGCTTTATCAAAGCAAGGAAGATGCAGACAGGGTATATGATGAAATTGCAGTAATGCCGGGTTCGGGCAAGAGTGAACTGCAAACAGTCAGGGAAAAGGGATATTCTCTTTATCTTACTGGGGATTTCGGGCACCATGAAGGTCTGGATGCAATGGATATGGGAATAAGTGTGATTGACGCTACACACTATGGTCTGGAACATATTTTTATTTCCTTTTTAGGGAGTTTTCTGCGTGAAATATCAGGAGAAGATTTATTGCTGATCGAAGCTGATATGGGATGTCCGGTTAAGGTACTTTAAAGAAGGGAGAACGATGAGTATGATTACGATAAATATTGAACATTGCGAATATGAGATAGAAGAAGGAACCCGTCTGGAGGAGATTGCAAAGAAGTATGGAGTTTGCGAAAAGGGAGAGATTGTACTGGCTTATAGGAACGGTCATTTGTGTGAACTGTATAAAAAAGTAAAAGAGCCGGCAGAGATTTCTTTTGTAAATACAGCGGATAAAATTGGTTTTGACACATACAAAAGAAGCATGATTTTAATGATGATGAAAGCCTTCAGGGAGGTTTTAAAAGAAAAGGGGACGACGGGAAGAATCCGCGTGCTTTTTTCTCTGGGGAAAGGTTTTTATTGTGAACTGGACAGCAAAAAAGTACAGGTGTCGCAACAGCTTTTGGATGAAGTGGCATCCAAGATGAAAGAACTGGTGGAGGCAGATATACCTATTGAAAAACATACATACCAGTCATATGACCTGATGAAACGGTTTACTGCACAGGGGAGAACGGATAAGGTACGGTTGTTCAGATATCGCCGTGCTTCCAATGCCAATGCATACTGTCTGGAAGATTTTGAGGATTATTATTACGGTTTTATGGTGCCGTCTACCGGATATTTACGATATTTTGCACTCTATGCGTATGAGACCGGATTCGTGTTACAAATGCCGGACAGAAAAGAGCCGTCCCTTGTTCCGGAATTCAGACCGCAGCGTAAGCTGTTTGAAGTTTTAAAACAGTCTGATGAATGGGGCGTGATGCTGAATGTAGATACGGTGGGCGGATTGAATGATGTGATAGCCAATGGTGGAATTAATGACCTGATGCTGGTACAGGAGGCACTTCAGGAAAAAAATATTGCTGAAATTGCGGAAAGGATCAAACGTGAGAATAAGAAGATCATACTGATCGCAGGTCCCAGTTCATCGGGGAAAACATCATTTTCCCATCGGCTTAGTATTCAGTTAAGAGCCATGGGGATGTCGCCGCATCCGATTGCTCTGGATAATTATTTTGTAAACAGGGAACTGACCCCGAAAGATGCAGATGGCAATTATGATTTTGAGTGCATAGAAGCTATGGACGTCAAGACGTTTAATGAGGATATGGCAAAGCTGTTAAATGGGGAAGAGATTTCAATGCCTACTTTTAATTTTCTGTTGGGAAAGAGAGAATACAGGGGAGATAAGTTAAAGCTTCAGCAAAATGATGTATTGGTGATTGAAGGGATTCATGGGCTGAATCCGGTAATGTCAGAAAAACTGCCAGAGAACAGTAAATTTAAAATATATATCAGTGCACTGACCCAGCTGAATGTCGATGAACATAACCGGATTGCCACGACGGATGGACGGCTGATCAGAAGAATTGTAAGAGACGCCAGAACGAGGGGAAACAGTGCACAAAAAACTATAGAAATGTGGGCTTCTGTGAGACGTGGGGAAGAACATAATATTTTTCCATATCAGGAGGAAGCAGATGTCATGTTTAATTCTGCACTGATTTCTGAGTTACGGGAGATAAAACCCAATGTGGAGCCGCTGCTTTTTGCGATTCCCCGTGAGGCAAAGGAATATCAGGAGGCAAAAAGACTGCTTAAATTTCTGGATTATTTTCTGGGCATCAGCTCCGAAAATATACCCAATAACAGTATATTAAGGGAATTTGTGGGCGGAAGCTGTTTTCCGGTGTAAGGCATTCTGTTAAGTTATGCAACTTTTGTCGCATAACCAATAATGTTGGAATATTTTGTGAAATAATTATAAAAAAGTTAAAAGAAATTGTGCAATATAGTGACAAATTAATTCACATATGTTATAATAAGAGTGTTAAAATTTAGTAATTCTATTCTTTAAGGAGGGCTGTTTTATGGGTACATCAGGACAAAAATTCGACTTACCACAGATGAAAGAGTATTTTGAAAAGCAGATACCGAATATCAGGCTGTTAAGCGATATGACTCTTAGTGAGACTGATTTTAAAAGCTTAGGCGCCAAACTCAAATCGGCCTTTTCTTTTACGGACCGTAAAGAGGATATTAGGGATATCATGATATGTTATCTGGTGTATTGGGTATATGCATTAATTTACTGGAATGAAGAGAACGGGATTCATGATGAATTGACGGATTTTTGTGCAGGACTTCCGCAGTATCAATTAAGACATCATTTTCAGCTTTTGCTGGACACATTTGCAGATTATAATATAGATAAATTTGATTATTGCGGTACTAGTGTGGAAGAGCTTTGTTCTATACTGATTGCAAGGCATGCAGGAATCCCTAATGATGAGAAGTATCAGGTTTTTGAACTTATTGATGATTACAGAAACCAGAATGTTTCGGTAGACAGGATGGTGTCAGATATCTATGCACATCTGCCCTACAAGAGTCAGTACATATTTTCTTTGCTGGATAATGATACCAGACAGGATATCATATGGGAAATTCGGACGATAATTGCTGAGATTTGTGCAGGAACATATTCAAGAGAGGAACTGCTTTCCAGGTATCCGCATACATCTGTCAGTTTGATTGATTACTGTTTTTACTGGCAGGAGGGTAAGGCACTTTTAAATCAGGCGAGATAATTCCCGCAAGCAATGAACTAAGCGTGCGTGATGACTTAGTAATAGGATATATAAATAGAAGGGACTTAAGCACTGAGATAATTTCTCTTTTTGCTACAGTCCCTTTGTTTGTTTGAAAAATGACTCAGACGATAAGCCGGGTTATGTCGTTGAATGATCATCTATCTAGACCTGCCGTTGCCGACAGGTTCAAGCGACCTACCCGGGAACGTGACGGGCCGCCACATCGTTCCCTGTTCGGTCTTGCTTCGAGTGGGGTTTACAGAGCCTGTTTTGTTACCAAAACAGCGGTGAGCTCTTACCTCGCCTTTCCACCCTTACCATAAAAATGGCGGTATATTTCTGTTGCACTAGCCTGGGAGTCGCCTCCACCGGACGTTATCCGGCACCCTGCCCTATGAAGCCCGGACTTTCCTCACCTGCCGCCTTTCGGCTGTTGCAGCCGCGATCATTTGTCTGAGTCGGTCTTGATTTTAGCATAACATTCAGGTTTCTTCAATCTTTTTCTCTGTATAGTGCAAAATACGTTTGGAGACAGGTATCTGCTCATATGCGTTTTGGTATTCTTTGGTGGAATATTCATTAATGTAATTTTTTACATATTTTTTGTGAATGCCATTGCCGGCTAAAATATCTACAGCTTTGTTGTAGGCAATGGCAGCGGTGATTTTGTCTGCATACCGGCCAACGAGATAATTACCATGGATATGGATAACGCATTCATAGAAAACCTGTCCGTTTTGTTCTATGCGTGTCACGCCAATATATTCATTTATTATTTTGATATTTTCGTACCGGAAATCGTATTCATTGTGATTTACAAATATATAATCAATCCCTTTTTTAGCATAGTTTTTGATACCATAACGGGAAAGAATGCTATACTGGCTCCCATAGTCACAGATAAAAAAATAACCTCCGCGGATTTGGATTTTATGGTTGGCATAGAAGAACAGGTCTTCCCTGTCAAAAATGAGAAATCTGTCTGGAGCAAGATAGTAATAGAAAAAACCTGTTTGCAGGTAAATCGGGGTTTTAAAATAGATTCCTGAATTTCTGTAATTCATTAAGACTACGAATTTGGTAAAATCCAGAGCAAAATCTTCGGTGTAGTCTGTCAGCTGATATTGATTCTTACGTATGATATTGCAGGCTTCCGTATAGGCTTTCCCTGCCTTTTTGGGAGAGTTGAAACTTCCTAAGCTTATATGTTTTGACAAAATGGTGATAGAAGAACGGTAATAGATACTTCCGTCTTTTCTTCGGGCTTTTGTGACACCGGGAAAATTTGGCATATGTGTATTCTCCTTTATATTATAAGATATGCTCTTGTCTGTATATTATAATAGATAATAATGAAATATAAAATGCTTGACCTTTTGTTTATGAAACAATATAATTTAAACGTATATGTCTATTAGGAAAAAAGTTGTGTACTAAGAAATATAGAAGGTGATCTGGAATGAAAAAAAAGGGTAATTTTAAGACTATCATATGGATTCTTGTACTTTTTCTTTTTGCAGGCCTGATAGCGGTATTTGGATACAGGGTAATAGTGACTGCGGATGAGGTGCCGGGGAAATTAAGCAGTATTTCTGTAGCTGCCGGTAACTTAAACTATTCTGGCTGCACCATGAAAAAGGTCCAGAAGGTAAGCTATGATGTGATGAAGTATGGATATATGGATGATCTGCTTCTGGCTCAGATGGATACCCTGGATGAACGGTATGAATTTGAAAGGATGGAAGAGATTCGAGCCATCAATAATCTGACAGCCATGAGTGAAAAAACAGCAGATAAGCTGGCTTACCAGCAGGCTAAAGCGCAAAGGGAAGAGGCAGAAAAGATTGCAAAAGAAGCCGCAAGGCTGGCTCAGATGGCGAAAGAGGCTAAAATAAGAATGGTCGCACAGCAGATTCGTGAAAAGGAAGAGGGGAATTCTGCGATCAATACCGGAGGCAGCGGGAATACCGGTTCTGGTGATACAGCTTCTAAAGGTGGTAAGAAAGGAGAACCCGTATATGCGTCGACCCACGGTGACAGTTTAGGGAAATTTGTGATTACAGCATACTGTACCTGCCGTGTATGCTGCGGCGTATATTCAGGCGGCAACCGTACTGCAAGTGGAACGGTTCCTACTTCCAACCATACAATTGCGGTAGATACCAGTGTGATTCCATTTGGAACAAAGGTCGTGATCAATGGACAGGTTTATGTGGCAGAGGACAGAGGTGGTGCCATTAAAGGCAAAAGAATAGATATGTTTTTTATGACACACAGTGAGGCACTCCGATGGGGAAGAAGAACCATGGAGGTGTATCTTGCAGATTAGAAAAAAGATATATGATACGGATATAATTATGCAATGAAAGCAAAGTAATGCTGGATATAGAATCATTTTAAGAAAAGAGGATAAACAAAATGGCAGTAACTTACAAAAGTACACGTAACAGTAAAGAAACAGCAACCGCGTCCCAGGCGATATTAAAGGGTTTGGCAGAAGGTGGCGGTCTTTTTGTACCGGATTGCATTCCTGCATTGGATGTGGACTTCAATAATCTGGCAAAAATGAGTTATCAGGAAGTGGCGTACGAGGTGATGAGCCGTATGCTGACGGATTTTACGGAAGAAGAGTTGAAATATTGCATTAACAGTGCATACGACGAAAAATTTGATACACCTTGTATTGCTCCACTGGTAAAAAAAGCAGGTGCACATTATCTGGAATTATTCCATGGTGCGACCATTGCATTTAAGGATATGGCACTTTCCATATTGCCGTATTTACTGGTTACTTCTGCAAAAAAGAATAATGTGAAAAATGATATTGTTATTTTAACCGCAACTTCCGGTGATACCGGCAAAGCAGCACTTGCAGGGTTTGCGGATGTACCGGGTACCAGAATCATCGTATTTTATCCGAAAAACGGGGTAAGCCCGATTCAGGAAAAGCAGATGGTAACCCAGAAAGGGGATAATACGGCAGTTGTCGGTATTATCGGCAATTTTGATGATGCCCAGACGGGTGTCAAGAATATGTTTAATGATAAAGAACTTGCAAAGATTATGGATGAAAAGGGATTCCAGTTTTCTTCTGCAAATTCCATTAATATCGGGCGGCTTGTACCACAGATGGTTTACTATGTGTATGCATATACTCGTCTGATCGCAGATGGGGAGATTAAGGCAGGGGACAAGATTAATGTAGTAGTCCCTACCGGTAATTTTGGTAATATTTTAGCTGCTTATTATGCAAAGGAAATGGGACTTCCTATCGCCAAATTTATATGTGCGTCCAATGACAATAAAGTATTGTACGATTTTTTTGAGACAGGAATATATGATAAGAACAGGGACTTTATCTTAACTACATCTCCGTCTATGGATATTCTTATTTCCAGTAATTTAGAGAGATTGATCTATCGTATTGCAGGGGATGATTCCGATAAAAATGCAAAGCTTATGAAAGAGCTTACCGAGGAAGGAAGATATGAAATTACGGATGAGATGAGGAAGAATTTATCTGAATTTTACGGAAATTACGCAAGTGAGGAAGAGACTGCCCGAACAATTAAAAAGGTATATGAGTCAGATCATTATATTATGGATACCCATACTGCTGTAGCAGCTACTGTTTATGACAAATATGTGGATACAACCGGTGACCGGACACCTACGGTAATCGCATCTACTGCAAGTCCATATAAGTTTACCAGAAGTGTTATGGAAGCGGTTGATGGGAAATATGCTTCCCAGTCTGATTTTGAATTGGTAGATGAATTAAACAGATTGTCGGGTGTTAAGATACCGCAGGCGATTGAAGATATTCGCAGTGCAGAAGTATTGCATGATACAGTATGCGACAAGAGTGAGATGAAAACGACGGTTTGTAATATTTTAGGGCTTTAAAATATTTCATTGAAACATCTGATATGGACGAATCGGAATTGGCAGACAGTTCATTAGTACCATCCTGTCTCTAAACAAAACTAGGGCTGAATAAAGTGAAAGAAATAGTGATGTCATTATTATACAAAAAGCACTTGTATTCAGGTATGGATGGATATAGGTGCTTTTGACTTTTAAAACTGCTTTGGATCGTCCGATTTAGAAAGGCTGGGAAAAGGGGAAAGATATGTATACATTACAGGCAAATGCAAGCTTTGACAGTGCACATTTTTTAAAGGGATATGAAGGAAAATGCAGTAACATTCATGGACATCGGTGGATTGTAGAAGTTACAGTGGGATCTGAGGAAATAGCAGAAGCAGGACAGATTCGTGGAATGGTGGTTGATTTTAAAGATTTAAAAGAGGATTTAAACCGGTTGGCGGCTGAACTGGACCATAGTCTGGTGATTGAGAAAGGAAGCCTTAAGGAGTCCACAAAAGAGGCATTGCTAGAAGAGGAATTTCGTATAGTAGAGCTGCCGTTTCGTCCAACTGCTGAAAATCTGGCAGAATATTTCTATGATGCAATGGACGAAAAAGAGTATCAGGTGGTCTTGGTGAAAGTGTATGAGACCCCAAATAATTGTGCAGGATATAGCAGATAAGGAGCAGTTATGGGAGAATTTCATGTAGTGGAACAATTTGCAAGTATTAACGGTGAAGGAAAAAGAGCCGGACAACTGGCATATTTTATCCGTTTTGCAGGTTGTAATCTGTCCTGTGCATATTGTGACACCAAATGGGCAAATGAGCAGGATACAGATTATGAGATTTATGACGAGGGAACGCTGTATCAGATGATAAAAAAATCGGGGATAAAAAACGTTACCCTGACCGGAGGCGAGCCGTTGTTGCAAAAGGATATAAAGGAACTGTTAAGACTGCTGCGGAATGATAAGGAAATTCTTGTTGAAGTTGAAACAAATGGGAGTATTGATATTAGTCCCTATTTGCTGAGGACAGAGGATGATAACAGGGAGCTGGCAAAAAGAAACGGAGAAAAGGATAATGTTTCCTTCACGCTGGATTACAAATTACCAGTAAGCGGAATGGAGCAGAACATGTGCCTTTCCAATTACAGGAATGTAAGGGCTTTGGATACTGTGAAATTTGTTGTAGGAAGTAAAGAGGATCTGATTCTTAGCCAGAAGATAATCAAGACCTATCAATTGATAGAAAAAGGCTGTGGGATTTATTTAAGTCCCTGTTTTGGTGTAATGGAAGCAGCACAGATGGTAGAATATCTGGTTGAGCAAAATATGAATGATGTAAATATACAGTTGCAACTTCACAAATTTATCTGGGATCCGGATAAAAGAGGTGTGTAATGGAAAGGAGAACAAAATGGCGATAGACCAGAATGCAATAAAGGAACATATCAGAGGAATTTTGATTGCGTTAGGTGATGATCCCGAAAGAGAGGGGATAAAAGATACTCCGGAACGGGTTGCCAGGATGTATGCCGAAGTATTTGAGGGAATGAATTATACAAATGATGAGATTGCAGAAATGTTTTCGAAAAATTTTGACATTCCGTCGGGAAATGATAAGGATATGGTAGTAGTAAAGGATATAGAGGTATTCAGTTATTGTGAACATCATTTGGCACTTATGTATGATATGAAGGTGAGTGTTGCTTATATTCCCAAAGGGAAGGTGATTGGACTTAGTAAGATTGCGAGAATTGCAGATATGGTGGCAAAACGCCTGCAGCTTCAAGAACGGATTGGGACGGATATAGCAGAGGTTATCAGGAAAGCAACCGGCTCTGATGATGTAGCTGTTTATATTGAGGGAAGCCATAGCTGTATGACGGCAAGAGGAATCAAGAAGACAGCAGCCAAAACTATGACCACCACTTTTTTGGGGAGATTTGAGGAAGAGGAAGCACTTCAGAATAAACTGCTTCTTATGGTGAGATAGGAATAATGATGCAGACTGCATGGCAGAATAGATTACAGGTAGGAGAATACATGACATGAATATGAATACAAGGAATAAGGAAAGTGCATTGGTAGTGTTTAGCGGCGGACAGGACAGTACCACCTGTCTGTTATGGGCACTTAAGAGATATCAGAAGGTGGTGGCAGTTTCTTTTGATTACGGACAAAGGCATAGGGCAGAGCTTGAGTGTGCAAAAGAGATTACGGAAAAGCTGGGTGTGGAATGGCAGGTTCTTGATATGGAGCTTCTTAATCAGTTAGCCCCTAATTCACTCACCAGAGAGGATATTATCGTAGATGAAAATGCACCGGATGTTGGAGCACCTAACAGTGTTGTGGATGGAAGGAATATGTTATTTTTGACTTTTGCGGCTGTTTTGGCAAAGCAAAGAGGAATTACAGATTTGATCACGGGTGTGTCACAGAGTGATTTTTCCGGTTATCCTGATTGCCGGGATGTATTTATAAAATCATTGAATACAACGCTTAATCTGGCAATGGACTATACATTTTGTATAGAAACACCGCTTATGTGGATTGATAAGGCAGATACATGGAAATTGGCAGATGATCTGGGAGGACTTGATTTTGTCCGGAATATGACGCTTACCTGTTATAATGGCATAAAAGGGGATGGATGCGGACATTGTCCCAGCTGTAAGCTTAGAAGAGAGGGATATGAAACATTTCTGATGCGCTATTCCAAATAGTCGGGGATTTTTTTGTATTTCATTTTGATTACACAACTTATGTATATTATAATAAATTATGGTTATATCTGGATGCGGTAATCTGTCATTAGCCTGATTATAAGATTTTGGCAGACAAAGCGAGCCGCATTTAATATCAATGAAGGAGAAGATGCATGGATCATTTGGAAGAGTTAGAGGCAGAAGCGATTTATATTATGAGGGAGGTTGTTGCAGAGTGTGAGAAACCGGTAATGATGTATTCGATTGGAAAAGATTCATCGGTTATGCTCCATCTGGCGATGAAAGCATTTTATCCCGAAAAGCCGCCATTTCCATTTTTGCATGTCAATACAACATGGAAATTTAAAGAAATGATAAAGTTCAGGGATGAAACGGCAAAGCAGCTGGGGATAGAAATGATTGAATATATCAATCAGGAGGGGATTGCACAGGGAATCAATCCCTTTGATCATGGTGCATCTTATACAGATATCATGAAAACACAGGCTCTTAAACAGGCCCTTGACAAGTATGGATTTACAGCTGCATTTGGCGGCGGAAGGCGTGATGAGGAGAAATCCAGGGCAAAGGAAAGAGTATTTTCATTCCGTAACGAGAACCATGCATGGGATCCGAAAAATCAACGACCGGAGTTATGGAATTTTTATAATACTCAGATCAACAAAGGGGAAAGCATCAGGGTATTTCCTCTTTCGAATTGGACAGAAAAAGATATCTGGCAATACATTAAGCGGGAAAATATTCCCATCGTATCGTTATACTATGCGGCCGAACGGCCTGTAGTAAGGAGGGATGGCAATCTGATCATGGTGGATGATGACAGGATGCAATTGCGACCGGATGAAGTTGTTGAGAATAAAATGGTTCGTTTTAGAACCCTTGGATGTTATCCTCTTTCAGGAGCAGTAGAATCAAATGCGGTCACTTTGGATGAGATTATTGAGGAAACACTGGCTTGTGTTGAGTCGGAACGGACAAGCCGGGTGATTGATTCGGATGGTGGAAGTGCCAGTATGGAAAAAAGAAAGAGAGAGGGGTATTTTTAATTATGAATGATAAGCTCCTGAAATTTATTACATGTGGAAGTGTTGATGACGGAAAATCTACTTTGATCGGACATTTATTATATGATGCCAAACTGATTTTTGCAGACCAGAAAAGAGCACTGGAGCTGGATTCCAAAGTGGGATCCAGAGAAGGGAAAATAGACTATTCCCTTTTACTGGATGGATTAATGGCAGAAAGGGAACAGGGAATTACGATAGATGTTGCCTACCGCTATTTCTCTACGGAGAATAGAAGCTTTATTGTGGCAGATACTCCGGGACACGAGGAGTATACGAGAAACATGGCAGTTGGGGCGTCTTTTGCGTCTCTGGCTGTTATTTTGGTGGATGCCAGCCAGGGAGTGCTGCTTCAGACAAAACGACATGCCAGAATCTGTGCCCTTATGGGGATTAAACATTTTGTTTTTGCTGTTAATAAGATGGATATAATCCATTATGATCAGCAGAAATTTAAAAAGATACAAAAAAACATTAAGATATTGATGGCAGAATTTGAATATGAATCTTTGTGTATCATACCGGTATCTGCAACTGAGGGGGATAATATTGTCAAAAAATCAGACAATATGAGATGGTATAGCGGTATGACACTGCTTTCTTATCTGGAGCAGATTGATGTGACAGAGATAAATGAGCAGGAAGATTTTACGATGCCGGTTCAACGGGTGTGTCGTCCTGATTATAGTTTCAGAGGATTTCAGGGAATGATCGCTTCAGGAAGCATTTCGACAGGAGATACGGTTACCGTAATGCCGAGTATGGAAAAAGCGGTTGTGACCGGGATTTTGCAGGGAGATAAGGAAGTAGAAAGTAGCAGCAGAGGATATGCAGTAACGGTCCAGCTGGATACTGAGGTAGATATTTCAAGAGGATGTGTTCTGCAAAAGGATGCCGGATTGGAAGTGGGTTCTCTATTTGTCGTGTCCCTGTTATGGATGGATGAAAAAAATCTGGCGGCAGGTAGGAATTTTCTGTTAAAGCTGGGAACACAGCTGATACCGGCGACAATTATGCGGATTAAGTATAAGATTGATGTAAATACCGGAGCAGAAGTACATTCTGATGAGATATATAAGAATGAGATTGCAGTTTGTGAAATATCTACTGGCAGTAAGATTGTTTTTGACCGCTTTTCAAATAATAAACCGCTTGGTTCTTTTATCCTGATCGACAGGATTTCACATGCTACTGCTGCTGGCGGAGTGGTGATGCATCCGCTTTCCAGAGGCAATAACTTAAAGTGGCAGGAAATGGATATCACAAGGGAAATCAGGGAAAACCAGATGCAGCAAAAAGCGATGACCGTGTGGATGACGGGCTTGTCCGGAGCGGGTAAATCCACACTTGCCAATGAGCTGGAAAAAAGATTGTTTTCAATGGGCAGACATACGATGCTCTTGGATGGAGACAATGTAAGAATGGGACTGAATAAGAATCTGGGCTTTAAAGAAAATGACAGGGCAGAAAATATCAGGCGTGTTGCCGAAGTTTCCAAGCTCATGAATGATGCAGGTCTGATAGTCCTCACTTCTTTCATTTCCCCTTATCGTCTTGACAGAAGAATGGCAAGGGAAATCATTGGAGATTCTTTTGTTGAGATTTATGTCAGTACTCCATTAGAAGAGTGTGAACGAAGAGATGTTAAGGGATTATATCAGAAGGCCAAAGCGGGTATGATTTCGAATTTTACAGGTGTTTCGAGTCCGTATGAAGTTCCGGAGCAAGCTGAAATTACGGTTGATACCAGTAAATATACATTGAATGAATGTGTTGACCATATTATGAAAGAATTGGAACGATATTTTTAAGAAAAATAAGCGACCAGTGGTCTTTTGCGTTGGTATAAAAGGTAGTGTAAAGTAGATTATAAAAATATACGAGATGAACATTGCCAGCATTAAAATCTGCTTTGCAAGCAGGTAATCAATTTGTGCGAATAACGAGCCAAGCGTAGATACTTGTATATACATTTGGCGACTATTGCATCAGACGAAGTCTGCAAAGCAAAATTGGTTACAAATTT
Source organism: Lachnospiraceae bacterium (assembly GCA_029063085.1). GTDB lineage: Bacteria > Bacillota > Clostridia > Lachnospirales > Lachnospiraceae > CAG-590. The sequence continues at coordinate 20,506 of JAIDOW010000001.1, forward strand.
AGGAGGATACAGACATGAAAACACTTTATCTTCATATTGGAACTCCCAAAACAGCGACTACGTCGATTCAGAACTTTTGCTGGGATAACCGGGAAGAGTTGAAAAAACAAGGGTATTGTTATCCGTTATTTGAATATAGATTTTCCAATGTTCAAAAATACCGCAATGCTCATTTTTTGGTTGGAAGAATAAAAGATGAAAATGGGAACAGACAGTATGACCAGGAACAGGAGATTGTTAGGGAAGGAATTGGGAAAATCCTTAGTCTATTTGAGGAATATGACAATATCATTCTCTCTGATGAAGGAATCTGGAATCGGGGATTTTTTCAGGATACAAATTGCTGGGAAAGGCTGGAGGAAGGTTTTAAGGGAAAAGAGATAGCAGTGAAGGTGATTGTTTATCTGAGAAGACAGGATGATTTTCTGTTTTCATGGTGGAATCAGCAGGTAAAGGAAGGGATGCTTGCTTCTTCCGTACTAAGCTGGGAAGAGGTTGTGGAAAAGCTTCCATACATCAAATTGGATTATTATGATATTCTTACCCAGATATCTGCGTATGTCGGAAAAGAAAATATTACGGTCAGACTATTTGATAAGAGGCATTTTGCAGGAGGTACTATCCAGTCAGATTTTTTGGAGACCCTTCATCTGAAATATACAGAGGATTACAGAGTTTTGGATTCCATGCAAAATCCTAGTCTTACAAAGAATAATATTGAGATAAAAAGAATTCTGAATATGATGCCAGATCTGAATAAGCAGAAAAACGATTATTTCAGAAAAGTGTTGACACAGTTATCAGAGGAAAATCCCGAGGAAGGCAGAAACAGTATGTTTTCTGAGGAAAAGAATAAGAGATTTCTGGAACAATTCAAGGAAGGGAATGCAAAAATTGTACAGGAGTATCTTGGAAAAGATGGGGATTTATTTGATGATACTTATCTGACTGGTGGGAAATGGCAGATTGATAACGAGCAGATGATAAGGGATATGATCCGCTTTTTTGGAACGACTGTTTCATATCTTATGGAGGAAAACAGGGCTTTAAAAGAAAAGGATAAGGCTTTAAAGGAGCAGTTAGAGGTTCAAAAACAACATATTAATAATATCAGGTATAAAATGAAGCATCCGGTGAAAGCTGTTTCAGAAAAGCTGAAAAGAACAGGAAAAGAATAAAACTATAAAAAATACTAAAAACGGGGTTGCTGTATTAGGAAAGAAAAATAAAATTCTAATGCAACAACCCTATTTTTTCTGAAACTTTTCTAAACTATAGGCTTTTTTCTTGCATTGTATAAGGAGATTGAGGTATAATAAAACGATATATATTTAATAAGGGTCAGTTTTGGCTATATGGAGGATAATATACTAATTTAATAATATATGGAGGTTTGATCATGACGATACTGGTAACAGGTGGTGCAGGGTATATTGCAAGTCATACAAATGTTGAATTGTTACAGGAGGGTTATGATGTAATTGCTATGGATAATCTCTGCAATTCCAACAAAGAATCCATAGTCAGAGTAGAGAAGATAACCGGAAAGAAAATCAGGTTTTACGAGACGGATATGAAAGATTCGGAGGGGCTTGATACTATATTTTCCCAAAATAAGATTGATGTCATCATACATTTTGCAGGTCTTAAGGCGGTAGGGGAATCATGCGAGAAGCCGTATGAATATTATGATAACAATATCAGTGGTACACTTAATCTTATTAAAATGATGAAAAAATATAATGTAAAAAAGATTGTATTTTCTTCTTCTGCTACGGTATATGGCGAACCGGAAACAGTTCCAATTACAGAGGATGATAAAGTTGGAGGAGTAACGAACCCTTATGGCAGGACCAAATTAATGCTGGAAGAGATATTGACAGATATTTACAAGGCAGACAATTCTTTTGATATTGCACTGCTGCGGTATTTTAACCCGATAGGGGCACATGAAAGCGGTCTGATTGGAGAGGCACCAAACGGAATTCCCAACAATTTGTTGCCATATGTCGCAAAAGTGGCGGCTGGGGTTTTGGAAAAAGTAAATGTGTTTGGTAATGATTATCCTACTCCTGACGGAACGGGAGTCAGGGATTATATCCATGTTGTGGATCTGGCAAAAGGGCACGTCAGTGCAGTTAAGAAACTAATGGAGAATCCGGGACTGGTCATATATAATCTGGGAACCGGAAAGGGGTATTCTGTACTGGAGATTATCAAAAATTTTGAAAAGGCATGTGGAAGGGAGATTCCATATACCATCGCACCAAGGCGTCCGGGAGATATTCCTATCTGTTATTCGGATCCATCAAAAGCAGAGAAGGAACTTGGATGGAAGGCATTATATGGAATAGATAAGATGTGTGAAGATACATGGAGATGGCAATCGGGAAATCCCAATGGATATGATGAATGATATATTTGCCGGGAGGATATGTTTATTTTATGAAGAATCTGTTATTTATCGTGAATCCGTCAGCAGGTCGGAAGCACATAAAAGGAAAATTATTTGATATTGTGGATTTATTTGTAAAAGCGGATTATAATGTAAGAGTTTATCCCACACAGGCAAAGGGGGATGCTACACGGATTGTTTCGGAAGAAGGATGGCTTTATGATATCATTGTATGTGCAGGAGGGGACGGAACACTGGATGAGGTAGTGGCGGGTTGCATGAAATGCGGCTGTGATACTCCGATTGGTTATATACCATCCGGTACCACAAATGATTTTGCAAGAAGTCTGGGTATTCCAAAGGATCCCGTCCGGGCAGCAAAACGCATTATAAAATATAAGCCGGAGCCTATCGATATCGGTTCCTTTAATGGGGATTATTTTGTATATGTGGCAGCTTTTGGTGCTTTTACGGAAGTGACCTATACAACACCCCAGGAATATAAAAACTATCTGGGGCATATGGCATATATTTTAGAAGGAATACGGAGTGTTCCAAGTCTGACTTCCTATCATATGAAGGTGGAATATGATGGTAATGTAATTGAAGATGATTTTTTCATCGGGATGATTACCAATTCCCTGACAGTGGGGGGATTTCCGAATCCCAACAGCAAGATTGCCCAATTTGACGATGGCATGTATGAGGCATTATTGGTGAAGTATCCCACGAATCCTATTGATTTACAGGCTACAGTGACAGCATATCTGATGGGGGAGTTTAATCCGGAATATATGTATCAGTTTAAGGCAAAGAAGATTACCATAGAAAGCTTAGAGGCGATTATGTGGACATTGGACGGTGAGTTTGGCGGAAGTGTAACTTATGCAGAGATAGTCAATTTACAGCACGCACTTAGTATTATTAAAAAGTAAAATATAAAAAAGGGGAAAATAATGGGTAAATATTTTGGAACAGATGGTTTCAGGGGAGAAGCCAATGTAGATTTAACAGTGGAACATGCATATAAGGTTGGGCGATATTTAGGCTATTATTATGGGAAAAACCATAAGGATGGAAAAGCCAGTATTGTGATAGGCAAGGATACAAGACGTTCTTCGTATATGTTTGAATATTCTCTGGTGGCAGGGCTTACAGCCAGTGGAGCAGATGTATATCTGATGCATGTGACACCGACACCGAGTGTTTCTTATATTGTACGGTTGGATGAATTTGATTGTGGTATCATGATATCTGCAAGTCATAATCCGTATTACGATAACGGAATCAAGGTTATTAACGGACAGGGATATAAATTAGAGGCAGAGGTAGAAGAAGAGATAGAGGCATACATTGATGGTAAGATTCCGGAGGTTCCTTTTGCAAAGAGAGAGCAGATTGGAAAAACAGTGGATTATGCCATGGGAAGAAATCGTTATATTGGTTATCTGATGACATTGGCCACCCGTTCCTATAAAAATAAGAGAGTAGGACTTGATTGTGCAAACGGCGCATCCTCAACAGTGGCAAAAGCCGTGTTTGAGGCATTGGGGGCAAAAACATATGTAATCCATAATGATCCAGATGGAATCAATATCAACAATAACTGTGGTTCCACGCATATTGAACAGTTACAGCAGCTGGTAAAAGAGAAACAGCTGGATATCGGTTTTGCCTATGATGGGGATGCTGACAGATGTCTTGCAGTGGATGAAAACGGAGAAGTCATTGACGGTGACAAGATTTTATATGCATGTGGCTGTTATCTGTCTGAAAGAGGGGAACTTAACAATAACACAGTGGTGACGACGGTGATGTCGAATCTTGGACTTTATAAGGCATTGGATAAGAGAGGGATTTCTTATGAGAAGACTGCTGTTGGTGACAAATATGTATATGAGAATATGATGGAATATGGTCATTCCTTAGGTGGTGAACAGAGTGGTCATATCATTTTCAGCAAGTATGCAACTACCGGTGACGGTGTGCTGACTTCTATCAAGCTGATGGAGGTTATTTTGGAGAAAAAGGTGAAAGCATCGGAATTGTTCCGTGATCTTACAATATATCCACAGCTGCTTCAAAATGTGAAGGTAAAGAGCAAACCGGAAGCAAGAGAAGATGAAGATGTGATCGCGGCTACCAGAAAAGTGGAGGAAGCCTTAGGGGATGAGGGAAGAATCCTGATACGGGAGAGTGGTACAGAACCCGTAATCCGTGTTATGGTAGAGGCGGCGACGGATGAGTTATGTAAACAGTATGTAGATGATGTGGTACGGGTGATAAAGGAAAAAGGTCACGAAGCATAGGATGTGAATGGAGATTGGGATGAAGAATAAAAACACGTTGAAAATGAATGTTTACAGATATGGATTGATTATGACTTTTGCAGTAATCATGCTTTTTGGAATATCCGTGAGGTCTTATGCTGCTGCTAAAAATGGATGGGAAAAGGGATATTATTATGTAAATGGCCGAAAGCAGAAATCCAAATGGATCAAAGACGGAAAGACAACATATTATCTGGACAGCAGCGGGAAAAAGATTACCGGCTGGAAAAAAATTGGCGGGAGTTATTATTTTTTTAATCAAAAAGGAAATAATTATGCCAGTGGAAAAAAAATCGGGGCTAAGATTACCAAGCTGAGCAATAAGGCGATTAGCATGGGAATAGATGTATCCACATGGCAGGGAAATGTGAATTGGAGCAAGGTAAAAGCAGCCGGTGTGGATTTTGTCATGCTCCGCCTCGGTTATGGAAAAGGGAGGTACGGAAACAAAAGCTGTACTTTGGATGACCGTTTTAAAACTTATGTAGAAGGTGCATCGGCGGCAGGGATTCCCATTGGAATATATTTTTATTCTTATGCCACAACGCAGGAACAGGCCTTGAAGGAGGCAGAGTTTACAATTGAACAGTTGGACGGTATTCCTGTGTCGTTTCCGGTAGCTTATGATATTGAGGATGCTGCAATTATCAAGAAAACTACCAGGGCTGAGAGGACGGCTATGGCGAAAACGTATATGGATACGATAGCTGCTGCTGGATATTATCCTATGTTTTATTGTAATCAGACGTGGTATAATACATATCTGGAGTCGGAAGAACTGGCGGATTATGATTTCTGGTATGCCAGATATACGAATCAGGAGCCGGATATTACAGAATATCCATATACGATATGGCAGGCTACGTCTACCCAGAAGCTGAGCGGTATTACGGAAAATACGGTAGATATAGATTTTTTGTATAAGAATTATTCAAAAGTTATTAAGACCAGAAGCAGTGCATTAAAATATGGGTGGTATAAAGAAGGCGATAAATGGCAGTACTATTATAAAGGCAAGCGAAAAACGGATGGATGGTTTACGATAGCGGGACATACTTACTATTTGGGTTCTTCAGGTGCTGCTGTGGGCTGGAAAACCATTTCCGGCAATAAATATTATTTTAACAGCAAAGGAGAAATGCAGACAGGGTTTAAGAGGATCGGTCTGAAACGGTATCTGTTTAACGAGAGTGGAGTTTTACAGATGAACACGGATGCACCAGGAGTGAAAATTGATGAAGATGGTGTGTGTCATATTAAAAAGGGTTGGTATCAGGATAAGAATGGAAAATATTTCTATCGCAATTCGGACGGAAGTATGGCAAAGAATAAATGGATTACTGTAAAAGGTAAGAAATATTATGCCGGAAGCAATAGCCGCCGGACAACCGGATTCAAGACGATTAAAGGAAAAAGATATTATTTTAATAGTAATGGTGTCATGAAAACAGGATGGCTTACGTATAAAGGCCATAAGTATTATTTTAAGAAAAACGGTGTTATGGTGAAGGGAACGACTACCCGCATTAAAGGTAAAAAATATACATTTAAGGCAAACGGTCAGTTAAAATGAACAGTCAGTGAAAACCGGAAGATATATAAGCAGTAATCCGGTTTAGGAGAAAGCAGCATGAAAAAGAGAGAGCAATTTAAAAGAGTAATCAATTTTTTAGAGGGATTTATTATATTAGCAGCCCATGTAGCGATATTTGCGTTTGTATGGTACGGTTCTTATGTGGAACAGTTAGAGGTTCCTTTTTTCCGGAGAGGTGACTGGGCAGTGATTGGTATCTATGGATTGATACTTTTTTTGCTGACCAATTTATATGGTGGATTCAAAATTGGATATCTGAGGCTGATGGATGTATTGTATTCCCAAATATTGTCTTTGGTGTGTGCAAATGTGGTAGCGTATATTCAGATTACATTGATCAGCAGACATTATTTAAGTGCTCTGCCGTTGTTGAAGATGAATATGTGCCAGATTATTATGATTTTGCTATGGGTATTGATCTGTAAACTGATTTATGCAGCGTTATATCCGCCAAGACAGATGCTTCTTGTGTGTTATGACCATGCACCGGATGAAATGATCATGAAAATGAGCTCCAGACAGGATAAGTATGAGATATGTGATATTGCAGATTTGAATGAGGAGCCGTTAAAGGATATCTGTGAAATGGTTGCTGATTATGAAGCGGTACTGATTTATGATATTCCGGCAGATGAGAGGAACATTATATTAAAGAAATGTTTTACAGAGAGTGTGAGGACTTATGTAACACCGAAGATTTCAGATATTCTGATTAAGGCTTCTGATAACATTCATTTGTTTGATACCCCTTTGTATTTGTCAAGAAATAAAGGGCTGTCCGGGGAGCAGATTATATTTAAGAGATTAATGGATCTGGTAATCTGTCTGCCTATATCTGTTATTTTATTGCCGCTGTTTTTGATTATTGCTCTTTTGATTAAAATATATGATGGTGGTCCGATTTTGTACAAGCAGCCAAGGCTTACAATAGACGGAAAAGTATTTAATATCTACAAATTCCGCAGTATGCGTATGGATTCCGAAAAAAATGGTGCGCAGCTGGCTAAGAAAAATGATGACCGTATCACACCGGTAGGAAGAGTGTTGCGTGCACTTCATTTTGATGAATTTCCACAGTTGATAAACATTATCAAAGGGGATATGTCTCTGGTGGGTCCAAGACCAGAAAGACCGGAAATTGCAGAGCAGTACAAAGAAATTATTCCTGAATTTGATTTCCGGCTGAAAGTAAAGGCGGGGTTAACTGGATATGCACAGGTATATGGTAAGTACAATACAACCCCATATGATAAATTAAAGCTGGATCTGACATATATTGAGAATTATTCATTCTGGCTGGATATTAAGCTTATGTTTTTAACCTTTAAGATATTATTTCAGAAGGATAATACAGAGGGAATCGATGCAAACCAGATTACTGCGGTAAAGGAAAAGAAGGAGTAAACCATAATGAATCGTATGCTGTTAAAAGTGATATTTTCCGATTTGGTAAGAGTGGTTACTTTTCCGATTCGAATTTTACCTGTTAAGAAAAGTCGCATATTGTTTACGGGGCTTACAGGAGGGAATGGGTATGATTATTCCTGTAATCCCAAATATATATTTGAATATTTGCAGAATACCTGTCCTGACCAGTTTGAATATGTCTGGACTGTGAATGACAAGGAAAGGTATTCTTTTTTGAAAGAGGAAGGAGTAAAAATTGTAAAGCATTTTACGGTTTCTTCTTTTCTTATGTTATTAACTTCGAAGGTAATCATAACAAACGGTTCCTATGTGCCATGGTTTCCTTTCCGCCGAAAGCAGTATGTGATTAATACCTGGCATGGGGGCGGTGCTTATAAAAAAGTAGAGATTGAGACAGGAAAGCCGGATTGGGCAGCAAAAAGAATGGCTGCATTTTGTGCAGGAAATATGGATTTATTTGTTGCCAGCTGTAAAGAGCAGGAAAAGCAGATGATACGTGGGACATATCGATATAAGGGAGAGGTTTTAAAGGCTGGCACACCAAGAAATGATAAGCTGGTACTAGGAGATATAGGGGACATGATAAAAAAAGTAAAGAAGCATTATAAGATTCCCCAAAATGCAAGGGTAATCCTCTATGCACCGACTTACCGCTATGCGGAATCCCCTGTCATATTAGAGGCCGACAGATTATTGGAAAAGCTGGAACAAGACCGTTCAGAGTGGTTTTTCCTATGCAGATACCACAGGTATCAGAAGAATGGCATGAATATCCATGTGGAGGGAAAAAGAATCATTAATGTGGCAGATTATCCGGACATGCAGGAGCTGTTAGCGACAGCGGATTTGCTGATCACGGATTATTCTTCCTGTGTATGGGATTATGCACTGCTTGACAGAAAATGTATTCTATATGTACCAGACAGGAAGGAATATACAGGAAAAACAGGATTTTATGTAGATTTGGTAAGATGGCCTTTTTTAAAGGCAGGAAATATGCAGGAATTATTGGAGGCTGTGGATACCCTGCAAAGCGATAAAGAACAGGGAGAGGTTTTAAAAACCAGAGTAAGAGAGCATTTAGAGGAGCTTGGCAGTTATGAGTCTGGAAACAGCAGGAAAATAATTGCTGATAAAATTAAGGAGCAGGTAAAACCGATTGTACGATGAGGTAAAAGAAATGGAACAAATTGAAGTATCGGTGGTTATCCCTGTCCATAATGGGGCGGATTATATCGGGGATACCATGAAGTGTATATTGAATCAGACCTATTCGGGTATGGAGGTCATTGTGATTGATGATGGGTCTGTGGATAATACGGCACAAATTATACAGGAATTGCAAAAAGAACATGCAAATCTCCATTACTACTATCAGGAGAAGTCAAATGCGGGCGTTGCAAGAAATTATGGGATGAATCAGGCAAAAGGAAGGTATTTTCTGTTTTTAGACGGGGATGACCTGTTTGAAGAAAATCTTGTGGAGGAGTTATACCGGAAAATAACCGCAGATGATGCGGATATCTGTGTATGCAATGCGGACCAGTATGATACTGAGAAGGGGAATTTTATATCAAAACCACAATATTTAAGAAAAAAATATCTGCCACAGCAGGTGCCTTTTTCCAGAAAGGACATAGGAAGTGCCATTTTATATTTTACTACGAGTGTTCCGTGGAATAAGATGGTAAAAAGAGATTTTATGGAAAAGCAGCAGATTGTATTTCAGGATATTGAAAGGGCGAATGACCAGTATTTTTCCATTATGGCACTATTACTGGCCAAGAGGATTACAATTGTAGATAAGATATTAGTGCATTACCGCATCAAGCAAAAGGGTAATCTGACAACAGAATTTTCAGAGACCCCCTTATGTGCTTTTGAATCGATGGTAAAGGTAAAAAACACGTTAGAGGATATGGGACTATTGGCTCAAAAAGACATTCGTTGTGCTTTTGACAATAAGGTTCTGAATTTAATGATCTACAGTCTGAATATACAAAATACTGTCCGGGGATATCAAATGCTGTATGATACGCTTACACAGGGTGGATTGCAGAAGCTGGGTGTGGAAGTCAGAGAAAAAGAGTATTATTTTAATGAAATGGAATATAAGAATCTATGCAGCATTACAAAGATGTCATATGATGAATATTTGTTGATGAAGAATCGGGAATACAGGGATACGATTGCCGGAAAAAATGTATCTTATAAAGAGATGGTGCAGAAAAAGGATGAGGTGATCGCAGGATTAAAGGAAAAAGAAAAGGAACTGAATGCAATCAGGAAAAAGAACTGGTATCGCAAGATAACAAGACTGATTGACGGGTATCATAAAGTGTTCAAAAAAAGTAAAGTTTAGGTACAGAAGTAAAAAGAGAGAAAGCAGGTAATCACTTTAAAGAAAAGTGGTTATAAATATCAATGAGGTGACGGGATGAAATTAAACGAAGAAACAGAGGTTCTGGTTGATAAACTGGCGATCAGAAGAAATATCATGACTTTGGGAGTACTTGTCCGCAATACTTCAGGGGAACCGGAGTCTTTGGAAATCAAGCTGGCGGTTAAATTTGCGAATACGGCAGAATCCAGGATATTGCCATTATCCGTAACAGATACCAGCTTTGATGAGAAAGGATATTATATCGGATATGCTATTTTCGATTATGAACTGGATGCGGTTTTTTTTAATAATGATTTAAACGCATTTACTGTTACGGTACAGGCATATGACGGACATGGATACAGAGATATTTTAGTGGAAAATAATGATTATAACCAGGTAAAAGAAGAAAATGAATATGCCTGTTTTCTGGAAAAAGGTGTTATCACCATTAAGAGGAAAAAGCCTGTAAGATTTCATGGGAATAACATATTCGTTCTGTTTTTTTGTTTTTTGTACCGTACTGTGGAATTTTTGATCGGAACGCTTCTGATACCATTGTTTTTGCTGGATGGGGTATATGTTCATATGCTGGGCAATAAAAGAAGGTTTATGGAAAATACCTATGGCGGCGGGCAGTTAAAAAGGACTCTGTTGTTTGCAAAATGGAGATATTCGTCATTTTGCAGACTGACTATGAACAGAGCAACTATTAAGAAAACTTTTTTGAATGTACTGACTTCTTTTTTGTCTTTGTTCTTTAAAAAAGAATATATTCTGTTTGTGTCATCAAGAAGAACGGATCTGACAGGAAATATTGCTTATGTAAATGATGTTTTACAGGAAAGGAATGCAAAGGTGTTGTTCTGGCTGGTTCCTGGTAAGACAAAGTTTATGACATATAGAAATTTTTGTTCACTGGCTTATAAGCTTGCCAGAAGCAAGGTAGTAGTGGTGGATGATTTTACACCTGTGCTAAACGAAGTGTGGGCAATGAAGCATAGAATTCTGATTCAGCTCTGGCATGCCTGCGGAGCATTCAAAACGTTTGGCTTTACAAGAGTAGGAAAGGATGGCGGACCTAATCAGACCAGTACGAACCACAGATATTATAATTATGCAATTGTGAGTTCTTCGGAAATCTGCCGCTTTTATGCGGAAGGGTTTGGAATAGACGAGAAAAATGTAAAAGCTTTGGGTGTTCCCAGAACGGATGATTTTTTCAGGGAGGAATATAAAAAAGAAATTCGGAAGAAACTATATGAAACATATCCCCAGTTAAAAGAGAAAAAGATTATCATGTTTGCTCCGACTTTCCGGGGGAATGGAGCGGGAAGTGCATATTTCCCCTTTGAAAAGTTTGACGTGGGGCGGCTGCTTGAGCATCTGGGAGAGGACTATATGGTTATTATCAAGCATCATCCGTTTGTTGAGGCAAAACATCCAATTGATAAAAGCGTGAAAGACAGAGTACTGGATTTGTCCGGTGAATCCGAAATTAATGACCTGCTATTTATTACAGATTTACTAATCACGGATTATTCCTCTGTTATATTTGAGGCTTCGCTCCTTAATATTCCGATGCTGTTCTATGCTTTTGACTTGGAAGATTATGTGGTAAACAGGGATTTCTATTATCCATTTAAAAATTTTGTTCCGGGAAAAATTGTCCGGAATATGACACAGATTGCAGAGGCGGTAAATCAATCCGACTATGAACTGGAAAAAGTACAGACTTTCAAACAGCGGTTTTTTGATGATCTGGATGGAAAAGCTTCAGAGAGAGTGGCAGATTTTATCTTGCAGTTAGCAGGTCACGGTTCAGCCTGATACGGCGGATATAGATTCCAAGGACGGATAATAGAAATTTATCCATAGCTGTGAATAGCAGCTGGTATGCAGGCTGAATGGCAATGTTGACAAGGGATAAAAGAGAAACGTATCTTGTGAATCTAAGTATTCTGTGATACAATGGGGCGAATGAGGAGAAATAGTAATGAAAAGAAGTAATATTTATGGTGTAGTGCTTGCCGGAGGCAAGGGAACTAGAATGGGAAATGTGGAAAAACCTAAGCAGTTTATGGAAATTGGCGGAAAACCGATTATTGTTCATACAATTGAGAAGTTTGTAGTCAATGCGGAATTTGATAAAATACTTGTGTTGTCACCGAAGCAGTGGATAATGCATACAGGTGATTTGGTAAAAAAATATATCCCAAATAACGACAGGATTGTAGTGGTTGAGGGCGGAGTTACCAGAAATGAGACGATTATGAATGCAATTTCTTACATTGATAAAGAGGGGTGTCTTGATGATGATACTATTATTGTAACACATGATTCAGTACGTCCTTTTGTAACACATCGTATCTTAGAGGAAAATATACGTTATGCAAAAGCGTTTGGCGCTTGTGATACGGTAATACCGGCTACAGATACAATTGTAGAAAGCAGGGATCGTCAGATGATATCTACCATACCGGAGCGTACTATAATGTATCAGGGACAGACACCGCAATCTTTTAAAGCGTTACATTTGAGAAATTTATATCAGTCTCTGTCTAAGCAGGAAAAAGAAATTCTGACGGATGCTTGTAAAATATTGGTAATCAAGGGAGAAAAAGTACATTTGGTAGAAGGCGAGGAGTCTAATATTAAGATAACCTATCCATATGATATGAGAGTGGCAGAAGCACTTTTGGGGGGCAGGTAGATATTAAATAGTGTAATCAATTAGAGAAAAGATGTCAGTTTGTAATGAATTTAAGGGTATTATCTTTGCTCAGGAACAAATTATTGTTAGAACATCACTGGCGGTGGAGAAAAGAATTACAGTGACCAGAAAGAGACTGGAGAAAAATAAATGAAAATAATATTTGAATATATGAGAAAATACAAAGAGATTATATCCTATCTTTTTTGGGGCGTGATGACGACAATGGTGAGTTGGAGTAGCTATAGTCTTTTTGCGTTGTTATTGAAAAATCAGGGAACCTCTTTTGCAATTATGGGAGTTCATACTTCTATGGTGGTATTAGTATCGAATATCCTTTCTTGGATCTGTGCTGTTTTATTTGCATTTGTGACAAATAAACTATGGGTATTTTGCAGCAAAAGCTGGGAGATAAAAGTATTTGTACCAGAGTTTGGAAAATTTATCTCTACAAGGCTGGTTACCGGAGTATTGGAAATTGTTTTAGTTCCATTGTTGGTAGGAATAGGGTTGAATCAAACGATATTGGGAATAGAGGGAATGGCTGCGAAGGTTGCAGTCAGCGTTTTGATTGTAGTGTTGAATTATATATTTAGTAAAATATTTATTTTTAAATCATAAAATTTAAAAGGGATTTATGGTTGCGGTTGTATGCCGTATTATGGGGGAGTTTTGAAAAATTTCAAATGCTTCAGTATTGATTCTCGTGAGGATCTTTAATGTCCTTGTATTATTTTTTTAGAGATTTTATCCAGAATGAAATTGTTTTTATGTTTGGTTGGAAATGTTATTGGTATTGGAGATTTTAGAATCGAGTGAGATATATTGTGCTGGTACGGACAGTTATAAAAAATCATTACTGGCTAAGTGTTATGAGAGATGTGGCATATGATTTAGGGGACGAAGAGGTTGACCGTGATACGGTAATGATACCCCATCATCTGAAGTGTATATTGGAATATGATCCGAAGTATATTAATTAGATGGATGGTAACAGGGGCCGGGGTATGGGATAAAGATATAAGTGATGTACTGGTAGAACAATATCAGTCATATACGGAGAGGATAGAAGAATAAAGAAGGGCTGTGTACACCAGTAATGTCTTACCGAGTGTCACAGCCCCTTTTGGTATGGGTGAAAATGGAATTCCCTGATGTTATGAAACATAATAGATGCGGTAATAAGTATTGCCCCATGTATCTTTTCCATAAAATGTAATTTTCTGGTTACGCTTTATTTTGTTTTTCAGTTCAAGCGTATGCTCTTTTGATGATGCACCAAAATGATAGGTTTCTCCGTCCGTTTTAACATATCCTTTAATGCCAGGGCAGGTATATTGGAATTCCTGTTCTCCCACGGTATCTTTTGTAACAGTGAATTTTCTCTTTCTGCTTTTGATATCGCAGCTTTCAAGGATTAAATTACCGGATGTGTTATATTTTAATTTATTATTTTTAATGCTCAGTTTTTTTGAATTTTTAATCATAATCCCATAGTAATAGTGATTAATGGTATTTTTTGAGATGGATACTTTATTTGTTCCCATCAGAAGAATTCCGGTCATGCATTTCCCCTGAGTGGAAGAAGAGCTTCGAGCTATCTTGTTATTGCGGATCGTGATGTTAGTTGAATAATGACCTTTTAATACATGATGTGCTCCGATACCTCTCGGATAGTCTTTTATGGTATTATTTTCAATGAGGATATTAGTGCAGGCAGTTTTATCCAATTCAAATCCGGGAGTCCATTTTCCGGAGGAACGGTCTTTGTAACAAACATCTATTTGAATAGCTTCACTGGTAAAACGGTCAGAGTCATATCGGAAACCGTAAAAATTACAGTTTTTAACAGTACCGTTTTTTACGCCTGCAAATTCAACAGAGTGGGCACCATAGCAGTTTTTTATAGTAGCATTGGAAATGGTAACATTAGAGGAATGGCCTATGTAAATCAGGTTGCTGGTTTGTTTTGCCTTTGAGATGTCGCCTCCGTCCCAGGTTCCTCCTGTTATCGTAATATTATGGGCTAAGGTATATCCGGGATAACCGGTGCTGACGTGGCTGGCATCAGAGGTCCGTAACATATTGTGTCCTAATCCATGATTGCTTCGCCGGATCGTAGCCTTGCTGTTTAATTGAAGCTTGGTATTTGACTGGATATACAACGGTCTGGATATATAATATGTACCTGCCGGAAATTTAATGACAATAGTGTCGTTTTCTGTTGCTTCATCCAGCAGCTTTTGAATTGCTGAAGTATCATCTTTTCTGTCACTACCGTCGGCACCATAGTCTGTTACATTATAATAATAAGTCTTTGCAAAAACATTGATGGGCGAAAGAAGTGCGAGAATAAATAAAATAAAAACCGGTAATAAGATGACAGGTTGCGGGTGAAAATATTTTGTAATGTCATTCATTTCTGTTCCTCCTTGGAATTGTTTTTACTTATTCTTTCTATAAAAATTCACATAAACATTATAATACTAAAATCCGTATATGTAAAATTTGTGTAAGAAAAATGAAGAAATGATATTATGAAATTGATATATAAAATGAAAAAGGGCATACCATTAAGAAAAAAATCTCTTAGAGTGGTTGCCCTAATTCACTAATATTTTATTTGCTCTTTTTCGGAGTATAGTAAATCCGATAGAATTTGTTACCTTTGGCATCTTGTCCATAAAAGGTCATTTTCTGGTTCCGTTTAATCGTTTTTTTGAGCTTTGCAGTATGTGTGGAAGCGGCTTTTTTAAATCGGTATGTTTTCCCGGCAGTTTTTACGTATCCTTTTTTAATGGTAGGGCAGGTGTATTTAAGAGTTTTTGTCTTGTACTTATCCTGCGTGACCGTAAATTTTATGATTGCATCCTTAACACCGGTATTGCCGGAATAAATAATGTTAGCGTTACTGTTATATTTTAATTTATTATTTTTTAATGTGATACCGGAAGATCTTTTTACCCATATTCCGTAGGCATACCTATCAACAGTGTTGCTGCTGATAGTAATTTTTTTGGCCCCCATGATAAAGATACCGCTGGAGCACAGGCTCTGTGTGGATGCGGAACTGCGTTTGAATTTATTTTTGCTGATAGTGATGTTTTCGTATGGTCCGCTGTTAGCTCCGTTCTTATTTCTGCCGTCACTGTAAACATGGTGACAGCCAATACCCCGTGGATAATCTATAAAAGTATTATTGGAAAGGGTAATATTTTTGCAGGTAGTACCATCCATGGTATATCCAGGAGTCCATTCCGCACCGCTGGAGTCTTTATCGCATATATCCAGCTGGACAGCTTCTGCGGTAAAACGGTCAGGAGCATAGCGGAAGCCAGTAAAGGTACATTTTTTAATGGTTGAATTGATGACTCCGGCAAATTCCAGAGCATGGGTACCGTAGCAGTTTTTGATCGTAGTATTGCTGACGGTCACGTTTTGGCTGTGACCTATGTAAATAAGGTTCTTTTCAACCGTTGTTTTGGAAATATCACCGCCATCCCAGGTTCCGCCGGTAATGGTAATATCATGTCCTAGTGTATAACCGTAATAGGGGGTAGTTTTATGGGCGGCATCAGTAACTTTTAACATATTAACACTTGTTTTGCTGCGGCGTATGGTAGAGGCAGAATCCATCTGTATCGTAGTATTGGACTGGATGCAAAGCGTACTTCCGATATAGTAAAGCCCTCCATAAACGGTTACGACAATCTTATGGTCTTCGCCGGCTTTGTCAAGTGCCGCCTGAATTGCGGTTTTATCACTGGTTTTATCATTTGGTACTGCACCGAAGGCTCTTATATCATAATAATAGGTATTTCCGCTGATCTTATATGGCTGTACATCTTTCTTAAGTCCCGCAACGGCTTTATCCAGTTTGGCTTTTTGGTCATTTACTTCCTCCTGAACTGCATCAATATTATTATATATGGTCTGAGCACTGGTAAGTGCAGTGGTTACTTTTTTGTAAGTGCTTTTGGTATAAAGCCATCCTTTGATATTCAGTGCAGCGTTGATACTCTGCTTTAGGCCTGTCTTATCTTTTGCACGGAACTTCATGGATTCTATTATGGTTTTTAAGCTGTTTGCTGCATTGTCAACAGCAGTTTGATCACTGTTTTCATTTCCGTAAACTGCTTTTGCCAATGTCAGTGAGGCTGTCAGGGATTCATAAGAAGTCGTGACGTAGGAGTTTTTATCCTGTATCAGTAGTTCTGCCTGATCAATTAGTCCTTTTAGCAGACTTTTATCAATGGTTATGATAAGCTGTAAGCTGCTGATTGCTTTTTTTAAGTTATCGGTAGCTTCTATAACAGAAGCTTCATCGGCCAAATCGGATTCATAGACGGTTTTTGCCGCAGTAAGGGCTTTTTCCAGTTCCTCATAAGATTCGGCTGTATAATCTTCTTTATTTAATGCGGATGCAATTTCAATTTGCTCTTTTAAAACGGTTTTATCCACGACATTTGTATCCGGATTATCATCTCCGTCTTCATTTTCTTTCGGGGGTTCTTCGGTAGATGGCGGATTCGAAGTTTCTGTATTGTCTGGTGTATCTGGTATTTCAGTATTCCCTGATGTGCCTGTATTGCTCGGTGGGACCAGATTTCCTGATGCAGGTGCCATTCCAGCTGCCTGTACAGGAGTTCCCATTATCAGGGAGAAAATAAGAATTGGTATTAAAATGCGGCTGATTTCTTTATGTAGTCTCATAAACTGCCTCCTTTTTCTGTTTGATATAATTGTGTAATGTTTTTTACATTATGTACATTAATTGTTTGCAAGGGCAGATACTAATCATGAGCATAAATGAACTTCATGATATAATGTACATAATTTCACTTGCCTGCAAGGCTGAATTTGTGTGCTTTATTGAATGTGCGAAGCAAATGATATTAAGATTATTTGTTAAAACAGCGTTTCTGGTAAAATATGCATGGAATACAAATATAGGAATAGTCTATAATTATTATGTGAAAACTTCAAGAAATTTTTTGTATTGTTGACATCAACACAAAATAAGTTATAATGGCTTTTAGTAGAAATAAAGAAATATTGTTTGTTACAGGAGGAGAAAATGAAACTGATTATTCAGATACCGTGTCTCAATGAGGCAGAGACATTGGAAATTGCTTTGAATGACCTTCCAAAGAAGATGGAGGGAATTGATGAGATAGAGTATCTTATCATTAATGACGGTAGTACGGACAATACGGTGGAGGTCGCAAAGAATTGGGGAGTTCATCATGTTGTTACTTTTAAGAAAAATAAAGGCCTTGCAAAAGGGTTTATGGCCGGTCTTGACGCATGTCTTCGTGCCGGTGCGGATATTATTGTAAATACAGATGCGGATAATCAGTATGTAGGTGAAGATATTGAAAAACTGGTACGTCCTATTTTGGATGGAAAGGCTGATATAGTAATAGGTGAGCGGCCGATTGATGACACAGAGCATTTTTCTCCGTTAAAAAAGAAATTACAGCATATCGGAAGCTGGACTGTAAGAGTGGCTTCCAGTTCCGAGATTCCGGATGCACCCAGTGGTTTTCGGGCATATTCCAGAGAAGCGGCAATGCGGATGAATGTGGTGAACCAGTATACGTATACGCTGGAAACAATCATTCAGGCAGGTCATGACAAGATTCCTATGGAATCCGTGCCGATCAGAACCAATCCGGAATTGCGTAAATCAAGACTATTTCATAGTATGTTTGGTTATGTCAAGAAATCAATGGTGACGATAGTTCGTTCTTTTATGATGTATAAGCCATTAAAGTTTTTTGGAAGCATCGGTGCAATTCTGTTTTTGATCGGTTTGATTTTAGGTATCCGTTATCTTGTATTTTTCTTTACGGGAGGAGCAATGGGACATGTTCAGTCTCTGATCTTGGCATCTACATTAATGATGTTAGGTTGCATGACGGGAATCATCGGATTACAGGCAGATATCATTGCAGCAAACCGTAAGATTTTAGAAGATGTACAGTACCATGTACGCAAGATTGATTATGATATGAAAAAAGATGAGAAGCAGGCTGATTAACAAAGCGTTTTTTCATGATCTTTGAGGATAAATGGAAGCGGTTAAGGAGAAGATATGAGTAAAGTTCAATTGTCAATTGTGATACCCCATTATAATACACCGGCTTCACTGGAGAAACTGATCAATAGCATTCCGGAAGAAGATGAGATAGAAGCAGTCATAGTAGATGATAACAGTACTGTTGATTTATCCGGATGCAGGCAGTTTCTTGATCAGCGGAAGAACGTTCGCTTTTATAAAAATGATTCCGGTGTCAAAGGGGCCGGAGCAAGCAGGAATATTGCGTTACAGCATATACAGGGCGAATGGATTTTATTTGCAGATGCAGATGATTTTTTTATTGAGGGGTTTTATGATCAAGTTACTCCTTATCTGAATACGGATTATGATATGGTCTACTTTGTACCAACCAGTATGGATATAGAGACAGGAGAGACTTCATCCAGACATGTTATGTATATGGAATTAGTAGAAAAATATGCAAAAAATCCTTCGTTGAAGCATTTAACGGAAATGAAGTACGGATTTTGTACACCTTGGTCAAAATTAATCCGTGCTTCTGTTTTGAAAGAACATAGTATTCAATTTGATCAGATTATGGTATCAAATGATATTATGTGCATGACAAAATGTGCATTTTACAGCAGGAAAGTGGCGGCGTCCGGCCAGACAATTTACTGTGTTACACGTGGAGGGAAAACCCTTACATCCATAAAGGATGAAAAACGTTTTGATACCAGAGTTGATGTATTGGTGCAACGGTATATGTTTTTAAAGAAAAATTTATCTGATAAAGAATTCCGTTATGCACATATTGACCGGTTAGCACTTAGCAGGCTGGTGGATGTATGGATTGAACATTGGGGTCTTGCAAAGTTTTTTTCTGTTTTGAAACTTTACCACAGAAACGGAATCCGATATTTTGATATAGGACTGCTTAATCCGGTAACTCTGTTTCGCAAAGCAAGGATTCAGATATCATGGTGGATGGATATTAAAAAGCATCGATAGGCAGATGGAGGTTTATTTTGAGTACAGTTGAAAATACAGTCAATCATAATTTGTGTATTTCCTGTGGAATCTGTAAAGCAGTTTGTCCCGTAAACTGTATCCGATATGAGAAGGAAGAGGGATTGTGGGTTCCTGTAATTGATAAGGAAAAATGCATTCAATGTGGAAAATGTTATCAGATATGTCCCGGGAAGGGGTTTGATTATACGAAAAATATGCCGCAAACCTCCTCCTTTTGGTTTGGGGAATGTCGTGGTGTGTATATCGCATGGACGCTGGATGAAAAACGGAGGAAAAATGCAGTAAGCGGCGGAGTGGTTACGGAGCTGGTATATAATCTTCTGGAAAGTGAAGAATATGATGCCGCATTTTTAGTGGGCACGCATCAATATCAGGAAGGACAGGCATATACGGAGCGTCATGTTAAGGGCGATAGTCTGGAAAGTTCACAGAAATCACGATATCTTCCGGTATCTCAGGAAAAGGCAGCAGCTTATATTCTGTCACATCGTGAAGAGAGAGTGATTCTGGTGGGTACGGGCTGTTTTGTCCAGGGAATATTGAATGTCATTCATTCCTGCCATCTGAAAAGGGAGAATTATTTTATAATTGGTTTGTTCTGTGACCGGACCATGTCTTGGGAAGTGATAGATTATTTTTCCGGACATCCGGCATTGAAAGGAGAGAAACTCTGTAATCTATACTTCCGTACCAAAGACGCAGGAGGCTGGCCAGGAGGCGTTCAGTTGGAGACAGATTCGGGCAGGGTAATCAGACTTCCCAATACGGAACGTATGAAAGTAAAAGACTATTTTTATCCTGAACGATGTATGTACTGTCTGGACAAACTGAATATGTTTGCAGATATTTCGGTTGGGGACAATTATACCGGAAAACATTCGGATGCATTGGGAAGCAGCAGCGTTATAGTGAGGACTGATAAGGGGATGCAGATTTGGGAGAAATATAAGTCTCATTTTGAATGCCGGAAATCAACAACAGAATTGATAAAAAAGAGCCAGCATCTGGCAAGACGAAAGGAAAACTATCGATATGCAGGACTGAAGGAAAAAACTATCGGTCAGAAGATAAATGTAACAGAGGGCATACTTGACAAATCGGGAATTCCTTTAAAAATAAAGCTGAAATATTGTTTCAGGCGGTTTAAGCTGTGGGCAGGCGGTAATTACAAAAAAGCATCGTGGATATTGTCATTATGCCTGATTTTGGAAGATATGAAGCTGAAGCTTAAAAAAATGCTGGAAAGGAGTTTATATGTCTATAAAGGTACTGGTAACAGGAGGAAATTGCAAAAATAAAGGTGCACAGTCTATGCTGTTTGTCACAATAGATGAGATTCGGAAACGGATTCCAGATTGTGAGGTTTATTTTGGGTGCAGCGTGGGAGATCCGAAACTTTCGGATGTGCATTTTAAGCAGATATGTTATTCCAGAGAGGCAAGATATATTGCACTGGGGAGACAGGTGGTTTTAAATATTTTGATTGCTATTGCGAAGGCTGTGGTATATTTTCTGTTTGGCAAGCGTTCCAATCTTCTGAATTTTTTTGATGCGAAGCGTTATATCTCCTCTATGGATTTGATCGTAGACGTAAGCGGCTTTGCATTGGGGGATAAGTGGTCAAGGCGTATTAACGAGAGTTTCTTAAATACGATCAGACTTGCAAAGCGGTATCAGATTCCTATATTTATCATGCCGCAGTCCTTTGGTCCGTTTCAATATCCTTCAGAATTAGAAGACATAAAAGAACAAATAGCTGATTTGATGCCATATCCACAGCGTATCTTCGCACGGGAAAAGGAAGGATATGAACTTTTGACAAAGGATTTCAGATTGACAAATGTTGTATACTCCAGTGATCTGGTATTACAAAATACAGGGGTTGATACAGAGAATATATATAAAAAACCACCAGTTTTGTCCCTGCCGGAAATTACTACAGAGCATAATGTGGGGGTTATTCCGAACCGTCAATGTTTTGTACATGGAGAAAAAGAGACGATTTTAAAACGTTACCGCAGGATTATAGAACTGTTGTTAGAGCAGCATAAAGAAGTGTACCTGTTCCGGCATTCATTCGAGGATTTGACATATTGCAGGCAGATTGCCGAAATGTTTGAAAATGAACCACATGTACATTTACTGCAAAATGATTTTTCCTGTTTTGAGTATGATGCATTTGTGAGGAATTTTGAGTTTATCATATGTTCCAGATTTCATGGAATCGTGCATGCCTATAAAAATCATGTACCTGCCATTGCTCTTGGCTGGGCTGTCAAATACAGGGAGCTTACGGCATCTGTAGGGCAGGAGGAATATATATTTGATATTACGGATGAGAAATGCGAAGAGGAAGCTATGCTACAGGCGATTAAAAAGATGATCCGTAATTATGTGCAAGAGAGTGAAATAATAAAAAGTCATATTCAAAGCATTCAATCCGAAAACTGCTTTGAATGTATATCGGAATGGGTGAAGAATAATTATGAGTAGAGAGACTGCCCTTGCTAAAAATACTTTTATAATGACCATTGGAACCGTACTGCCGAAAGTATCTTATCTGATTACCCTTCCGATTGTCACTGCAAAGCTGACAAAAGCCGAATATGGAACCTATGATCTGATTACGACAATGGTTTCCTTGTTCTTACCGGTGGCATCGCTTCAGATACAGGCGGCAGCATTTCGTTTCCTGATCGACTGTAAGGATGATGAGAGAGAAAAAAACAGCATTATTACAAATGTGGTGCTGTTTGTAACGGTTACTTCATTGATTGCATTGGCAATTCTTTATTTTGCACTGTTTCAGTTATCTCCCATAAACCGGATTCTGATTTGTTCATATTTTTTTACGGATATATTATTGCGTACGCTTGTTCAGATTGTGCGAGGACTTTCTAACCCTATGTTATATTCCCTGTGTACTGCTGTACAGCCCATTGTAAATATGCTGCTGGTCGTGGTACTGGTATATTTTATAGACGGGGGATTGGAAGGTGCACTGGTCGCTATGACGATAGCTACTATAGCTGCACTGGTGATTGTTCTGGTAAAAGGAGAAATATTTACAGCAATTGATTTTAAGTTATTGTCAAAGGGTACCTTGAAGGAGCTGATCGGTTATGCGTGGCCGATGATTCCTAATTCGTTGTCTTTGTGGCTGCTGCGTTATTCGGACAGACTGGTTTTGTTATCCTATATCGGGATTAATGCAAATGCGGTATATAGTGCCGCAAACCAGATTCCTTCTATATATTCTTTGGCAAACAGTGCATTTACCCAGGCGTGGCAGGAAAATGCATCTATTACCCTGAAAGAGGAGGATGCTGCCCAGTATTACGGAAATATGTTTGACAATATTTTACGAATTTTATCTGGTATTCTTGCAATGCTGATTGCGGTAACGCCTGTTTTGTTTATGTTTCTGATACGGGGAAATTATAGTGAGGCATATTATCAGATGCCGATTCTTTTGATGGCAATGTTTTTTTCTTCCCTTTCTTCTTTTCTGGGAGGTATTTACGTTGCCCATAAAAAAACAAAAAATGTAGGCATTACCACGGTGATCGCTGCTGTTCTGAATCTGCTGATTGATTTGGCATTGATAAACAGATGCAAAATTTATGCGGCTTCTGTTTCTACATTGGCAGCATATCTGTTTCTTTCTGTTTACCGGATGGGAAATGTAAGGAAGTTCCAGAAGATTCAATATCATTATGACAATATTTGTGGCTGTGTAGCGGTTTTGGTGGGGATGTGTATTGTTTCATGGTTTAATAACATTTATCTTAATATATTAAATTTTTTAATTGGAACCGTATTTGCACTGTATATGAACAGAGAACTGATCAGAAAAATCCTTGGAATGTTAAAAAGTAAAATGCGGAAAAAAGATGAAAGCAGCAGGGAGTAAAATGGAGCAGAGAATGGATGATGTTTTAGTTTCGGTAATCATGCCCGTATATAATTGTGAAAAATATATCAGTGAAGCAATCGAGTCTGTTCTGGTTCAGGATGTTTCCCTGGAACTGATTATTATAGATGATCATTCAAATGACGGAACAAAGGAACAGGTACAGTCTTTTTGCAGGGACAAAAGGATCTGCTATATATGTAATGAAAAGAATAAGGGTGTGGCTGCCAGCCGGAATAAAGGTATGGATATTGCAAAAGGAAAATACATTGCTTTTCTGGATGCAGATGATTACTGGACTCCTGATAAGCTGAAACGTCAGGTAGATCTGATGGAGGAAAAACAGGCGGTTATCTCTTCTACGGGCAGGGAATTGATGGATGAATGCGGTAATTTAACTGGAAAGTTCATCGGGATTAAAGAAGAGGTAAGTTATAAGGAACTGTTAAAAGGAAATGTCTTAAATACATCAGGGGTGATGGTACTGACCTCTGTGGCGAGAAAGTATCCGATGGGACATGATCATTTACATGAGGATTATATTATGTGGTTGTCTATCTTAAGGGATTACGGAAATGCATATGGAATTAACGAACCAATGTTAAAATATCGCGTCATGCAGGGTACAAAGTCTTCCAATAAGCTGAAATCAGCCAGAATGACTTTTGGTGTGTACCGGTATATGGGACTGAATTTGTGGCAGTCATGCTATTATTTTTGTTTTTATGCAATAGGAGGAGTCTTAAAATATTATTAAGAATATTCATGTTATAGTTATATTGAAAAAAATAGAAAGATGTTATAATATATAAATGTATTTGATTAAATTTAATATTTGAAAGATTAATTAAGAAGGAAGATTATTGATGAAAACAAAGAAAAAAAACTTAATTATAATCTTTGTTATATCATTCGTATGGTGGTTAATTCCGATGCAGGCATTTGCGGCAACGACAGTTCCGGCATCTGGAGATAAGACTGGTAAACAAGATTACAAAAATATAATGAATGCATTAACAAAAGATGGTGATATTATATTAGAAAATGGTGCCACCTATTATTTAAAGGGCACTCTTTGGGTAGAAAGCAATCAATCGATTACAGCAACAGGGGCAACAATTATTTCTAAATCAGGGGCTTTTCGTAATAGACCGACGAGAACTAATTATCAATCGATTCAGAATTTTTCGGTAGATGGGGGCATATGGATGAATGCTTCAAAAGATGGTTTCAAAAAGTCTATGGTTCAATTTTCCCATAGTAAAAATATATTACTGAAGAATTTGACGGTATACTGCAATTATGAGGGACATGCAGTGGAATTAGTTGCATGCAGGGATGTAACGATAGATAATTGTACACTGAAGGGGGTTGGAAAATGTAGTAAAAGCAGTTCGGAGGAGCAATTGCAGATTGATATTGCTACACAGCAGACAGCTCCTACAGTCGGGCATTATAATAAAAAATTTGTAAAAGGTCAGACTTGTCAGAATATTACAGTTACAAATTGTAAAATTACTGGTGCAAGAGGTGTATGTGCGAATTATACATCAAAAGAGAAAAAATATCAGACGAAATTTCATAAAAATATCATATTAAAGAATAATACCATTATCGGGACCTCGGCAGAGGGTGTAGCATTGTTTAATGTTATTGGTGCTACTGTGGAGAATAATACAATTATTTCTAATAGTAAACGAACAGATACTGCTTATTCTGTCGGATGCCATATTGCAATGTTTGGTAAGGCACCAGCCAGTATCAAGAAGGCGGTATACAGGTTGGAAAATAATACAATAAAAGGCGGACGGCAGGGATTTTATGTATATTCGCATTCTGCATCCCGATTTGGTAAAGTTATAGCAAAGAGGAATCGGTGTTATGCCAAAAAAGGGAAGAGCAAAGCAATCTGGGTAAGGAATAATTCTGTGCATAAGATAGAACTCTCTGTGAATAAAACGTATAAATGGAAATAATCTCATGAAGATAGAGAACGTAATGTTTTAATATACATGGGAATAAAAATGAACGCATGAATTTAGGAGGAAGTTATGGAACTGTTATGTTATTTATCTGTTTACATGATATTAATCATTTTTGGATTTTGGTTAATCGCTAAAAAAAGGGAATGGTTTGATAATATTTTTGCAATTATAAACAGGCTGTCAGTTTCAAAAGTTTGTGCGGTTTTGTTTTTAACATATTTTTTGCTGGATAGTATTCATATATTCTATAAATATCTTCCTTTTATCGCAGATGAGGTTTATACTCTGTCTGGAGGAGCTTTTTTTGCAGGTTATGACTGGAGTTCTTACATGTCATATCATAAATTCTATAATTTTGGTTATACAATGTTATTATCTCCATTATTTAGATTGATTGAAAATCCTATCATATTATACAAAAGTTTGCTAATAGTCAATGTTTTTTTACAATGTATTTCTGTAATTTTGATTTATCGGATGTTGAGACTTCGGTTTCGGTTTGACAATGTAAAAAGTATTATATTTGCACTGACTGCCTGTTCTTCTGTTTTGATTTTACAATATCATACTTATGTGTATAGTGAGATGCCATTAACAATTCTGGTATGGGTTGTATTGGCAATTATGATAAGATTAGTAGAGTCTGAAAGAAAATCACGAATCATTCTTTCATTACTGTTAGGATTCTTTTTGGGATATACGTACATTATTCATAGTAGATGTGCCGTAATCATTGTTACGACGGTCATGGTTATATTATTGTATTTGCTGGTGTATCGCAAATGGCTTACACAACCTATCTGCACGGCATTTTCTTTTTCTGCAATGATATTATTGGGGAAAAAATTGATTGCATATGTTCAGGTGAATTTGTATTTGAAGGATTCGGCAATAAATATGCCGAATTCAGTGGAGGCAGCAGTAACCGGAAGTGCAGGTACGCATTCCCGTTACGAATTGTTAAAAAGTTTTGAGGGTATATATAAAATAATTAAGCAGTTTTTTTCTCTGGCTGGGGCTTTGAATATTGCAACCGGAGGATTTCTTCTTATTATAACTATTGTAGCTTTATATTGTATTATAAAATATCGAAAAAGTTTTTTAGAAAATGATATTGGAAAGAAAAATTTTATTTTGGCGATATATTCTTTTGTTGGGTTATGGGGAATGGTTGCATGTATTGCTATGATAGGAGCAAACAACGGATATGCAAGATTTTTAGTGTACAGCAGATATTTTACTCCGTTTTTTGGAACATTTTTGTTATTTGGAATTATCATGCTTATTAAAAACAAAGATTTAAAGCAAAGCAGGCTTTGGTTATGGACTATAGTAGGCGAGATAATTGTAATAGCTATCTACATTTTTTTCTCATTTCCGGTTATGGATGGAAAAAAAATGAATCAGAACGGTACATTATATATTTTTAGATGTTTTTCAGTGCATAAAGAGCAGACAAGATTTACATGGAGTGTTATTGCAATTGCGTTGCTAGTAATGGTTGCTGGAAGTATTGTTTTTTTGATTTGCTATAGAAAGAAAAGAGTGTTACCTATGTGTATGATCTTATTTGGTTTTTCGATTATTATGTTTTGTGAAATTGAGGATAGGCAAAACAGAGATTCATCACAAAGAAGATATAATATGAGTAATGCAACAGCAGCTGTGTTAGATGAATTGCAGGTCGATGAGGATATTACAATGTGTTTTTCAGGAACAGAGATGTATAATAAGGCAATTTTGGTAACTTTATTTAACAAAAACTGTGAGTATGTCGATGATATGAATACTTATATTGATTTGGAAAATACTATATTATTTACGAATAAACCGGAAGATTATCCTGTTAAGGATAATATATATAC
>JAIDOW010000010.1 GCA_029063085.1 Lachnospiraceae bacterium
ATGAACTTGGAAAAAAACTGTTTACGCGCCACAGTTTCAGCATACAGCTTACCGAGGAAGGTATTTTGCTGCGGAAACGGGCGGAGGATCTGATTAAAATGGCTGATAAGATTACATCCGAATTCCTTACATTGGATAATGTTCTGGGTGGCGATGTTTACTTCGGCTTGGCGGAATCTTACCAGATCAGATACCTCGCCGCCGCAATCAAAAGGTTCAAGGAGACTTTCCCTGACCTGCACTATCATATCACCAGCGGCGACACCGAACAGGTTACAGAAAAACTGGATAAAGGTATCATTGATTTTGCTGTGTTGGCGCAGGAGCCCAATACAGCAAAATATCATTATTTAGCATTTCCTAATGCTGATTTATGGGGCCTTGTCATGCCAAAAGACTGTCCTCTGGCAGAAAAAAATACCATCTGTGCAGATGATTTAATCGGGCTTCCTTTATTTTGTTCCGAGCAGGGGTGGAACAACGATATTTCTAAATGGTGCGGTAGCAACATGGATAAATTACACCTTGAGGGCTCATTTCGTTTGTCTTATAATGGATCACTTTTTGTTAAAGAAGGACTCGGCTATCTTTTAACTTTTGAACATTTGATTGATACAAATCCCGATAGCGGGCTTGTTTTTCGCCCCCTCACGCCTAAACTTGAAACGAAAATATACTTAATTTGGAAAAAATACCAAATCTTTACGCCTATTGCCGAACGGCTGCTGGAAATGTTGAAATCTGAATTTTTAGAATAAGCTACAAGTGAAGAACGGCTCTGCATTAACAGAGCCTTCCCACATTTAGTGCATTTTGTTTATTGGTGCATACTCTTTTCCTAAAATGATTTTAAAAACATATCCCCGCCTTTTTTGCAAAATCAGCTTTTCTCCTGATAAGCTCCGACTGTTTTTCCTTTGGCAGAATGTTGAATATTTCCTCATAGAGAACATCATCTAACCGCATTTCCCTAGCAAGTAGAAACACATTTAGATTGAGTCATTCGTCCCAAAGTCCCTCAAATAAGCTGTTACTGTCTGTATAGGTGTCAAGCGCTTCAAAGCCATATGACGGTGTATAACACTGCAATTTAACAAAACCATACCTGCCGGCATCAACCAATAAAATATCTTCATCTTCTATTTCATACAGTTCTGCAAACGCATCAATCACTTTGCAACACTTCTCCCGTTCTTCCTCTGTGATATATACCTTTTTTTCCATGCTCATTTACCTCTTATCCTTTCAAATCGTGGAATATGTTTTCAGTTCCTACAATGCTTCTAAACCACATATTTGAAATGCTACATACGCCATTTTATACGGAATAGAGGTATGGCTGTCTGCATTTATTAGTGTGTTACCTTATGACACCTGTGCATTATCCACCGGAAACTGAGACACCTCTGGAAGCCGGAGTCATATGATTTCTATACTTAGCTGTTGTCCTACTCCTATCATTTGATAGAATATTGAATTTCTTATTAAAATCAAATAACCTCCTTGCAGTGTAGCTCTTTTTCATATTTGGTTCATTTGAATAATCTTTCATCAACCATGACAAATCATAATCCAATTCTTTAAAAATATCCGATGTCTGTCCTACTTCTAATAGTTGATCGTTATTATCATACATTACCCATACACCACATATTCCCTTATTTTTTCAACCATTCATCATTAAATCTATCCCTAAACTCTTCAAACACATCTTCAAATCTTGGAAGACCTTCTACTTTCATCTTCTTTGAAAATGCAATCGCATTATCTGTTGCTAATGCCGACCAAAAGTACTGCACCATTTTGTCTGCGCTCAATCTGCTCATTCTTCCAATTGTAAGATTAACTCCGCTTTTAATATTAGCTGGAGCCTCCTTTGAATCCAAAATCGGATCAAATACTTTTAGATGTAAAAATCGCATTAATTCTTCTTCCTTTGTCATCTGTAAATCCCCCTATTTCCTCTCATACCACATTACGTTTGAACTATCCTTACCAATACATCAAGCACTGAAATCAATCCTTCAATCGTCAACATCCACTCAGCCCTCCTTTCCCAGATTCCTGCACACAGGTTTCTATGTAATCGGAGGGTCACAGTCCCTCCGTAGAAGAACTAGCCGCCTACCGTTATGGCAGCACCCGTATGAACATTTTAAAATGTCGTCCAGAAAAATTTTATAAATAACTCTGCGCCAAACTTCTACTCCTGCTTTTTATCAAGTTTCTTTACACATATAAAAACCACTACGGCAGTCGCTATAAGAAATTCTGCAAAAAGTATCTCTTGACCACCTAATACATCAAGCTCATGAAAGAGAAAACGCTCAATGAAACATACCGCAAAAAATACCAGATATACTGCAACCGAATACATGATACAGCCAAAGACCTGTCGCTGTTTTTGCTCCCGCTCAAGTATCATCTGCTGCTGTTTTTCCAGCATTTCCGTTTTTACTGACAAGTCGTCTATTTCCGATGACTTTAACAGATAATCAGTCGTGACATTAAAAACTGCACTCATAGCCACTATTTTTTCCAGTTCGGGAGTTGCCTGCCCACTTTCCCATTTTGAAATGGACTGTCTCGAAACATCAAGTTTTTCAGCAAGCTGCTCCTGTGTCATGTCATTGGCTTTCCGCAATGTCACTAGTTTTTCTGAAAAATCCATAATATCCTGTCCTCCCCTAATTTAAGTATTGTCTGCCCAATGTCCTTGTTGCCACCCGGTAAAAGCCATATTGAACTGCAACAAATAGCAACGTCACTCCAAAAGTCACTATGACTTGCCGAAGACTGGTTCTGCTGCTCATAAGCAGTGCATACATAATAGAAATAGACGATCCTAATACAAGGGGAACAAAAAACAGCGTAGCCATTTCTTTGTGTATCTCTCCCTGTAATTGGGCATAGGTATAGCCGATAGAAAAGAGGTTGCTGTACTTTCTCTTTTCTTCACCTATATCCTGATTTATCCGTAACAAAATCAGGCTCACCAGCGAGAACAGCAGTAGCATAACCGCCAGCAGAATAAGGACAGATACTACAAGTTTGTTCTGCGCCTGTGTTTCAAGACTCGCTGCTTTTGCTGTTAT
>JAIDOW010000100.1 GCA_029063085.1 Lachnospiraceae bacterium
ACAGTAATCATTACTATATTTATTGGAAATGATGAACCTGTGTTTCAAAACCAGAGTTTCTTAATTATTTAACTATATTATTTACAGAAAAGGAGATAAGATTATGAAGTTTGTATGTAATGTATGTGGCTATGTATATGAAGGTGACCAGGCTCCGGAGTCTTGTCCGGTTTGTAAAGCACCGGCTGAGAAGTTTTCGGCTATGGAGGGTGACCGCACATGGGCAGCAGAGCATGTAGTTGGAGTGGCACAGGGTGTCAGTGAAGATATCCTTGCTGATTTAAGAGCGAATTTTGAAGGTGAATGCTCAGAGGTTGGAATGTATCTTGCAATGGCGAGAGTTGCTCATAGAGAAGGATATCCTGAGATTGGTCTTTATTGGGAGAAGGCTGCTTATGAAGAGGCTGAACATGCTGCCAAGTTTGCAGAACTTCTGGGTGAAGTTGTAACAGATTCCACAAAGAAGAATCTGGAAATGAGAGTAGAGGCTGAGAACGGTGCTACAGCTGGCAAATTTGATCTTGCAAAGCGTGCAAAGGCTGCAAACCTTGACGCAATTCATGATACTGTACATGAGATGGCTCGTGATGAGGCAAGACATGGAAAAGCATTTGAAGGTCTCTTAAAGAGATATTTTGGATAAAAAAGACATTATCTTATTTTTGTCAGGTCATCTGTGATGACCATATAGTTATTGCCCTATGATGATGAAAATGAATCTCCCCCCCTCCCCCTCATGGATTTATTTTCGAAACATAGGGCAATATTTTTTTGTGCATTTTGTCATGAAAGTTCTTGTTTTTATAGAATTGGTTGTAAATACTAGAGAAAATGCCCTAAATAGTTGCAAAACTTCATGTTTTGGGTTACTATGGACCTTGTAATAGAGTAACTTGAGACTTTTAACATACATATT
This sequence comes from Lachnospiraceae bacterium, assembly GCA_029063085.1. Classification (GTDB taxonomy): domain Bacteria; phylum Bacillota; class Clostridia; order Lachnospirales; family Lachnospiraceae; genus CAG-590. Next base: position 917 of record JAIDOW010000100.1, read on the forward strand.
CTATGGAAAAATGGAGGAAAGATTAACATGGCAACATCAAAGAAAACTACTGCCGATCAGGTTAAGGCAGCTATGGCAAAGGTAGAGGCAGCAAAGGCAGCAGAAGCAGCAAAGGCAGATGCAAAGGCAACAGAGAAGAAAGCACCAGCAGCAAAGACAACAAAGGCAGCAGCTGAAAAGAAGGCGCCAGCAGCAAAGGCAACAACGAAAGCAGCTGAGAAGAAGGCTCCGGCAGCAAAGACAGTAGCTGAGAAGAAAGCACCAGCAGCGAAAGCAGTCGAGAAGAAGGCACCAGCTGCAAAGAAAGCTCCAGCAAAGAAGCCAGCAGCCAAGAAAGTGGCTGAGAAGAAGCCGGCAGCAGTTAAGCTTACTCAGACAGTATATGTTCAGTGTTGTGGTTATGAAGTAACAACGGCTGATATTATGGAAAAGGTTATAGCTTCGGTTGATAAGAAGTCCATAAAAGAGCTTAATGTTTATGTAAAGCCGGAAGAGGGAATGGTTTATTATACTGCTGATGGTGAACAGGGAAGTGTGGAATTATAAAAACTGATTTTTTGTAAAAAGCAGTTATAAAGCATCGGATTGAAGAGTTTTCGTTCCGGTGCTTTTTTGTTGTTTTGGACTGCTTGACATTTATATGGGGAAAGAGTAAGTTATATAAAGTGGTAACAGTAGATGTTTTGGTGTTTTTTGTAATAAAAAGAATAGCAAAGATTAGGAGGATAAAATGAAGTTAGGATTTATAGGCTGTGGAAATATGGCAACGGCAATTATGAAAGGAATGATCAGAAATGGTGTGTCAGCAGCGCACGAGATTATCGGAGCTGATTCGTCAGAGCAGAGTCTCAATAAAATAAAAGAAGAACTGCAGATTCAGATTACAGCAGATAATAAAGAGGCGGCACAGGCAGAAGTATTATTTCTATCGGTAAAACCCCAGTTCTATGAAACAGTAATTAATGAAATTAAGGAAGTCATAACAAAAGAGCAGCTGATTGTGACTATTGCACCGGGCAAGACACTTGAATGGCTGGGAAGACAGTTTGGCAGATCTTTAAAGATTATCCGGACAATGCCTAACACACCGGCTCTTGTGGGAGAGGGGATAACGGCAGTCTGCTGTAATGAGAATGTTACAGAGGAAGATTTGAATAAAGCGATTGGTATGATTCAAAGTTTTGGGAAATGCGAAGTGGTTCCGGAACATTTAATGGATGTTGTTACTTCTGTCAGCGGAAGTTCCCCTGCCTATGTGTTTATGTTTATCGAAGCAATGGCAGATGCTGCTGTGGCAGATGGCATGTCACGGAACCAGGCGTATAAATTTGCGGCACAGGCAGTTTTGGGAAGTGCCAAAATGGTACTTGAAACAGGAAAGCACCCAGGAGAGTTAAAGGATATGGTATGTTCACCCGGGGGAACTACGATAGAGGCTGTCCGTGTTCTGGAAGAAAAGGGAATGCGAAGTGCAATATTTGAGGCAATGAAAGCCTGTACGAAAAAAGCAAAGGGGATGTAGAAAACAGGCAGGAAATAATTTTGCAATGCAAAATTAATTATATAAATAAGGAGGATAGGATTATGCAGTATGAAATTGTAGGAAAGACAGTACCAGCAGTTGAAGTAACACTGGACAGAGGAGAATCCATGTATACCCAGAGTGGTGGAATGGTATGGCAGACCGAAGGAATTGAAATGAAGACCAATACAAAGGGAGGTCTTATGAAAGGCCTTGGAAGGATGCTGTCGGGTGAATCATTATTTATGGCTACATATTCATCCACGAGAGATGGGGCTAAAATAGCCTTTGGTTCTACAGTTCCGGGTGATGTGATTCCGGTTAATCTGACAGGAACTCCAGGTATCATTGCACAAAAGAGGGCATTTTTATGTGCACAGGAAGGTGTGGATGTGACCATTACACTTACCAAGAAATTTTCAGCCGGATTATTTGGCGGAGAGGGTTTCATTTTACAGGATATCAGCGGTAACGGTTATGCATTTTTAGAGGTGGATGGTGATCAGGTAGTAAAAGAACTGGGACCTGGTGAAGTGATAAAAGTAGATACCGGTAATGTGGTGGCTTTTGATAAAACTGTCAAATATGAGATTGAGACAGTAAAGGGACTTGGCAATATTTTCTTTGGTGGTGAGGGATTATTCCTCACAAGACTTACAGGACCAGGACGTGTAGTTTTGCAGACACAAAACTTTAATGATTTTGCAGGGCGTATCATTACCATGATGCCAAGCAGGGGATAATATTATTTCCGCAGGCAGCTTGAATTCCCAAGGGAAGCAGGCTGCCTTTTTTTGTTCCATAAAAAAGATGACCAAGTATTATAAATAGATTAGTATTGAAATAATTTTAGTACTTGACATAACCTAGTAATGGGTATATTATAATACATGAAGATAAGATGAGGGCTAAGACCAGAAATGAGGTGAAGAAGTGAATGCACAATTTAAGAAGGGTGTTTTAGAGCTGATTGTATTAAAATCAGTTATCCATCAGGATATGTATGGCTATGAACTGGTGGAAGAGGTTTCTAAAGTCGTGGATGTGAATGAGGGGACAATTTATCCGCTGTTAAAGCGTTTGACTAACGAGCATTACTTTGAAACCTATCTGAAAGAATCTACAGAAGGCCCCCCTAGAAAATATTATCATATTACGGCAACGGGGATTTTATATCAGAATGGGCTGGAGCAAGAATGGAATGATTTTTCAAAACGTGTGGGTGATTTTTTAAAGGAGAAAAAATAATGAAAAAGGAAGAATTTTTGACAAAATTAAGAAAGAATCTCTCTGTTTTAGAAGAGAAAGAAATTCAGGATATTGTAGAAGAGTATGAGCAGCATATTGATATGAAAATGAAAGGTGGGCTGTCTGAAGAAGAGGCAATTCGTGATTTTGGAGATCTGGCAGAACTGACTGCCGGTATTTTAGAAGCATATCATGTAAAAGCAAATTATAATGCTGAGAAGAAGAATATTGATTTTGAAAAGGTAAAAGAAGAGAGTAAAAAGGCAACGGAAAAAGCGACCAGTGCAATCGGAAAAGGTGCGGAAACCGCTGGTAAGTGGGGAGTGCGTCAGGCGAAAAAACTGTGGAATATACTGAAGAAACCATATAACAGGTTAAAAGAGGGTATGCGCATCAGCAGGGATAAAAAGAAAGGCTGTGGATTTTTTGGGAAGCTTTGGATGCTGGTATTAGGATTTATTAATATACTCTGGAGGCTTGCCATATGGGCTGTACGTCTGTTCTGGAATCTGTTCTGGCTGTTTTTCGGTGTTATGTCAGGTATTTGTACTCTTGGATGCATCTTTTTATTTGGAGCATTGATTGTTTTGCTGGTGATGGGGTATCCGCTTGCAGGGGCAACCATGGTGATGATAGGCAGCGGTATAACAAGTACTGCCATGACATTACTTTGCTTTTCGCTTGTTAAGAGAAAAGGTAAGAAAGATACGAAAGATGTGACAAAGGATTCGGATGAAAGTGGTTCCCATGTCGGAGATTTAGAGGAAACAGAAGAAGATTGGGAATATCCGAAAGATGCAAAGGTGAAGAAAATCATGGTAATAAATGCAGGTGAGGAGGTGCTGAACCATGCGTAAAATATATAAGATTGTCGGAAGTATGCTTGTCATAGGGGTATTGATAGCGGGAATCGGAAGTGGTGTGGCATTTGCAGAATATAGTGCTTTTGAATATGGAGGAGAAACCGTTCTGGAAGGCAGTGAGCGGTTTACAAAAACATTAAAATATAAAGTATCTGTAAATGGAGATACGTCAAAGGAGACTGAAGAATCGGAAGAAATAACGGAAGTATCATCTGAGGAAACGGAACGTGAGACTGAAACTTCCAATACAGAAAAGGTAGGAGAATATAAGCAGGATAAAGCAGCGGAGGGGAAAAAGGTTTTGGGTATCGCACTGGATCATTTTTACACGGTGGTAGAAGATCCTTCCGTGCCAAAGGATATGGTTTACTTCGAAATTTCATATTTATCGGATAATCAGGATGTGAAACCAGAGATTATAACCCAGTATCTTATGGGAACAGAGGAGTTTATTCATGTAGACTGTGGTTTTCAGTATAATGATTTTCGGGATCTGATAAGGGCAAAGGATTTGATCTTATCTGATTTAAAAAATCATAAAATCAGTGAGTATCAGATGGACCGCATAGAGTCTATTGAGGTTCAGGTAAATCCGGAGGCGGATTTTGATTTATCCATCAATGGAGATCGATTTGAAAATGATTATTAAGAAAGGTGCTGTCGCATTAAAGTTTATTCTTCATGCGACAGCACTTTTTTATGAATATTATTTTTTTAGATTAATTTTCACCCTGCAATGCGGCAAAACCTTCCTCGCCGGTTCTTACTTTGATAACATTTTCCACATCATATACGAAAATCTTACCATCGCCGATATTTCCGGTATAAAGTGCTTTTTTAGCAGCGTCCACAACAGCGGTAACTGGTACGGCACTTACGATGACTTCCACTTTAACCTTGGGAAGGAGAACGACATCTATTTCGGCACCACGGTACATTTTAGCTGCACCTTTTTGGATACCGCAGCCAAGCACCTGGGTTACGGTGATGCCGGACACGCCGATCGTATTTAAGGCGGTCTTTAAATCATCAAATTTACTCTGTCTGCAAAGAATCGTAACCTTTGAAATCTTAGGTGTTTCTCCATCGGCAGGAACAGATGTCTTATATGCGACAGGGACTGCTTCGTCGGTAGAAACGGGAGCAGTATTTACCGGAGTCAGATCATCAGCCATACTGCCTAAAAATACGCTTCTTTCCGGTGAAGACATAAAGTCGGAATATGCGTTTGCAAGATTATGTTCTGTACTGTCAAGACCAAGTACCTCTTCTTCTTCCGTAACCCGGAGACCAATGGTGTGTTTGATTACCTGAAAAACAATGATCATGGTAACGGTTACCCAGGCAATCACACTGATGACACCCAGTGCCTGAATACCCAGTAAATGTGCATCGCCTCCGGTAAATAAGCCTTTCCATTCTGTTCCGGCACCATCTGAGAACAGTCCTACACAGATTGTACCAAGGGCACCGTTCATGCCGTGAACACCAACGGCACCAACAGGATCGTCTATTTTTAATACCTTATCTACGAATTCAATGCCAAATACTACTACAAATCCGGAAAGGATACCAATAATGGCAGCTGATGTTGGTGATACGGTATCACAGCCCGCAGTAATGGCAACCAGACCCGCAAGAGAACCGTTTAGTGTCATGGAAACATCAGGTTTTTTATAACGAATCCATGTGATAAGCATAACGGTAAGGGTAGCTACGGCAGCAGCTAAGTTAGTAGTGATAAAAATTTTGCCGGCAGATACAAGGGCGTCACCTTCCATGGAAACAGTGGAAGCTCCGTTAAAACCAAACCAGCAGAACCAGAGAACAAATACACCAAGAGCACCAAGTGTCAGACTGTGTCCGGGAATTGCTCTTGCACGGCCGTCCTTATGGTATTTACCGATACGTGGTCCAAGGATGGAAGCACCGATAAATGCAGCAACACCTCCCACCATATGTACAGCAGTAGAACCGGCAAAGTCGTGAAATCCCATCTGGGCTAACCAGCCTCCGCCCCAGATCCAGTGACCGGAAATCGGGTAAACAACCAGACTGATCATTAAGCTGTAAATGCAGTAAGAAATAAACTTGGTTCTTTCTGCCATGGCACCGGATACGATTGTGGCAGCAGTTGCACAAAATACGGTCTGAAAGATTAAGAATGCCCAGAACGGAACCCCATCAGGACACATTGCGTTTCCATAGTTGCTTTCGGATGCAATTCCTCCGATTGTTCCGATGATACCTCCGTTACCAGTATTGCCAAACATTAAACCAAAGCCAATTAACCAGAATATCGGTGTACCGATTGAAAAATCCATTAGATTTTTCATAATAATATTACCTGCATTTTTTGCTCTTGTAAAACCGGTCTCCACCATTGCAAAACCGGCCTGCATAAAGAATACGAGTGCGGCACCGACCAGCACCCAGATTGTGTTAACAGCAGAATACTCCATAACACACACCTCCTAAAAATGTTAATGCTGAAACATTTCCCATTGTAAGAGCGGTTTTTCAAATAGATTTATGAACCGCGGATTCATAAAAATAAAAAATGCCTGTATCATCTCCTGAAAAATTTTTGAAATGATGAACAGACACCGTTGTCTTATGGGGAAATCCCTCATTATAAAGTTAAGCAGTATATCTTATAAAATGATGCCAGGGTCAAAAGCAGGTAGCAATCCGTAGCATCAGCTGGGGGGAAATACCTTTTGTCCTCAACATCATAAATGGAATTATAAGATAAAAAGGGGCATCGCAGATTCATTGCGAAGCCCCTTTGCTTTCAATACGCTTTTATTATACTTAAGAAAATGAAATTGTCAACACCTAAAATAAAATTTTTTTACAGAAAGCAAAAAAAATATTGTAAAAACAGATGGATAATGTTAATTTAATTAAGGAAAGGAAGAGTTGATAGATGTAAGACGGATGGAAATAAATATGTCAGATAGTGATGCGAAGTTTTGATCATAAAGTGAAAGGATAGATGAAAATGGGACAGTTACTTACAAGACAGCCAGCGTTTTTATTGAGCAAGAATAATTACAGAGAATATTCATTAACAGGAATCCAAAGCAGTTTTTGTTATGAACTTATCATATCGGAAAAATTGGTTTTGATTCCCAATGGTTGTCTGGAAATTATATGGAATATGAATAGAAAAGAATTATATTGTCTGGAATATCTGGATACATACAGAGTGCTTGACCTGGAAGGGGATAAGCTGTTCGGAATCCATATAAATTATCATTATCAGTGCAGCTATGATGTGAATCGGGTTATATCCTGGTTAATGGAGATTGCAGAGCAGCATTCCTTTGCAGAACGGGCCGGACTTTGCGACCGTCAGTTTAACGAAATATTATATATTGAAGAGGTTCATCCACTTGTGCGATATGGATTAAATCAGATTGAAGAAGCAAAGGGAAAGGTGGCAGTGGAGACTATTGCGGCAGAGTTTGGATACACTTCTAGGCATATGGAGCGATTGTTTTTACAGACTTTTTCTTATGGACCCAAAAGATTTTGTCAGTATATGAGACTACTTAATGTGATAGCAGGTATGATAAAGCATCCTGATAAGAATTTATCTTCCCTGATTGAAAATATTGGATATTCTGATCAGTCACATTTCCAACGGGAATTTAAAATGTTTACCGGTATGACACCCAGACAGTTCGCTGTACAGTATTTAAAGAATGGATAATATTATGAAATTTAAGTGAATTATCAGCATTACCTAAATTATACAATGGTATTTTGAAAGAAGATTTGGTATACTTGTACAATGAATAGTAAGTTGTTGATAATTAGTGATGATAAAATTGTCGCAGATAGCGGAGGATAAAAAATGGGAGACGATAAAGATTTAAAGAATGGACATAAAGAGGATGATTATGAAAAATACTGTTATCTTTGCAGAAGACCGGAATCAAAGGCAGGCAAACTGATTTATATGCCGAATAGTATTAATATATGTCAGGAGTGTATGCAGAAAACGTTTGACAGTTTTTCCGGAAGCAATATGCAGTTTATGGATTTATCCAATATGCCTAATATGAACATGAATCAGTTTACACCAGTAGATGATATTCCAAAGAAACAAAAAGTAAAGAAAAAAAAGGAAAAAGAAAAAAAGCAGGAAGAACCAGAGCTTACATTGAGTACAATACCGGCACCTCATGAAATGAAAGCACAATTAGATGAATATGTGATTGGCCAGGATTATGCTAAGAAGGTAATTTCGGTTGCCGTGTACAATCATTACAAAAGAGTTCTAACAGACAGTATGGATGATATCGAGATTGAAAAATCCAATATGCTGATGGTGGGACCGACAGGTTCAGGTAAAACCTATCTGGTAAAGACGATTGCCCGTATTTTAAATGTACCGTTAGCGATTACGGATGCAACAACGCTTACAGAAGCCGGTTATATTGGTGATGATGTGGAAAGCGTATTATCCAAGCTGTTAGCGGCAGCGGACAATGATGTGGAAAAAGCAGAGAGGGGAATTATTTTTATTGATGAGATTGATAAAATTGCAAAGAAAAGGAATACAAATTCAAGGGATGTCAGTGGAGAAGCCGTTCAGCAGGGGCTGTTAAAAATATTAGAGGGAGCAGAGGTAGAGGTACCTGTGGGAGCCGGAAGTAAAAACGCCATGGTTCCCCTGACTACAATTAATACAAGGAATATTCTGTTTATATGCGGAGGTGCATTTCCGGATATTGAAGATATCATAAAATCCCGTTTGAACAAGCAGTCTTCCATAGGTTTTAGGGCTGATTTAAAAGATAAATATGATAAAGATGATAATCTTCTTTTAAAGGTGACAGTAGAGGATTTGAGGGATTTTGGTATGATTCCTGAATTTTTAGGGAGACTTCCGGTATTGTTTGCATTACAGAGTCTGGATGAGGAAATGATGGTTCAGATTTTAAAAGAACCAAAGAATGCAATTTTGAAGCAGTATCAAAAGCTTCTGAGTTTAGACGGTGTGGAGCTGCGTTTTGATGATACCGCATATCATGCAATTGCAAAGCGGGCATTGGAAAAAAAGACCGGAGCCAGAGCATTGCGTGCGATTATTGAAGAATTTATGCTGGATATCATGTATCAGATTCCAAGGGATGATAATATTGGGAGAGTGACCATTACCGGGGATTACATAGAAGGAACCGGTGGTCCCCTTTTGGAAATGAGGGGAGTTCTTGCATTGGAGCAGGAATAAGATTTTAAAAGATGCTTTGTGGCTGGTTGCCTGCTGTAGGATTGGTGAGTTAAATTGCTGATATCAGGAAGCTGCAATGTCAGGTTTTTTTGAATAAGACTTGAAGTTTTCGTAAAAGATAATATAATAGAGAAAGAGATAAAGAGGGCTGTCGCACTAAAACATTTTGGATCATTTATACGTTTCATTTAGTGCAGCAGCTCCTTCTATATGTGTATGACAAGATTTGATTCCCGCGAGCAACGAGCCGAGCATGCGTGTTTGCATGTACATTGGCGACTGCCGCGAGGGTCACATGTCCCGTTGCTTGCAGCGGGGTTGTTGACTATCAATAGCAGGAGGTTGAATAATGGAACGGAGAAATGCATGGAAAGACTATGATAAAAAGGAATTAAAAGAACTGGAGAAGCTTTCTAAGGACTATCGCAAGTTTCTTGATAACGGCAAGACGGAAAGAGAATGTGTGAAATATATCATAAAAATGGCAAAAGAGGCAGGATATGAGGATTTTTGCGAGGTTAGAAAAGAAGGCCGGAAACTGAAAGCAGGAGATAAAGTATATGCGGTGAATATGAATAAAGCAGTCGCATTATTTCATATTGGCAAGACTCCATTTGAGGAGGGATTGAATATTTTAGGAGCACATATTGATTCTCCCCGTCTGGACATAAAGCAGAATCCGCTTTATGAGGATACGGAACTGGCTTATCTGGATACCCATTATTATGGAGGAATTAAAAAGTACCAGTGGGTAACTCTGCCACTTGCAATTCATGGCGTGGTGGCAAAGAAGAATGGAGAAATGGTTGAGATAGTAATTGGTGAAAATGACAAGGATCCCGTTTTTTGTGTGACGGATTTACTGATTCATCTTGCAGGAGAGCAGATGGAAAAAAAGGCAAACAAAGTAGTAGAGGGAGAGCAGCTTGACATTTTGATCGGCAGCCGTCCTCTGGCGAAGGAGGAAAAGGAACCGGTTAAGAAAATGATTCTTTCCCTTCTCAAGAAAAAATATGATATGGAAGAAGAAGATTTCCTTTCCGCTGAGCTGGAAATCGTTCCGGCCGGTAAGGCGAGGGATGCAGGATTGGATGAGTCCATGATCATGGCATATGGGCAGGATGACAGGGTATGTGCATATACATCTGCTGCGGCAATGTTTGAGATGAAGGAGGTTTCAAAAACAGCCTGCTGTCTGCTTGTGGATAAGGAAGAAATCGGTTCTGTCGGAGCTACGGGCATGCAGTCCAAATTTTTTGAAAATACTGTTGCTGAACTTATGGATGTAATGGGTGAATATTCCGAGCTTAAGCTGAAAAGGTGTCTGGCATCATCTTATATGCTGTCCTCTGATGTATCTGCTGCATTTGATCCTAATTTTGCCAGTGCATTTGAGAAGAAAAATGCGGCCTATTTTGGCAGGGGTGTAGTCTTTAATAAATTTACCGGTGCCAGAGGAAAATCAGGTTCTAATGATGCAAATGCAGAGTATATTGCAAAACTCCGCAAGATTATGGATGACAATAAAGTGGCATTTCAGACAGCGGAACTTGGTAAAGTAGATATTGGCGGTGGAGGGACTATCGCCTATATTTTATCTTTATATGGTATGAATGTAATTGACAGTGGTGTGGCAGTCCTGAATATGCACGCACCTTGGGAAATCACCAGTAAGGCAGATGTATATGAGGCATGGAAGTCATATAAAGCATTTTTGAAAGATGCATAGGTGATAAGATTCACAATATATGAATTTTGCACATAGGATAATAGGGAGTCAGAGAAGCATCCGAACGGGGTTCATGTTAAAAATATTTAATCTTTTATGTACGGTGAATGAAAGATATATTTTAGTGTGACAGCCACGATTCGGTAAAGGAGTTGTAAAAATGATAGAGAGCTTCATGAATCTCCATCCTGTTTGTCAGGGTCTGCTGGCAACCTTATTTACCTATGGGATTACAATGTTAGGCGCATCGCTCGTGTTCTTTTTTAAGACAGTCGATCAAAGGCTGATGGATGTTATGATGGGATTTGCGGCAGGCGTTATGATTGCAGCATCGTATTGGTCTTTACTTGACCCGGCGATTGTGTTATCCGAACAGCTGGGGAAGAATGCTGCGGGAAATGCCGCTATAGGGCTTTTGGCAGGTACGGCATTCATTATTGTTTCGGATTTATGTATGTCAAAAAAGCAAACTTGCAAAGAAAGAGGAGAAGGATGGATTCGTTGTGTATTACTAACTACGGCTGTGACCATGCATAACATACCGGAGGGTCTGGCGGTAGGGGTGGCATTTGGCTGTGCGGCTATAGAGGGCAGCGAGGCATCCATAATAGGGGCAGTCATGCTGGCTGTGGGCATTGGCATACAGAATTTTCCGGAAGGGACCTGTGTTGCAATGCCGTTGCGACGGGAGGGATTATCACGAGGGAAAAGTTTTTTTATAGGACAGTTTTCAGGTATGGTAGAGCCGATAGCAGGAGTACTTGGAGCACTGTTTGCAATTAAGGTACAGTCAGCTCTTCCGTTTGTACTTTCATTTTCGGCGGGGGCTATGATATCCGTAGTATGTTCTGAACTAATACCGGAGTCTTTTAAGGATAATAAGCAGCTGGCGACTATCGGTGTAATGATTGGTTTTGTTGCCATGATGGCATTGGATGTGGCACTGGCTTGTTGACGTTGATATTCTTATATGCTAGAATCGTTAGCATAATACATTATGATGAAGAAAAACAGTTTACTGATTTTGAATAGATATGCGGTTGGAAGAAGGAGGAACAACAGTGGAGAAAAAAACCAATAGATTTTTAAGATGCAGTTTTTGCGTTATTGTGCTTATATGTTTAATTGTATTTGTTTTATTGACAGTATTAATGTCTGATAAAACGGATGAATCTGTTGAAGAGATCAGTGAAATGTATATGTCCGAGATGAATGTACAGATACAGCAGAAGTTTACATCCATCACGAATCTGCGATTAGAACAGGTAGAAGGTATTGTAAAAGTAATTAAACCGGATACAGCTGTTTATGATGAGAAGCTGGAGGAGAAATTAAAAGAGAATGCGGAGATCAGGAACTTTACATATTTAGGTTTATATTCCGAAAGTGGTGAGGCAGAACGGATATTAGGAGATAGTCTGGAGATTGTTGATTATGACAAACTTATCTCAAGCCTTAATGGACGAGGAAATGCAATTGCAATGGGAGTTGATAAAGAGGGGGAAAAGTACCTTATGCTGGCAGTAAAAGCTGTATATCCCTTAAAGGATGGCAGTAAAAGTACAGCTTTGATTGCAGGCGTATCTATGAAGTATCTTGATGATGCTCTATATCTGGAAGAAAAGGATGCAGTACTGTATTCTCATATAATTAATGCAGACGGAACATTTGTTATCAGAAACAGTGATGCATACAGAGAGGATTATTTTGATCGTTTAGATGCTTGTGTTGAGGAATTTAACGGGAAGGATGCATCACAATATATTGAAGAATTAAAGGCTGCCATTCACGCTGGTAAAGATTATTATACGTTGCTGGTAGCAGAAGGGGAGAAGCGATATCTGTATAGTTCTCCCATTTCTGAGGATACAGACTGGTATTTAATTACTATTATGCCGAGCGGAACTTTGGATAGTACGCTTAAAAGACTGGATCGATTCAGATTAGGGACTATGTTGACATGTTTGTTTATTATAGTATTGTCTATGACTGTTGTTTTTGTTCTTTATTTCAGAATGTCAAGGCAGCAGATAAGGGAAGTGAATCAGGCAAGAAAAGAGGCTGTTCATGCTAATCAGGCGAAGAGTGATTTTCTTTCCAGCATGAGCCACGATATTCGTACTCCGATGAATGCAATTATAGGAATGACAGAGATTGCGTTGAAAAATACGAAAGATGAGATGCGGGTGGAAGACTGTCTGAATAAGGTTAGATTATCCAGTAAACATTTGTTAGGATTGATTAATGATGTTTTGGATATGTCTAAGATAGAAAGTGGTAAGATGACGCTTAATATCAATCAGATGTCGTTAAAAGAGACGATGGATGATTTGGTAAATATTGTAAAACCACAGGTGCAGGAGAAAAATCAGTATTTTGATATTCTTATCCAAAAAATTGATGCAGAAGATGTGTATTGTGATAGTGTGCGTTTGAATCAGGTGATGATGAATGTTTTATCAAATGCGGTAAAATATACACCGGAAGAGGGAAGAATAGATATCCATTTGTATCAGGAGCCGTCACCAAAGGGAGAAAACTATGTACAGACTCATTTTTTAGTAAAAGATAATGGAATCGGGATGTCAGAAGACTTCCAGAAAAAGATTTTCGAATCCTTTTCCAGGGAAGAAACAGAGCAGGTTCAGAATGTGATTGGAACCGGTCTTGGCATGGCAATTACAAAGAGTATTGTAGATATGATGGGTGGAACGATTGAACTGAAGAGTAAGCTTGGAGAAGGTAGTGAGTTCCATATCATACTGGATTTGGAAAAAGCAGATGGAACAGAGACGGAAATGGTACTTCCTCCCTGGAATATTCTTGTAGTGGATGACAATGAACAGCTATGTGTAAGTGCAGTAACACATTTAGAAGAGCTTGGTATCCGGGCTGAATGGACGATGGATGGAAGAAAAGCTGTCAAAATGATAGAGGAACACCACAGGAAAGAAGATGATTATCATTTTGTGCTTTTAGACTGGAAAATGCCGGGTATGGATGGCATACAGGTGCTTCATGAGATTAGAAAAAAGATAGAAAAAAGGATTCCTGTTTTTCTGATTTCTGCGTATGACTGGAGCGATATTGAGGAAGAAGCACTTGAGGCAGAAGTGGAAGGGTTTGTATCAAAGCCGTTGTTTAAATCTACATTATTTTTATGTTTAAGAAAATATGTAGAAGGCAATAAAGAAGAGATGGTAAAAAAGGATAATCAGGTTATGGACTTTACGGGGAAACGGGTTCTTGTATCAGAAGATGTTGACCTAAACTGGGAGATTGCGGAAGAGATTCTGGTATCCTTTGGTCTGGAGGTAGAACGAGCGGTTAATGGGCAGATATGTTTTGAAAAATTTGAACAGTCGGAATTTGGATTTTATGATGCGATTTTAATGGATATCCGCATGCCTGTGATGAACGGTTATGATTCTACAAGAGCTATACGGGCATTGGAACGTGAAGATCAGGATATTCCTATCATTGCCATGACTGCGGATGCTTTTTCCGGCGATGTCCAGTATTGTCTGGAGTGCGGCATGGATGCCCATATAGCAAAACCGATTGACATTAAAGAACTTATGCGTACTCTGCAAAAATATCTCTATAGGGAGTAAAGCTTTTGTATATACAATCAAAAAATGCTGACATCTGGGATTCCAGTTGTCAGCATTTTTTAGTTTCATTGTGGTTCACACTAAACGGACACCCACTGGATGTCCAGTACCCACGTGAATGAGGGATTTAGGGATTTGATAACTTGTCCGCTTTGTTCTTGCACTTATTCCTTTGTCATAAAAGATAAGATATCATTGCTTCTGGCAATAAATTTTGTCATCGCCTGTGCATCTAATGGAGCATGTGCCAGGAGGGCAAGATCATATAGCTGTGCACATACTGTTTTTGTATTCTCACCGTCTGGATGTTCCAGAATATATTTCACAAGACTGTTGTTGGCGTTGAGGACTAAGGTCTGTCCATTGCCACCAAACATTGAAGGATCCATTGCACCGCCCATACTGTACATTTTCATCATATCCTGCATTCTTCTGGTTTCTTCTGGAAGAGTGATCATGGAAGAAATGGACGTATTCTTAAGCTTTTCTACTTTAACGGTCAAATTGTCGTTTTCCAGTGCTTTTTTGAAAGTTTCGGTCAATTGATCTGTGGTTTCTTTTAATTCTTCTTCAGAGACATCTTCTTTGAAAGTATTCGTGATATCTGAATCAATGCGGGTAAATTTAATCTTATCATCCTTTTGTTCCTGATGTGTGATAAACGGTGTATCAATGTTGTGGGTTAAAACAACTGCGTCTATGTCCTGTTCTTTAAACATATTAATGTACTGGGACTGCACCTTTTCGTCATCAGTATAGAAGACGGTATTTTCATATTTTTCTTTTCCGGCTTCCAGATATTCCGATAATGTCAGGTATTTACCTTCCAAATTCTTATATAAAATATAATCCTTCATTTTTTCATCAAACTTATTATCTTTCAGACAGCCAAATTTGATAAATGGACTTAAATCATCCCAATATTTTTCATAACTTTCCCGTTCTGTTTTGAACATGCCGGAGAGCTTGTCAGCTACCTTTTTTGTAATATAGTCAGATATTTTTTTTACAAAACCGTCATTTTGTAATGCACTGCGGGATACATTTAGCGGGAGATCCGGACAGTCTATAACACCCTTTAGCAGCAACAGGAACTCAGGGATTACTTCCTTGATGTTGTCAGCAATAAAGACCTGATTATTATATAATTTGATAGTTCCCTCTAAACTGTCATATTCTGAATTAAATTTTGGAAAATACAGGATACCTTTTAAATTGAAAGGATAATCCATATTTAAATGAATCCAGAATAAAGGTTCCTTGAAATCCAGAAATACTTTGCGGTAAAATTCCTTGTATTCGTCTTCGGTACAGTCATTAGGATGCTTATTCCAGAGAGGAGTGGTGTCATTAATAGGTTTTTCTTTTGGTTCTTCGTTCTTTTCCTCATCAGCATTGTCTGCTTCTTCATTTACTGTATCATTTGTATCGGAATCTTTTACAGTGTCCGCATCAATGATTTCATCATCCGCTTCCTTGGCAGCATCTGCATTTGTAAAATAAATTTCCTCAGGCATAAAAGAACAATATTTCTCTAAGACCTCTTTTACACGGTACTCATTGGCAAATTCATAACTATCTTCGTTGAGATATAAGGTGATCTCTGTACCATGTACGTCACGGTCGCCCGTTGACATGGTATATTCGGTTCCGCCATCACATTCCCAGAATACCGGTTCGGCATCTTTCTGATAAGAAAGCGTATTGATCGTAACTTTATCTGCCACCATAAATGTGGAGTAAAAGCCCAGACCAAAGTGACCGATAATCTGGTCATCTGTGGCTTTGTCCTTATATTTCTCAAGGAAATCAGATGCGCCGGAAAAAGCAATCTGGTTAATGTATTCGTTGACTTCTCCAGCAGTCATTCCGATACCGTTGTCGATAAATGTAAGTGTCTTATCTGAGGGGCTGGCAATTACGTCAATTCTATATGCCACATCATCAGATTCTTCGTATTCACCTATCAGCGTCAGTTTACGGAGCTTGGTAACTGCATCACATGCATTGGATATAACCTCACGGATAAAAATGTCATGGTCAGAATATAACCACTTCTTGATAATAGGGAAGATATTATCACTGTTAATGGATAAGCTTCCTTTTTTCTTACTTGCCATAAAAACATCTCCTTAAATTAAATATATTTGCTGGTAATGGTAATAAGAAATGAAATTATACCATTACAAAATATTAACGATTATCAAGTATAACCATAATAATAGTGTATTGTTGGAAAAAAGTCAAGAGAAAATTAGCACTCATTTTGAATGAGTGCTAACAAAAATGAAAAAACACATTATTGATAAAAGGAATACCACGTTTCTGGAAGTAATATATAAGGATTATTTGCATGCAATATCATTTGATTTGAATAATGTGGTAATGCTGTTGGAAAATTCAGATTCTAATTGCTTGTCCATTGTAAAAATTTTATAGGAAATTCCGCAAATCACATTTAATTTATTTTCCTGAAAAATAATATTTAGAAAGATACCATCAATATCATTGGAATTAAGTGATGAATTCGTTTTGGATAAAAAATCTTGTGTCTGACTTTTACAGGCTTTTAAAACGATTTTTAACTGTAAAGGGGTTTTCTTTCCTTTGATCAGCAAAAAAAGTTTTTCTTTAGCCAGATGCCATGGAAGATAATCATAATCCGTTAATCCTATGGAATTGGTTTCTTCTTCGTTAAAAAATTCCTTATGGATATGACCGTTTAAGGAGTACGAGATGTCTGTAGAAAGCTCTGCGGACACGAATTCATAAGAATCTAATATATTTGTCTGGAATAAAAGCTGCATAAAATTTTTAATGTCTAAGATTTCGACTGCCTGCATAAAAATCTCCGTTTCACTTAAATGTATGTGTTTAGTTTAGCATGATGCCGTAAGATTCGCAAGAGGATTTTATACTGCATCTTGATCTGGATTTGTAGTTGTAGTTTTCGTTCAACTTAAAGAGAGGCTGTAACTTCTAATTGAATATTGTTAAAAAATACCGTATAATAAAAAGAATGTATAATTGAAAAAATGCAGGGAGGGATATTAATATTGAATAGCAAAAGGAACAGTATCAAATGGAAACTGCTTTCTATTAGTTTACTGCCGACAACACTGCTTGGAGCAGCAATTTTTATTTTTGGAATTTTTTTAATCTATGGCTTGGCTGCTGATAATATACATGATGAACTGGAGACAACAACCTATGTTTTAAAAGGCTGTTTTGATTTGACAGTACGGGGAGATTACACTTATGAGGATGGGATGCTGAAAAAAGGTTCCATTAATATCAGTGATTCCACCATGCTTTATGATATTAAGAATAAATCAGAGATAGATACTACTATATTCTGGAGAGATACCCGGATACTGACTACCGTTGAGAACCAGTATGGTGTGTCAGCAGCAGGTACGAAAGCAGATCAGGAAGTTGCACGTATGGTTCTTGAGGAGGGTGAGAATTTTTTTGCAAAAAGGATTCAGATCGACGGAAGGGACTTTATCGGGTACTATACACCATTACAAAATGAAGGGGGAGAGATTGTAGGCATGATATTTGCCGGTAAGCCAACAGAGATTGTTTACCGGAATGTGGGAAAAATCATACTGTGGTTTCTGATTTTTTCCATGCTTGCAATTTTATTTTCTTCTGTCAGCAGCAGGAAGTTTTCTAAAGGAATGATTAAGGATATTGATTTGATCAAGCAGTATCTTCGTACCATATCGGATGGAAATCTTGTAGGTTCCATAGATAAAAGGATTACAAAGAGAAGGGACGAGATTGGAGAAATCGGTGTATATGCAGAGAAAATGTGCATAGCTTTAAAAAATCTGGTTGAACTGGATTCCCTGACAGCACTTTATAACAGAAGGAGCTGTAATAACCAGTTAAAAGCTTTGATAAGAGAAAATAAGAAATTTACGGTGGTTATGTGTGATATTGATTGGTTTAAGAAAATAAATGACCAGTATGGTCATGACTGCGGTGATTATATTTTAACAGGCATATCCGCTATGATACGTGATAGCGTGGACGGCTGTGGATTTGCAAGCCGGTGGGGAGGAGAAGAATTTTTATTGATTTACGAACTGGATTTGGAAGATGTGAAACAGAAAGTAGAGATGCTGGCAGAACATATCAGAAATTATATTTTTGAATATGAGGAGAAGCAGGTCAGGGTGACGATGACTTTTGGAATAAAGGAAATGACAGGAAATGTACCATATGAAGAAGTTATCAAAGAGGCGGATGATAAGCTGTATACCGGGAAGCGTAATGGAAGAAATCAGATTGTATTTTAAATGATATTATGTTTTAGGAAAATAATTTTTATTGATGATATCATTGTAAATGAAGGATAGGATCAAGCGTATAATGAAATTTGGAAGATGGGGATTGCCAGCCCATTACTTTTGCACTGCAAAAGTGGCTGCAAAGGAGGATGTCATATGAAGAGGGATATAGTAAGAAAAATTTGGCTGTTTAACGCAGTTATGGGATTTATGCTGCTTTGTGGATGCAGTAAGGTGCCGGAAAATACAGTTTATTCTTTAGAGGATTTAAAAGGAAAGAAAATCGGGGTACAGCTTAAAACTACAGGAGATGTTTATGCATCCGAGATTGAAGGCGCCCAGGTACAGAGGTTTAATAAAGGAAAAGATGCGATAGTGGCCTTGCAGGCAGGGGAAATCGATGCAGTTATGCTGGATGACGGTCCGGCAAACGTGTTTGCAGGAGAATTTGAAAATATTCGGATTTTAGAGGAAAGTTATGCCGAGGAAGAGTATGGTTTAGTGGTAAAAAAAGGAAATAAGGAATTATTGGATAAAATAAATGATGCTTTGGATAAGATAGAGGCAGACGGTACTTTAGAGGAGATTACAAAGAACTGGATTTATGACGGTGCAAGTGAGAGTCTGTATCAGGGAGAAGATAAAGTTTCACATGCGAATGGGAAGCTGGTAGTGGTGACCAACGCAGAATTCCCACCATATGAAAGTATAGTGGGGGAAGAAGTAACAGGATTTGATATTGATTTGATGAAAGCTGTCTGTGATGTGCTGGATATGGAGCTGGAGATAGAAAATATTGCATTTGATTCCATTCTTTCGGCAGTGGACAGGGGGATTGCTGATGTAGGGGCAGCTGCGATGTCAGTGACGGATGAAAGGCTTAAACAGGTAGATTTTTCAAAAACATATACAACCGCTAAGCAGGTTATTTTAGTGCGGGATAATGGTAAGTAAGATATGATGATTTTATGCAGAACAGTATGGGAAGAGCAGGAGGAATTGATTGGTGGAAGAGCTATTTAGATTGCTGAAGAGAGGTGTAACGGCTTCGCATGTAGTGGATTATGTAAAAAAGGATTTATTAAAAAATCAATTTCAGGAACTAAATATAGAGGATGAGTGGGAGTTAAAGAAAAATAGTGGGTATTATGTAAACTTATATAGTTCAGGCTGCGTAGCATTCCGGACAGGGGCGCATATAGATGATTTTCCGGCTTTTCGCATTGCAATGGCGCACAGTGATTTTCCATGTTTTCAGATAAAACCGAATCCTATGGTAAAAGGCAGATATTGTGCAAGGCTGAATGTTGAAATTTATGGCGGAATGTATCAGAAATCATGGATAGACCGTCCGCTGGGAGTGGCTGGCAGGGTGGTTGTAAAAGGAAAAACAGTATTTACTCCGCAAGTTTTACTCTATAAAAGTGACAGACCTCTTTGTATTATCCCAAGTCTTGCCATTCATATGGATAAAGAGTTGAATAAAAAAGGAGCATTGGAGACCGCAAAAGAGCTGGTCCCCCTGGCTGCTCTGTCTGAAGTAGAGGATTTACTGTCAAATGTGGCTGACAGTCTTAACATTCAAACCAGTGATATATTAGATTATGATTTATATCTGTATAATATGGATGTCCCCATGGTGGCAGGTCTGGATTCTTCCATGATAGCAGCTTCGAGACTGGATAATCTGACTTCGGTAGCTTCTATTTTGAATGGGATAAAAAGTTGTGGGAAAATACCGGATCATACAGTTGATTTGATGGTTGTTTTTGATAATGAGGAAGTGGGAAGTTTAACGAAGCAGGGGGCAGACAGTGAATTCCTTCCTCTGGTGATTGATAAGATTGGTAAAGGGTTACGTGGGAACAGGTTTGATAAAAGTAAAATTTTGGAAAAAAGTTTTCTGCTTTCTGTGGATGTTGCCCATGCAAACCATCCCAATTATGAGGAAAAGAGTGATGCGAATAACAGAGCATATCTGGGACATGGTATTTCCATTAAACGCAGTGTGGGACAAAAGTATGGAACGACAGCAGAGAGTGCTGCGGTAATAAAACAACTGTGCAGCAAAGAGAATATCCCATTTTCCATTGCAATCAATAAAACAGGGATTCCAGGTGGAAGCACATTGGGGCCGATTGTCACATCCCATCTTCCGTTTCCGTGTGCAGATGTGGGAATGCCGATTCTGGCTATGCACTCCGCTGTAGAATTAGGAGCAGTGGCAGATTACGGGGCACTTAAAAATTTTATAAAGACATTTTATGAAACAGTATAAAAAAAATATAGATGCACATACTACCGTTAGCGACAAAATATGTTTTACACTATTTGGGTGTTTGGAGGTAAATATGAAAGCAGTTGTGAATAAAGACGGTTGTATCAGTTGCGGTCTATGTGTAAGTACCTGTCCGGAAGTGTTTGCTTTTGATGAAGACGGAAAAGCGGAAGCAAACGGAAAAATGGATGATTCCAATTTTGCTTCCGCAGAATCTGCAAGGTCAGCCTGCCCGGTGGCGGTAATTGATATTATAGAGGATTAAAAATATTCCGCTAATTTTTTTTCGATGTGCTGTAATACCATATACAACAGCATGGCAATTACACAAAGGATTAATATGGAAAGCAATACATTGCTCATTTTAAAGGTCTGGGAGCCATATATTATCAGGTAGCCCAGGCCTTCTCTTGCTGCAAGGAATTCCCCGATAACAACGCCCACAAGGCATAGACCGATATTGACCTTCATAATGCTGATAATGTTTGGTACATTGCTTGGAAATACAACAAGTCTGAGACATTGGAAGCGATTTCCTTTCAGGGTTTCGATCAGTTTGAGTTTATCAATATCAACATTTATAAAACCGGTGTATATATTCAAAATGCTGCCAAAGATTGCAACACTACAGGCACAGACGATGATGGTAGTTTTGTTAGAGCCAAGCCATACGATGAGTACAGGTGCCAGTGCAGACTTTGGGAGTGCATTTAAGATGACAAGATAGGGTTCCAATACTTTGGATAGTGTTTCATTCCACCAAAAAAGAGTTGCTATGATCAGGCTTCCGATGATAACAATGGCAAAGCTGGTCAGTGTTTCGTAAAGCGTAATCCCGATATGATAAAGTAAAGAGCCGTCTTTTAACATGGATATCATTGTGGCAGACAGCTTGGAAGGGTAGCAGAAAATGAAATCATTTATGATTCCCTGTTTTGCAGTATACTCCCAGACGGTCAGAAAGCTGATAAAGATGAGTAACTGGTAGAGTCGGATCAGAATCCGGCCGCGTTTGATCTTTTTGACATATGCTATCTGTGTGTCAGAAACAGGGGCACAGTTTAAGATATCTGGTGTTTTTTTATTCTCTGATGGTATTGTCTTATCCAAAGTCTTCATTTTCATCGTGGACAGCCTCCCAAATCTGATTATAATACGTATTGAATTCGGGTGCATTTCTGGAGGTTCTCGGTGTGCGGTTCTTTATACTTAAATGGATAGGAATGATTTCTTTGATTGTGCCGGGCCGTTTTGTGAGTACGATAACTCGGTCTGCCATGGAGATTGCTTCTGCTAAATCATGGGTTACCAATAGTGTACTGATGCCCTTTTCTTTTATGATCGATCCAATATCGTTGGAAACATTCATACGGGTCTGGTAATCCAGTGCACTAAAAGGTTCATCCAGTAATAAAATTTCGGGAGAGAGAGCCAGGGTACGAATTAAAGCAGCCCGCTGCCGCATACCTCCCGACAGCTGTCTTGGATAAGCATTCCTAAAATCCCATAGACCATAAGTCTTTAGCAGATCATCTATAATATCCAGATGTGCTTTGTCCAGTTTATGCTGTATTTCTAATCCGAGAGTAAGATTCCGGTAAATAGTCCGCCATTCCAGCAGATGATCTTTTTGCAGCATATATCCAATGTTGATGCTTGATTCTTCCAGTGAGTTTCCGTTAATTCGGATTTCTCCGGAGGAAACGGGAAGTAGTCCGGCAATTAGATTTAACAGAGTGGTTTTGCCGCATCCGCTGGGACCAACAAATGAAATAAATTCATTTTTGTTTAGTGTAAATGAAATATCTTTAAGTGATGTTGTCTCACAAGATATTGTGTGATAAGTGTAATTAACATTAAAAAATTCTAGCAATGGTATTCCCAATATTTCACACTTCCTTTTCCCTATACTTATATTATATTCAAAAGGACAAAAAATGCCTTAGATTACCAGAAAACGTGGCTTGACGAAAAAAAAATCTTTATTTATAATAAGCAGGCTTAGAAAAAATTGTGCATATTTTAATTGTTTGATTTTTGAATGAATAAAAAGAAAACAGAAAATACTAATGAAAAAGTAGTTAAGAAAACAGGTGATGAAATGGCGAAGATTACCAGAGCTCAGCTTGAGAAAAGAAGACGGATTGAGCTATATAAGAAAATAATTATATATGGTTTTTTGGTTATGACGATGCTGCCAATCTTTACAAGTGTTTTTCTTTTTTATAAGGTTGATCAGTTAGAACAGAAACTGGAGTATGCCTTAAGTGAAGATGGGGGAGACTATCTGACTCTGCGTTCCAGCAGGGAAGCTTTTTTAAATAATCCCCATGCGGACAGTGAGGTGTTTGCTGATTCCATAAAATCTGTTCTGGGCAATGCCAGTGTAGATACGAATAATGTGGTCAATACGGAGGATGAACAGGATTCAAAAGATACGGAGACCGAGCAGACGGATGATAACGAAAAAAATACGGAAAAAGCAGGTAAGACATCTAAAAAAACCGGGAAAAGAGTGTATTTAACGTTTGATGATGGCCCGTCAATTTATACAGGTCAGATTTTGGACATTTTGTCGGCGAATGACGTTAAGGCTACATTTTTTGTGATCGGAAGAGATAAGCAGTATTATGACTATTATAAAAGAATTGTAGATGAAGGACATACGATCGGTATGCATTCGTACTCCCATGTCTATCAGGATTTTTATGCATCAGCGAATTCTTTTGCTGAGGAGATAACGAAATTAAATGATTTAATTTATGATGTGACGGGAACCAAGAGCAGTATTTTCCGTTTTCCGGGGGGGAGCTCCAATAACGTCGCACCATTACCGATACAGGATTATATAGCATATCTGAATGAAAATAATATTAATTATTATGACTGGAATGCTTTAAATGGGGATGCAGTGACTTCTGGTCTTTCGCCGGATCAGTTAGTGAAAAATATTATGAACGATGTCTCAAATAATCAGGATTCCATTGTGCTGATGCATGATTTGCAGACTACACATACAACAGTTGAATCTCTTCAGCTGTTGATTGATACATTGAAAAGTGAAGGATATGAAATACTTCCGATAGATGCGGATACACCGCTGATACAGCATGTATCCTGTAATTCTGTAGAAGAATAAAGCTTAGTGGAGAAAAATAGAAAAGAGCTGCCGCATAAAAAACGAAAGGAAAAGTCTTAGTGCGGTGGTTCTTTTTTTGTGTCGCAACGCTGGAATTCTTCCTTTGATTATGGTAATATTTATATAGGCAATTGCGAGACTCTTTATTTTCAAAATAGTGTACAACGAACAGTAACAAAAGCAGTGTTTTGCAATTATCTAATGGCAGTATTTGAACAATGAGTATTATATTTAAGAAATCAGGTAAATAAATCATGACATATGAAGAAGCAATGGCATATATGGAGAAAATGGGCAAAAAGGGCAGTATTCTGGGGCTGACACCAATAAGGAATCTACTGGACAGACTGCATAATCCTCAGGAACGTTTACAGGTGATTCATGTGGCAGGGACGAATGGAAAGGGAAGTATTTGTACTTTTTTGGAGATGATGTATCGGGCAGAGGGGAAATATGTGGGAAGATATATATCGCCTACTCTTCACTGTTATCTGGAGCGGTTTCAGATAAACGGCGAGTATATGCCTGAAGAAACTTTTGCAGGACTGCTGGAGCGAGTGCTGGATGTATTGCAGGATATGGAGAGTGAAGGCGAAGCATTACCGACAGCCTTTGAGATAGAAACTGCCGTTGCATTTTTGTATTTTTTGGAGCAAAAAGTTGATTTGGTCATATTGGAAACAGGTATGGGTGGAAGGCGGGATGCCACGAATGTTGTAAAAAAGCCTCTTTGTACAGTGTTTGCGTCCATCAGTATGGATCATATGCAGTTTCTGGGGGATACGGTTGAGGAAATAGCATTGGAAAAGGCCGGAATCATTAAAGCTGGCTGTCCTGTAGTTGCTTATCCCAACGATACAGGAATTTTGAAAATACTGCGGACAGAGTTTGATTTGTGTAATGCTGCACAGACTGTGGACAGAAGAAAAGAAATACCGGTATTCGATCAGGTGAAAAAGGAGGATGTCAGTATTCTTTCAGAGACATTGTCGGAGAGTGTCTTTTGTTATAAGGGGGAACAATACCGGATTCGGATGCCGGGAACATTTCAGATTTTCAATGCTATAACGGCAATTGAAACAAAGCTTTTTTTGGATGGAAGCCTTCTTGGTGAAAGTCTGCTGAATGCATATTGGGAAGGCAGATTTGAAAAAATATCGGATAAGCCTTTATTTATAAAGGATGGTGCACATAATGCAGGGGCTGTTCTGGCTTTAAAAGAAAGTCTTGAAAAGCATTTTACAAATAGGCGTTTTCTCTTTATAATAGGAGTATTAAAGGATAAAGAATATGATGAGATGGTGAGGATTCTTTGTCCCATGGCAGAAAAAATATTTGTGGTTACACCGGCAAATAAAAGGGGACTTGGTGGTATTATTTTAAAAAACAGTATTTTGCCATATTGTAAGAATGTGGAGGCGTGTCCGACGGTTGCGGATGCGGTAGAGCAGGCAAAGAAAGAGTGGGCACGCTATGAAGAACAGGGAAAACCGGCAGTGATAACGGCATGGGGATCACTTTCTTATATAGGAGAAATTAAAGGATAAAGCAGGATAGAGTCATGGAGCGAATTGATAAGGTTATGATGCATCCAATATATCAAGATCAGGGGAAACGTATAGAGGAAGCAGAGCAGGATAGAATTTTTTGCAAGCATGGGCTTGCCCATGCGTTGGACGTGGCAAGAATATTATATATCATGGTGTTGGAAAGGAATTTGTCATTTGATAAAGAGGTGCTATATGCAGCAGCACTTTTACATGATATCGGGAGAGCCGAACAGTATAGCAGGCAGATGTCCCATCATGAGGCAGGTGCATCTATTGCAAGAGAGATTCTGGCAGATTGTCAATTTGAAGAATGGGAGATTTCACTTATCACAAATGCTATTATGGAACATCAGGCAGCGGGGGCAGAAGCTGATGATTCCCTGAATACATTACTTTATCAGGCAGACAAACTTAGCAGAAATTGTTTTTGCTGCAAAGCGTGGAAGGAATGTTACTGGGAGAAGGAGAAGAAGAACGGAAGTATTCAGTATTGAATAGTGTGTTGATTCGTTTTCTAATGTAAATCCTATGCAGGGTTGATGAAACGGATTGTAAAAAATAAATAAAAAGAGGAATGAAACATGATTATAGGAAGCAGAGAATTTGATTTTGACAATCATTTTTATATAATGGGTATTTTAAATGTAACGCCGGATTCTTTTTCAGATGGCGGAAAATATAATAATATGGATCAGGCTCTTTATCAGGCAGAGAAAATGATAAAAGAGGGAGCTGATATTCTGGATGTGGGTGGGGAGTCTACAAGACCTGACCATATTCAGATTTCCTCAGAAGAAGAGATGGAAAGAGTCTGTCCGGTCATTTGCAAAATCAAAGAACGGTTTGATATTCCGGTATCTTTGGATACATACAAATCAGATGTGGCTGATGCCGGTATCAGGGAAGGTGCAGATTTATTAAATGATATCTGGGGGCTTAAGTGGGATGGCACGATGGCAGAAGTGATTGCAAAAGCGGGTATCCCCTGTTGTCTGATGCATAACCGGCATGATAGGAAGTATACTTCATTTATTGAAGATGTGTTGGACGATTTGCGGGAGAGTATCCGGATTGCACTGGAGGCAGGAATCTCAAAAGATAAAATTATGCTGGATCCGGGAATCGGTTTTGCAAAAGATCTGGAAGATAATCTGTCCATGATGAAGCATTTGGATAGGATGAAGGAATTGGGGTATCCGGTGCTTTTAGGAACGTCAAGAAAATCCATGATTGGCAAAACGCTGGATCTGCCTGTGACACAAAGAGAGGAAGGAACTCTGGCAACTTCTATATTAGGGCTGGTGGCAGGCTGTTCTGTTTTTCGTGTACACGATGTAGAAACCAATGTGAGGGGACTGCGCATGGCAGAAGCGATCATGAGGGCTCGGTAAAGGCAAAAGATTGGGTGGTTTCAATATATTATGGTGGAAAAGGAGAATTACATGGACCAAATTATAATTAAGGATTTGGAAACTTTTGGTTATCATGGGGTGTTTGAGGAGGAAGCATTTCTCGGACAAAAATTTATAATCAGTGCAAGACTGTTTTTGGAAACCAGAGAAGCCGGAAAGACAGATGATTTAAAGGAATCCCTTGATTATGGGGAAGTCTGCCAGATTATAAAGAAATTGGTGGAGTCAGAACGGTATCTGTTGATTGAACGGTTAGCGGAAGAGATTGCAGAAAAACTTCTGCTTACATTTTCTAAGTTAAAGGAAGTAGAAATTACTGTGAAAAAACCTTGGGCACCGGTTTTGGTATCCATGGATACAGTAGGTGTTACGATTAAGAGAGGATGGCATAAGGTATATCTTTCCATTGGTTCTAATATGGGAGATAAGGAAGGGTATCTGGATTTTGCGATTGACCGTTTAAATGCCCTGCCTGATACAAAGGTAACGGCAGTATCCGATTATTTGGAAACGGAACCATATGGCGGGGTGGAACAGGACAAATTTTTGAATGGTGCACTGGAGGTTGAGACCTTAAAAGCAGCACATGAACTTTTAGAAACTACCCTTGGTATAGAAAAGGAAGCGCATAGGGAGAGAATTGTCCATTGGGGACCAAGAACTTTGGACATTGATATTCTTTTTTATGATGATGCTGTTATTATGGAGGAAGATTTGAAGATTCCACATATTGAGATTCCCAAACGAGAGTTTGTATTAGAACCTCTTGCAGCAATCGCACCATATTTTATACATCCGGTATATCATAAATCAGTTATGGAAATGCTGGAAGAACTGAGAAAGCACAGTAATTAGTTTTAGAATAAGGAGAACAGGTATGGTACAGGATCTCAATAAGATAAGGGAAGAAATTGATGCAGTAGATAAAGAGATTGTAAAATTAATAGAGCAGAGAATGGATTTGGCGTTAGAGGTGGCAAAATATAAAAAGTCTACCGGAAAACCGATTTATGACAGGGAAAGGGAACTTCAAAAACTGGAAAAACTGGGTTTGATGGCAAGCACCGAGTTTAATGCAAAAAGCATACAGGAGTTATTTTTACAGATAATGTCGGTTTCCAGACGTTATCAGTATAGTGTGATTGGTGACCAGGATCATGTAATCGATGCAATGTTTTCTGAAATCGGAAGGTTAAAGGTAACGCAGGATACGAAGGTAGTATATGCAGGGGTTCCTGGAGCTTTTGCAGAAACGGCTATGGTGGCTTATTTTGGTGAAGGTATGCAAGGAGATCATGTTAAAGAGTTTCTTGATGTTGCAAAGCAGGTGGCAGAAGGAAAAGCATCTTATGGTGTATTGCCTATTGAGAATTCTTCTGCGGGGTTTGTGAATGGTATTTATGATTTGTTAGAACGTTTTTCACTTTCCATCGTTGGAGAGCAGATGATACAGATCAATCAGTGTCTGTTAGGGATACCAGGCACAGATTTGTCAAAAGTAAAGATGGTGTATTCCCATCCGCAGGGATTTTTACAGTCCAAGGAATATCTGGAGAATAAGAATTGGAAACAGGTGAGTATGGCAAATACGGCAGAAAGTGCCAAAAAAGTGTGTGATGAAGGGGATATGACGCAGGTTGCGATCGCCAGTGAGCGGGCAGCAAAAATTTATGGGCTTTCTGTTTTAAATCCCCAGCTTAATGTAGCGGATAACAACACTACCCGGTTTGTGATCGTCTCAAATAAAAAAGAATATGTAAAAGATGCGGATAAAGTCAGCATTTCTTTTTCTCTTCCACATACCTGTGGTACACTTTATAATATTCTGGCACATTTTATTTTTAATGATATTAATATGACAAGTATTGAATCGGTTCCCCTATCAGGAAAACAGTGGGAATACTGTTTTTTTGTGGATTTTGAGGGGAATTTAGGTGATAACCGGGTGAAAAATGCCTTAAAGGGCATAATGGCCGAGACAGAGAACTTTAGGATACTGGGGTGTTTTGTTTCTGATAAGTAACAATTGTTTTGCAAGTGAAATTTAGCTATATATGGATAGGAGGGATGAAGAAATGGCATATAAGACATTTGCGGCGATTGATGTAGGCTCAACAGATGTATCTATGAAAATTTTTGAAATTACAGCAAAAAAGGGATACCGTCAGCTGGATTATGTAAGCAATATCATTGAATTAGGTTCGGATACTTATGCAGACGGATATATTTCCCAGGAGTCGGTGGATAAACTTTGTGATATCTTAAGTCGTTTTGCTAAGAAAATGAGGGAATATGGGACCACGGAATACAGTGCATATGCCACAAGTGCTGTAAGAGAAGCCAAGAATAATCTGATGGTTCTGGATCTGTTAAAGCTTCGTACAGGTATTGAAGTGAAGATATTGAGTAATTCAGAAAACCGTTTTTTGATGTATAAAGGTCTTGCAGTAAAGTCGGAACATTTTGAAAAAATTGTGGAGAAGAATACGGCGATTGTAGATATCGGGGCGGGAAGTATTCAGATTTCACTTATGAATAATGGTAAACTCACTGCAACGCAAAATATTCCTATTGGTGTGCTGCGTGTCAGGGAACGTTTGAAATTTTTTCATTTTGATATGGTCCATCTGGAACGTGTAATGGAAGAATTTATTGCAAACGAAATAGACACATTTAAGCATTATTATCTGGGCGAAAAGGAGATTAAAAATATTATTGCTATTGGCGATGAAACGGAGAAAATGATTCAGATTGTTCCAGAGCTTTCTATTGAAGATAATCTGAACGAAAAGCAGTTAAATATAATTTTAGAAAAACTGCTTAGTAAAACTCCGTCAGATCTTGCAGCAGAATACAAAATACCATATGAGCGGGCAACTCTGTTACTGCCTGCGGCAATGATTTATAGTATTTTTTTAAGACAGTCTAAGGCGGATCTTATCTGGACTCCGAATATTGATCTGTGCGATGGTATTATTGTAGATGAGATGGAAAAAAGCAGAAAACTGTCATTTAAACGGAATTTTGAAGATGATATAAGATCTTCAGTTCTTCAGATTGCAAAGAGGTACAGATGTAATAAAGAACACAATGTGAATGTGTCCAAAATTGCGTGTCAGATTTTTGATAAAACCAAGAAGATTCATGGACTGAAAAGTAATGCAAGACTACAATTGGAAATTGCTGCAACATTACATGATTGTGGTAAATTTATCAATATGAGAGGGGCAGGGTCTCATTCTTATTCCATTATTATGTCAACTGAAATAATGGGACTTTCCCATAAGGAAAGAGAAGAGATTGCGAATATTGTGAAATATAATTCCATTCCATTGCCGGACTACCGTGAACTTCATGGAGAGACTGGGGATGGGGAGTATATGACCATTGCCAAATTAGTAGCAATCCTTAAAGTTGCAAATGCAATGGACCGTTCCCATAAGCAGAAGGCAAGTGCATATAATATTGTTATAAAAGATAAGCAGCTGGTCATTACGATTGATACCCTTTGTGATCTGGCTTTGGAAAGAGGACTTTTTGATGATAAGGCAGAATTTTTCCTGCGGGTATATGGAATTAAGCCGGTATTAAAACAGAAAAGGAGCGTGTAAGGAATGAAGGAAAAAAGTAAATATTTAAAGCCGGAATATCTGGAAAATAGAGAACTTTCCTGGCTTCAGTTTAATAAACGTATTCTTGCAGAAGCAAAGGATAAAAGTATTCTTTTGTTTGAACGGATTAAGTTCTTGAGTATTACAGCCTCCAATCTGGATGAATTTTTTATGATTCGCATTGCATCTTTGATGGATATGGTACATGCCGGTTATACAAAACAGGATATTGCAGGTATGACACCTAAGGAACAGCTGGAAGAAATTTTACCTGAGGCCAAGGAATTTATGGCTGACCAGTATAAAATATTAAATCGCTCTTTGCTGCCTCAGCTGGAGAAATGTGGTCTGCATTTGGTACGGCATCATGAAGACCTGTCGGAAAAGCAGGGGGCATATGTAGATGAATACTTTAGAAAAGATGTATATCCGGTATTAACTCCGATGGCGGTAGATCAGTCAAGACCATTTCCGCTGATTCAGAATAAGACATTGAATATCGGAGCATTGATCAAGGATAAGAAAAAGGAAGATGTAGTGGATATAGCGACAGTGCAGGTGCCGGGAGTTCTTCCGCGAATCATAGAGATTCCTTCTGAAAATGGGGAGGGAAAAGAGATTATCCTTTTGGAGGAAGTTATTGAACGGAATCTGGATAAGCTGTTTCTGAATTATACTATTTTAAGTGCACATCCGTATCGTATTATGAGAAATGCGGATCTGACGATTGATGAGGATGATGCGGCTGATTTATTAAAAGAAATTGAAAAACAGATTAAAAAACGACAGTGGGGAGAAGTAATCCGTTTAGAGGTTGCGGATACAATGGATAAACGCCTGTTAAAGAAGCTGATGGAACAGCTGCATGTGGATGAAGATTATCTCTATAAGATTAAAGGACCTTTGGATTTGACATTCCTAATGAAAGCATATGGTTTAGAAGGATTTGATGAATATAAGCTTCCCAAATTTATTCCGCAGCCTGTACCGGGACTTGACAGAGAACGCGGGATTTTTGAACAGATTAGCGAACATGATATATTGCTGCACCATCCGTATTATGAATTTACCCCGGTGATTGATTTCATTTCTCAAGCAGCCAATGATCCCAATGTATTAGCGATCAAACAGACCTTGTATCGTGTCAGCGGTAATTCGCCGATTGTTGCTTCACTGGCAAGGGCTGCTGAAAATGGCAAACAGGTTACGGTATTGGTGGAATTAAAGGCAAGATTTGATGAAGAAAATAATATCGGCTGGGCAAAAATGCTGGAAAAGGCAGGGTGTCATGTTATTTATGGTTTGGTGGGTCTCAAAACCCATTCAAAGATTGCATTGGTGGTAAGACGGGAAGAGGACGGTATTCGCAGGTATGTGCATCTGGGTACGGGTAATTATAATGATGTTACAGCGAAGCTATATACCGATATGGGTCTTTTGACATGTAATGATGCAGTTGGTGAAGATGCTACGGCAGTGTTTAATATGCTTTCCGGTTATTCAGAACCTCCGGTATGGAATAAGCTGATGGTTGCACCCATTTGGCTGAAGGATCGTTTTTTAATGCTGATTAATCGCGAAACGGAAAATGCAAAGAAGGGTAAGAAGGCAAAGATTATAGCAAAAATGAATTCCCTTTGCGATCCGATGATAATCGATGCTTTATATAAAGCTAGTACAGCAGGAGTGCAGATTGATTTGATTATTCGTGGCATCTGCTGTCTGAAAGTAGGAATTCCTGAGGTATCGGAAAATATCAGGGTACGCTCCATTGTGGGTAATTTTTTGGAGCATTCCAGAATTTTCTATTTTTACAATGATGGTTTTGAAGATGTCTATATGGGAAGTGCGGACTGGATGCCCCGTAATCTGGACAAACGTGTAGAGATTACATTCCCTGTTGAAGATGAGATTTTAAAACAGGAGGTAATAAACATTTTGACGCTTCAGCTATCTGATACTTTGAAAGCACATATTTTACAGCCCAATAGCAGAGAATATGAAAAACAGGATCTTAGGGGAATGGCAAAAATTGCGGCCCAGGACGAGTTTTGCAGATTAGCTATGCAAAAGCAGGGCACAGTGAATAGGGCTGATGTGAAAACTGTATTTGAACCGGCTACCGGCAATGTATGAAAATAATGCATAAAAATTGCTTGACTTGAATAGAAATATATGGTACTCTATTCAAGTCGTGTGACGAGACAACAAAGCAGAGTATCCACTCTCACCTTAGCGCAGGGGCGACTTGGGTTGAATATTAGAATGATAATGCAAACAGTAGGTTTCTAATAAAGTGGATAGGTATGCTATCCACTTTTTTATTTATAACATTTGAGATGGAGGTACAAAACCATTAGCGAGTTAATGATTAATGAGCAGATTCGTGATAAGGAAATCAGATTGATTGGTTCTGAAGGAGAGCAGTTAGGGATTATGTCAGCAAAGGATGCTATGAAGCTGGCAAGAGAAGCGGAGCTTGATCTGGTAAAGATTGCCCCAACAGCAAAGCCGCCGGTATGTAAGATTATTGATTACGGAAAATACCGCTATGAACTTGCAAGAAAAGAAAAAGAAGCGAAAAAGAAACAGAAGACGATTGATATTAAAGAGGTTCGCTTATCTCCTAATATTGATACCAATGATTTGAATACAAAGGTAAATCAGGCGAGAAAATTTTTATCAAAAGGCGATAAAGTAAAGGTTACCCTGAGATTTCGTGGCAGAGAGCTTGCCCATGTGAACCAGAGCAAGGTTATTTTAGATGAGTTTGCTAAACAGCTTGAGGATATTGCGGTAATTGACAAGCCGGCAAAATTTGAAGGAAGAAGTATGATCATGTTTCTGTCAGAGAAGAGGTAAGACCCGGATTGTGTCAGATCAGGTGGTTTGTAAAATCTACAAGATGGGAATTGCCGCACAAGAATCACTTTACGAGTGTAATCATTTTGTAAGTGCGTAAACAGGTAATCAGTTACATTGCAATGGATTAAAAAGTGATAGGCGGTGCAGGCAGGCGATCACCTTTGCGTTGCAAAAGTGGTTATAAATTAAGGGTGAGTATATGAAGGAACAGTGTTCCGATTATATAAGAGACAACAGACATTTAAGGAGGAAATAAAAATGCCAAAATTAAAGACAAACAGAGCAGCTGCTAAGCGTTTTAAGAAAACAGGAACTGGTAAATTAAAGAGAAATAAAGCGTATAAGCGTCACATTTTAACTAAGAAGACTGCTAAGAAGAAAAGAGAACTTAGAAAAGCAGCAATGATGGATAAAACAAACGAAAAGGTAATGAAGAAGATTTTACCTTATCTTTAAGAGGATTGAATTAGGAGGAAATAAAGATGGCAAGAGTGAAAGGCGGCGTAGGCGCAAAGAAAAGACATAATAGAACATTAAAGCTTGCAAAGGGATATAGAGGAGCAAGATCTAAGCAGTATAGAGTGGCAAAACAGTCTGTAATGAGAGCACTTACTTCTTCATATGCTGGCAGAAAGCAGAGAAAAAGACAGTTTAGACGTTTGTGGATTGCACGTATCAATGCAGCAGCAAGAATGAACGGTTTATCATATAGCAAGTTTATGTACGGCTTAAAGTTAGCAGGTGTTGATATGAACAGAAAAATGCTTGCAGAGTTAGCAGTTTCTGACGCAGAAGGCTTTGCAAAACTGGTTGAAGTGGCTAAAACAAAGCTGGCTTAGTGATAATTATTCATGTTTTCGCAAAAAATTGCAATTTACCATTGCATTTTTTGTGAAAACGTAGTAATCTATACAAGGTCACACTTTTAATATGTGATTGAGTTATAAAGTCACAGATTAGCAAAATAGAATATGCGGGAGTGCTGGAATTGGCAGACAGGCCAGACTAAGGATCTGGTGGTCATTGCGATCGTGTGGGTTCAAGTCCCATCTCCCGCAGGACTAAGAAAAGTCTCAAATCCTGAATTTATCAGGGATTGGGGCTTTTTTATATCACAGGATATGTATTTCTATGATATAAAAAACCATTTTGCACACTCGTGCGGGAAGATAATGTCACTGTGTGACCATACTCGGTGCAGTAAAGCAGCCAAGGCTCTCATGAATGAGAGATTTAGGGAGTTGATACGGACCTGTCGATTTGTTCTAAAGAAACAAGATAATTTGTGGTCAGTAAATGCGAGGAGCGGAATGTTGTCTTTAAGGATTTTGGGTGTAAAAAGAGGTTCATATGCTGAAAAATAGGGCTGTAGCAAAAGGGGAGTAAAACCCTGATGCGACAGCCCTGTTTTGATGCAGAATCTGACAAAGTGTAGTTTTATGCTATACAGCAATATAGAAGTGTTGATTGAGCCAGATCCTACAAATATTTATGTATAATATACATCTTCTGTGCATTATTAAATTGTTGATGTTAATTTAGTAGCAGACTTTACAAGGTCTTGGCTTGGGACAATCAGAGATTGAACCGCTGTAAATTGTACGGGAACGGCTTAATGTTGGACAGTTTTTTGTACCATGATATACAGAGCCGTTTGGTGTCCAGTATACAGTTCCCTTTGAGGCAGTTTTATTGGTAGAAGCTGTCTTCTTTTTTGCTGTTGCGGTTACTTTACATGTTGCCTTTTTGCCAGATTTTAGAATAATTGTTATTTTTGTAATACCTGTACTATGGGCTTTGATTTTACCGCTTTTTGATACTGTAGCCACTTTTTTATTACTTGATTTACATTTTTTTATGGAATCGCCTTTGGCGTATTTTATTTTCAAGGTGTAAGTTTTTGCCACTTGTATTTTAAGAGTTTTTTTGGAAAGTTTAATAAATGGCTTTAATTTTGGAATTATATTTGTCTGGGTTTCGCCACATACAAGGCATTCACGCTCTTTTAAACCGGTTTTTGAAATGGTTGCGGATTTTATCGTATACCAGTCATCCCACTGATGCTGACCTGTGACAGGAATATCGGTATATTCTCGCTCGTAGCAATTAAAACAATATCGCTCCTGTTTTCCGGATTCCCCGCAAGTAGGTTCTATCAATGTTTCCCATGAGCTCCAAGTGTGAGTACAGGTATGTTCTGTATCCTCTGCAAATACCTGTAGTGGCAGAAAAGCAAGTAAGATCATTACAATTATCAGACTACATAGCTTCTTTTTCATAATATGTCCTCCTCGTATAATAGTATATAGTAGCTACCATTATACGACAAATTCCATATGAAAACAATAGAAAGTGAGATTTTGAAATAAATTCATTCTATCAAAATGGATGTGGCTTGTAGAGAGGGCGTTATTTATCCTGCTTATTGACAGGGTATCCGTTTCCCTGTAAGTCAGTAGCTGCTGATAAGGTTTCGGTTTTCTTTTTATTCTTAGAAGGATTGCTTCCTTCCCAGACGCCTTGGGGAATTGTATTGACAGGTTTCTTTTTATCAGTAATTTTCATAAATAACCTCCAAAGTTTTTTATTAGTATTTCAGAATTGAGGAAAAATATGCTGAAAAATGAATAAAATATTGATAGGATGAGGATTGTTCTTCGCTGCTGGTTCTATCTATATGTTTGTTGTGCATATATGCTGTATATGGTATAATTTTACATCATAAGCAAGAAGTCAAATAGTCTTGTAGAGGAAAAACAATTTATAAAAAGGAAGAGAGGATAAGACATTGAAACAGTTTTTCGGAATGAGTCAGAGTGGAAATCTGCAAGAAGCAGTCAAGGGGTTGCATAACCCCCAATTTATTATGCTGTTATCTAATAACGACCAGTTTGAAGCACATGTGAAGAAACTGGAAGAACTTTATCCCCAAATCCCCAGCATTGGGTGTATTGGAATGAGCTACGACACAAAGGTAGTGGAAAAAGGTGTCGGTGTTGTTGCATTTTATGACGGAGTCACTGCAACTGCAAATGTACTGGAAGAGGTATCAGTCATGCCAGTGAAATACATTAATCGGCTGGAACGGGACGTGCACACCATAAACGGTTCGTCCAACGATACGATCTGTATTGACTTTTGCTGCGGCAATGATGCGTGTGTGCTGACCACCATACATAGTGTCCTTAAGCATAAAAATATTTCGCTGGTCGGCGGAACCGGTGATGGAGGAAAGGTGTCGGCAAATGGAAAGATTTATTCTGATGCGGTGGCGTATGGATTGGTTAAGAACAATCATGGAAGAGTAAAGGCCTACAAGGAAAATATCTACAGGCAGATGGGAAATTATCGTTTCATTGCTTCTAACACAGACAAGGCAAATTATATTCTTGGAAGGTTGAATGGAGTTCCTGCCAAACAGGTCTATCAGGATATCCTGCATGTGACGGAAAAGGAGATATTGACGCAGACCTTTAAAAATCCCTTTGGAAAAATCAATGGAGAGGATACTTGTATCATATCCATTAAAGAAGTGAGCGGCAATTCGTTAACCTGTTTTAGGCAGGTAAATGATTCAGATGTACTCATTATGCTGGAATTAGGAGATTATAAGGCAATCGTGAGAAATACGATTCAGACAATCCGCAGGGATTTTCCTAAAATATCAGCCGTATTTTCTGTGAATTGTCTGTTCCGGTATTTACTGTTTACAGAGAATCATTATATGCAGGAATACCTGAATGAGATGGCAGTGCTTGGAAATCATGCCGGTCTGGTAGGATATGGAGAGCATTATAATAATCGATTTGTCAACCAGTCTATGACTTGCGTTGTGTTTGAATAATTGGAGGAATGGATATGATAATAAAGAAAAAATCTCAGGACAAATCTAAAAGCTTGTATCCGGTATTGTATGTAATAGGGAGTCTTAAGGACTATCATCATGAGCTTGTGCAAAGCGAGGTTTCCTCTTTGTCGGAACTGAGCATGGTGAGCAAATCTTTTGGCAGCGTGCTTAATGAATCTGAAAACTTTAAAGATACGTTGAGAGGCTTTGGAGAAACATTTTCAAATATTAATACGGTATCAGGGCAGTTTGCTGCTGTGAAGGATAATATTTCCCAATCTGTGGTCCAGGCACAGGGGGAAATCGAACAGCTTAAGCAAAGCTCTCTTATGGTAGAAACACATTTTGAAGAAATGCAGAATACTTTTGAAGAATTCCAGAAGTCATTAAAGGAAATTAAAGGCTGCATGGGAAAAATCGTTTCTATTGCAGATCAGACCAATATCCTTTCGCTCAATGCGTCCATTGAAGCTGCCAGGGCAGGGGAGCAGGGAAAAGGCTTTGCAGTGGTTGCTGAGGAAGTAAAGAATTTGTCAGATGAAATCAAAAATCTTGTGGCAGAGGTGGATTCCAGCATTGAGGATGTGGAGCAGGGAACAGAGCGTCTTAATACCAGTATAGGGACTTCTCATGAGGCTTTAGCGAAGAGCCTTTCCAAGGTGGAGGATACCTATGAAACATTTGACAGTATTACACAGGCGGCAGAAGGAACAACAGCTGTGCAGGCAGAAATTTCCCAGGTGGTTGACGATTCCAAAGCCTCGCTTCAGACGCTGTATGATTTTTTTGAAAATACGAAGAGGCAGTATCAGGAAGTCGTAAAGCATATCAATCGCGCAAGCAATATGGGAACGACGAAGAGCGCCATGTTCGAGGATATTGACAATATGCTTTCGCAGATTCCCCCGATCATAGAAGAGTATAACAACGATTGATAAGGGATTTGAGATAGATTTCTGTCCGGTTTGGAAAGGTGTTTAGAAATTCTATTTGAATATAAAAATTTCTGCTTCAAAGTATAGGTATTTGAAGAAAATCAGATATAAGGAATCCTTTTTCTTTTTTGTTTAGTAGAATTATTTTGTGGTGATTTAATTTTACATCAAAAAGAATTGGGATTCTTTATATTTTGGGAAATTTTAAAAAATGTGGATAAAGGTAAATAGATGGGGTAATTTTATGCACAAGGAAAAATTATTCAAGAAGAAAAAGGCTGAAGCATAAAGACGAAGAAATGCAGGGTAAAGAGAAAGAACACGGCAAAAATGCTGTGGTAGTATTATCAGACCAGCAAAGTGTGATATCAGGAAAAGAAGGTTTGATTGTAGGAATTTTGTTCTTTTTCACTAAATATAGAGGGAATTGATTGTAAAAATTATTCAAATAATATATAATAATACATTAAGTTCAAGTTTAAGTAACATAATTACAATAAAAAACAAAAGGAACTAAAATTATTGGAAAATCGGAGGAGAAAAATGAAAGAGGAATTTAAACCGTATATTCCGGCTGGAAAAATAACATCGGAATTTACTGTGACATCTGTTATTATGGGTATCTTGCTGGCTGTTATTTTTGGAGCGGCAAATGCCTATCTGGGCTTAAGAGTGGGAATGACAGTGTCTGCGTCTATTCCGGCAGCTGTTATATCCATGGGGGTTATCCGGGTTCTTATGAGAAAGGATTCTATTTTGGAAAGCAATATGGTACAGACAATAGGTTCCGCCGGGGAGTCTTTGGCAGCGGGAGCTATTTTTACAATGCCTGTATTGTTTTTGTGGGCAAAGGATGGAATATCAGATACTCCAAGTATTGTGACAATTGCTTTGATTGCTCTTTGCGGTGGTGTTCTGGGTGTTTTGTTTATGGTGCCTCTTCGTAATGCATTGATTGTAAAAGAGCATGGTGTACTGCCATATCCGGAGGGAACTGCATGTGCAGAGGTGCTTTTGGCAGGTGAAGAAGGAGGAGCAAATGCGACAACTGTCTTTGCAGGAATGGGAATAGCAGCAGTTTTCAAATTTATCGTCGATGGATTAAAAGTGATTCCAGGCGTAATTGTGGCACCTATAAAGGCATTAAAGACAGAGATTTCTGCGGAGGTATATCCGGCACTGATTGGTGTTGGCTATATTTGCGGAGTAAAGATAGCTTCCTATATGTTTGCAGGAGGTTTGATAGGATGGTTTGTGCTGATTCCTGCAATCATTACATTTGGTGGAGATACCTTGTTGTATCCGGGAACTGATACCATTGCCAATATGTATGCAGCAGGAGGTGCAAGTGCGATATGGAGCAGCTATATCCGCTACATTGGTGCCGGTGCAGTTGCAGCAGGAGGTATCATTAGTCTGATCAAATCGTTACCGTTGATTATAACAACTTTTATAGATGCTGTTAAAGGTATAAAAGGAGGAAGGGAAAACAAGCTGTTACGTACAGATCGGGATTTGGATATGCGCTTTATCGGAGCAGGAGTACTTGTTATGATACTGGTAATCTGGCTTATCCCACAGATACCAGTGACTCTGCTGGGCGCAGTGCTGATAGTTTTGTTTGGTTTTTTCTTTGGGGCAGTATCCTCCAGAATGGTAGGTCTTGTAGGGAGCAGTAATAATCCCGTTTCAGGTATGGCGATAGCAACACTGTTATTTGCAACACTTTGTTTAAAAGCAACAGGAGATAAAGGAATTCATGGCATGACAGGTGCGATTGCAATTGGTTCTATTATTTGTATTATTGCTGCCATGGCGGGAGATACATCACAGGATTTAAAAACAGGTTATATTCTTGGTGCAACACCGATGAAACAGCAGATAGGTGAGTTGATAGGTGCAGTTATTTCGGCTTTTACCATTGGCGGGGTATTAATTTTGCTGGATTCGGCATGGGGATTTGGAACTACAGAATTGTCAGCACCACAAGCAACTTTAATGAGGATGATCGTGGAAGGTGTTATGGAAGGAAATCTTCCATGGGCACTGGTATTTATAGGAGTATTTATTGCCATCGTAATTGAAATTCTTGGCATTTCAGTGCTGCCGGTTGCAATTGGTTTATATCTTCCATTGGAGCTGAGTGCAACCATTATGATCGGTGGTCTGATTCGTTGGTTTACAGACAAAAAAGCACACAGTGAAGTTAAGAACAAAGATGCAGATACAGGTGTCCTGTTTTGTTCGGGTCTGATTGCTGGTGAGGGTCTTGTAGGTATACTGCTTGCAGTTTTGGCAGTTTTTAAGGTTGCGGACAAGATCGATTTATCAAAATTGATAAATACTGGCATCATAGGCGGTATTATCTTAATGATCATTATGGTTTTATGTGTGGTTAAATTTTCCCTTGGAAATAAAGGAATGACGGATGGTAAAAGAAAAGAATAAATCGAAAGCAGAGAATTATCTTGATTATATACCGGTTCGCAATGAACGTTATAAATGGGGTTTGGATGAAGATGGAAATATTACTATTTATGTGAAGAATAAGGGGATATTTAACTGGCTTGCACAGAAATTTCTGGGAAAGCCGAAAATATCCCAGATTCATTTGGAAGAAATGGGAAATTTTATCTGGCCTCTTATGGATGGCACGCATTCTCTTTATGAAATTGCACAGTTTATACATGAAGAGTTTGGCGAGAAGGCAGAACCGTTATATAATCGTTTTGTTCAGTATGTGAAAAATTTAGAAAAGTGTGGGTTTATTTATATAAAACAGGATGAATGATAGGAAAGGGTTAGTATGCATATTGTTGAAGAGGATCAATATAAGGTGTCCTGCCGTGTGGACAGGCTGGACTTAAAATCCCATGGGATTACTGTGAACGATCTGATTAATCGTACTCCTCTTGGGCGTATTTTTATTAAAAAGGCGGTGGATCTTTCAAAAGGGAGTACAGATTATGAATGGCCGGGGTGCGCATTATCCATGCAGATGGATTTTTATCAGGATGGTGTTGTACTGGTATTTTCAGAGAGGATTGATGATTATGTGTATAATCTGAAACAGTCTGTTCTGGCCCTGCCAAGAGAACAGGCAGACAGATTGAGTAAAATGATCGCAATGATTTCTGTATCAGAAGAAGGAAAAGCCAGAGAAATCATTCGGGAATTTGAGAGCAATATAGAGGAGGCAAAACAGCAATTATGAAAAAGGGCATTAAGATTACATCAAAGATTATTATAATGGTTTTGTTCCCGTTATTTTTTATCAGTATGACAGGAATCATCATGGGGGGAAACAATCAGGAAGAAATAGCCTACAGGCTGATTGAGGAGAAGCTGGCGGCAGTTGCAATGAATGTGAATACTCTTTATGATATCTATGGAGAAGGGGATTATTCTTATGAGGAGGGAACATTAAAAAAGGGGGAGAAGAATCTTTCCGAGGATTGTTCCCTGGTTGATCAGATTAAAAAAGAGTCAGGAGTGGAAGTAACACTTTTTTGGGATAATGTTAGGGCTATTACCACGGTAACAGATTCAAAAGGGGAACGTGCTACCGGTACAACGATCGATGCAGATTTTGCAGAGGATATATTAAACGGAAAGAGTGATAAATATTTTACAAAGGATATAGAAATTGCAGGGGCAGCATATTGTGGCTTTTACATACCAATGAAACAGGATAATGGAGATATCGTTGGACTGGTTTTTACGGGACGTGCAAAAGAGGATGTTGAAAAAGAGATTAAAAAAAGTCAGATGAAAATGGCTGGCGGAATGATGATTATCTTTATACTTACTTTTGCGGTCATAGCTATATTGGTGCAAAAAATCATAGCAGCATTGAAGCACACAATTGAACGTTTAGATGATGTGGCAACTGGAAAGCTGGATTTTGAAATGCATTCCAGAATGATGCAGCGTGCAGATGAGATAGGAGAAATGTCCCAGTCTATTCAGGGTCTGATCAATGAGTTTAAATCTATCATAACAGATCTGAAAGTCAGTTCGGATGAATTGGATCACTTTTCTAATGAATTTGAGATGTCTTTTGATACGATTGCAGAGAACATTTCCAATATTAATATAGCGGTAGATGAAGTTGCAAATGGTGCCACTTCCCAGGCAGGAGAAACTATGGAGGCAAATAACGAAATCGCTCATATGGGAAGTTCTATTGAGGCTACTGCGGATGATATCCAAGTATTAAACCAGAATTCGGTAAAGATGAAGAATTATTCAGAGTCAGCAGAAGCCACATTGAATGAACTGGTAGTTATTTCGGAACAGACAAGCCGGGCGATTGATGAAGTCAGGGAACAGACGAATCTGACAAATGAATCCGCACAGGCAATACAGACAGCTACAGATATGATTACCAATATTGCGGCACAGACGAATATGCTGTCGTTAAATGCCAGTATTGAGGCGGCAAGAGCAGGAGAGAATGGAAAGGGATTTGCAGTGGTTGCAGATGAGATACGCAATCTTTCTGAGCAGTCAAGGACTTCAGCAGAAGAGATTCTGACAATTGTTTCTGAATTGATCAGAAATTCCAATACCAGTGTGGAGGTAATGAATCGTGTTTCCGGCAGTGTGCAGGAGCAAAATGCTAAGTTGGCCAATACAAAGGAAATGTTTATTTCATTAAATAATGAAATATCGTCGGTATCCATGGGTGTAAACAGGATTCGACAGAGTATAGCGGATTTAGGAGATATGAAAGATTCTGTTATGGTGAGTGTAGAGCAATTAGCTGCAATTGCTGAGGAAAATGCAGCATCTACAGAAGAAACATCGGCTTCTATGACGGAACTTAGGGATATTGTAAAACAATGTCATGATGAAACACAGAAGCTGGTTAAGATTTCTAATGATCTCAATGCCCATACAAAGCATTTCAGATTGTAATGATGATACATTATTAAAAAGCTGTCGTACCGGATGATATTACATATTGTTCATTTTGGTACGGCTGCTTTTCTTTTTGAATATATTTGTCATATATTAAAAAGGTGTAAATTCGGGTATGGTGGAATACTTTGCACAATAATTCCGGTTGTAAATATTTTGAGGATAACATATAATAGAAAGGACTGGCACATGGAAAATTGATTTTTTGAGGAAAAAGCATATGGATGGGAATATACATAATATAGTATTTGATGTGGGGATGGTACTGATTGATTTTTGCTGGGAGAAGTACTGTCGCAGACTTGGATTTGATGAAGATGTTATCAGGGCATTTCAAGTAAATATGATTGATTCGGAGTATTGGAGCCTGATGGATGAGGGATTGATGGAAGAAGAGGATGCAGTCCGTGAATTTATAAAGGCAATGCCTGTTTATCAAAAAGAGATTGAGCGGTTTTGGAAAGAACCAGAATATTTTGTGGAGGAATACAGGTATGCAGCACCAATGATTAAAGAATTAAAGGAAAGGGGATACAAAGTGTATCTGCTTTCGAATTATCCTTTGAATATGTATAAGCTGCATTGGCCGGCTTTTACATTTTATTCTATGGTGGACGGATATGTGGTATCAGCAGTAGAAAAGCTGAAAAAGCCAGATATGGCAATTTATAAGCTGTTATGTGAGCGCTATCAGCTAAGACCAGAAGAGTGTCTGTTTATTGATGACAGAAAAGCAAATACAGATGCAGCAAAAGAGTTGGGAATGCAGGCAGTTCTTTTTGGCGGTGAAAAAGATTTAAAAGAGTATCTGAATTTAAAATATGAATAGGTATCAGTATGTTTTGGAATAAAGGAGCACATAAAAAAGAAAAGGAACGTAGGAAAAAAGCATATGAAAGAGTATATTCCCTGCATGAGAAAGCAGAATTTCTCTGTTATATTAATGATGCTTATATGGAGAAGTTTGACGGAGCAGAATTTGTTAAATTAGAAGGGATGGTAGCAAAAGGGATAGGAAATCTGGAAGACGTTTATTTGCTATATGATTGTGAGGGGAATAAAAAAGCAGAAGTAACAATGGAAGAATTATATCTGGGGAATAATCCGGTAAAACAGCTGGAAGGAGGAGATAAGAGAGCTGCCTTATATCCAAAAGAGCAGGATATTGACTATCAGGCCGGAGATATATTATGTAAACTATAAAAGAAAAGAGAGAGAATATATGCCACCAATTACAAATGACTGGGCACCAGCATTGAAGCCCGAATATAAAAAAGAATATTACAAAAGATTATACCAAAAAGTAAATGAAGAGTAT
This sequence comes from Lachnospiraceae bacterium, assembly GCA_029063085.1. Classification (GTDB taxonomy): domain Bacteria; phylum Bacillota; class Clostridia; order Lachnospirales; family Lachnospiraceae; genus CAG-590. The sequence continues at coordinate 45,314 of JAIDOW010000100.1, forward strand.
AGCAGCGGGCGGACTATATTTCCACCGTCTGATGATATATTTAATGCATTTCATTTTACGCCTCTTCATGAGGTAAAATGTGTCATTATAGGACAAGATCCATACCATGGGGTGAATCAGGCACATGGGCTTTGTTTTAGTGTAAAGCCAGAGGTAGAGATTCCGCCGTCATTGGTTAATATTTATAAAGAATTGCAGGATGATTTGGGGTGTGAGATTCCCAATAACGGTTATCTGGTAAAATGGGCAAAGCAGGGAGTACTTTTACTGAATAGTGTGCTGACTGTTCGTGCCCACCAGGCAAATTCTCATCAGGGAATTGGCTGGGAACAGTTTACGGATGCGGTTATGGATATTTTAAATCAACAGGACAGACCTATTGTATTCCTCCTGTGGGGAAGACCAGCACAGCTTAAGGCAGCACGACTGGATAACCCCAATCATTTGATTTTAAAAGCACCACATCCAAGCCCGTTATCTGCTTATAGAGGTTTTTTTGGTTGTAAACATTTTAGTCAGGCCAATGCTTTTTTGGAAAAAAATGGATTAGATCCGATTGACTGGCAGATTGAAAATGTGTAATATAACAATATAAATTGGAATGTGAGAGGTTTAGCATGGAAATAATAAAAGTTCAGCGCGATCAGGTGATTGCAAGAAAAAATGATAAGGTAAAATACTGGTACTTGATTCAGGAAGGCAGCGTGATTCAAAAGTTTGAGTTTTCAGAGGTCAGATTGGAAAAGAATGCGATTATTGGTATTCTTGAGAAAGATATATTTTTATGTGATTATGTAGCAGGCGAAGATACGGTTTTAGCAGGATTTATCTGCGAAAATTCTACGGATTTAAAAAATATACTGACAGGGCAGGAGAAAATTCGTAACGTTTTTTTGAGGGCTGCGATTGAACAGCGTCATCAGATGTTATGCCTGTATTCAGATTTAAATAATAAGGCACGGCAGTTCCATATGTTTGTGGAGACGGTTTATAATGACTATACGACTTTTTGCAGTAAGTTTAAGATTGAAGAGCAGAGTTTTCTGAGGATGGAACATTTTAATCCGTTGGAAATGCATCATAAGGCAGAGCAGTGGGAAGTAAATAATAGTATCAGCATTGTAAAGAATTATATGCAGGAATACCTTCAGCTGATGGAAAAGGATGACAGTCTCACAGTAGGTGCCATTATGGAAGCTGCTGCACAGATACGAAGATTTACTCTGGGTATTGGTGAGATGGAGGCGTATCTTTCCTATAATAAGGATATCCTGATTGGTGAGTCTGGAAATGATCTTTTCAAACTTTTCTTTGATTTATCAATTAAGACCTATGCAAAGAAATATGATATTGAACCTGTCACAAAAGAAATTACTTTGATTGCAAAGGTTGCAGAAAAGTTAAATATATATAATGCGAGAATGCTTGCAAGACGGTTTAACGAATTTAAAAATTATGATTATGACGGAACGTCTGATAGTGCAAATGGAGAAACTCCCAGAAAAGAAATTGATATTACGACAGAAGACTGCCTGAATCATATTCTGGAATATGCCGGTTATAAAGATGATGATTCGGAAATGATCTGTAAACTGGTTGAAGAGTATCAGAATATGCCGGATATGACTTCTACAAGTAATGAGGCATATGCACTTAGGAAAAAATTAACAACAGTTTATTACGATATTTATTATAAAGTGTTTATACGCGCAGTAAAAGATGAAAGTACACTAACGCCTATTTTAGAGATGTTTTTAAATTTTGGGTTTATGGATTTATCTTTTGTAGGTGAGGAGCATGCAAAAGCACTTTATGAACTGACAGCACATCTGGATATTTGCAGTTCGGATCATATTTATACTATTTATGAATGGCTGAAATGTGTGTACAGAGGAGAAAAGCAGGCTTCCAAAAACGAATTTGATATGGATTATCCGGCTTATCTTGCGGATTTGAAAAAAAGCGGTGAGATTACGCAGGAGCAGTTGGTTGAATATCAGCAGGATCAGGAAAAACGAGTTGAATTTGAAATTAAAAATATGTTTACTTCTGTCAATAAAATAACTTATGGCAAGATTACTACGTTTTGTCCGATTCTGAATAGGATGGATTTGATTAATGCGATAGATAAAATGCTTGTTACGGCTGAAAAGCTGGAGAATGCATTAAATGAAATTAGAAAAGTTGATTATTCTGTATTCTACCGGGAAGTATTATTTGCGGATCCGGACAAGGGCATTAATTATGAGAGGATTATGAAAGAGGTAATACCGGATATTATTTTAATGCCGAATGCCGGCAGCAGGGTTACAATGTGGCAGGAGACAGAAGGCGTTAAGAACGATACACCAGGAAGAATTATGTTTCCGATTTTTACGGCACTGGATTTGGATGATTTGATGTTAGGTGCCATAGGCTGGTTTAGATGGGAAATGTGCCGTAAGATACAGGGTATTCATTGGAATGATGTTCGTGAAAAGTCATTGACGGCAGAGTATTGTACTTATATTCAGTTTTATCGGAAAAATCATGAATTATCAGCAGATGCCAAGGAGAAGATTAAGAATGCCCTGGCACGGGCAAAGAATAATTATCGAGAAGTGTTTGTAAAGGATTATGTAAGCTGGATAAAATTTGAGTCAAAGGGAAGTTTCCGTTTGAACAAAGTATCAAGAGATATCCTGATTCGTTACTGTCCGTTTGCAAAAGCCGTGCGAAATGAATTAAAGGCAAATCCATTGTATCAGGCATCTATTTCAAAATTTGATGTGGAGACAGCAAAGAAATTACAGAGATATAACAGTATTTATGATAAGTATGAAAAAGCAGGTGGGGTAATTACGCCAGAATTAAAAGAGAATCTGTTGTTTTATCAAATGTAGCATGCTTATTATGGATATGGAAAGGAAAGATTTATGCAAATATATATCGTGCGCCATGGTCAGACCTTATGGAATGCCGATAATCTGTTACAGGGAAGTGCAGATATAGAATTAAATGAGAGGGGAAGAGAACTGGCTGGGCAGACTGGTCAGATGCTGGAACAGACAGTTTTCGATAAAATATACAGTTCCCCTTTAATTCGTGCCTATGAAACTGCATGTCTGATCAGAGGTCATAGGAATATTCCGATTGTCCGTGATGAAAGATTGAGAGAATTAAATTTTGGGGTAAATGAAGGTAGAAATTTTAAGGAACTGCTGGCAGATACCAGTGATCCATTTCATCATTTTTTTGACCGTCCGGATTTGTATCGGGCACCCCGGCAGGGAGAGACATTAGAGCATATCTGTGAACGGGCGGCAGAATTTATGAAAGATGTGATAGAACCGCAGGCACGAGAACTGGAGCGTATTATGATCGTAGCACATGGAGCGATTAATAAGGCTATCATGTGTCATGTTAAACAACATGGAATTGACCAGTACTGGTCAGGCGGACTTCAGAGAAACTGTAATGTTATCATTATAAATCTTGACGAAGATGGCTATCATGTGATAGAAGAGACAAAGATTTTTTATTTCCGTGAGTAATGAGCAGGGTAGATTTCATATTCTATCCATTTGCGGTGTTATGGATATCGTCCCATTACTTGCGGCGGGGCAGTGAAAATGGTTAATGAAAAGGGCTGTCGCATTAAGGCTTTGCTCTGTGAGGTATAAGAGAAAAGTTTTCTTAATGCGGCAGCTCGTTTTTATGATCGTTTAGTATTGTGATGTCTTATTTGGACTTTATTTCTTTCCAGAGTTCATTGTAGATATAGTCGGCATCTTCCCCTAAATACTGATAAGTTTCCAGATTATTATATTGGGAAAGGTCAGGAAATGCAATCTGGCTGTTACGGATATCTTCATCTTCTATCAGTTTTCGGGCTTCAGCATTAGGTGTGGAATAGGTGATATATTCAAAGTTCATAAGTGCAATATCCGGGCGGCAGAGGAAATTAATAAATTTTTCTGCATTTTCTTTGTTGGGAGCATTTTTTAAAATGCACCAGGAATCAATCCATACATTGGTTCCTTCTTTTGGAATCACATATTCCAGATCTTCATTTTCCCTTTGGCTGTAAATAGCTTCTCCAGAATATATGACACCAATAGCCGCCTCATTTCCGATCATTTTATCCCTTACCTGATCCACAACATATGCCTGTGTCAAAGGTTTTTGTTCGATCAGTGCTTCTTTTGCCTCTTCCAATTCTTTTTCATTGGTGGAATTCATGGAGTATCCCAGCTTTTTTAGTGCCACCATGAAAGCGTCTCTTACGGAATCCTGCATTAGAATATTATCAGTATATTGTTTATCCCAGAGAACGTCCCAGGAATCAATCGGTTCCGTTACCATGGATTTATTATAAAGAATGCCGACAGTGCCTACACAATAGGGGACACTGTATTTGTTGTCCGGATCAAAGTCTTTGGATTGTTCCATATAATTGCTGTCAATATTCTTGATGTTTGGAATGTTGCTAAAATCAATTTGGGCCAGTAAGTCTTTTTCGATCATTTTCTGAATCATATAGTCGGAAGGACAAACGATATCATATTCGGCAGCACCGCTTTCAATTTTAGGATACATATTTTCATTGGTTTCATATTCATCATATATGACTTCTATTCCTGTTTCTTCTTGGAATATTTTCAAAGCTTCCGGATCCAGATATTCCCCCCAGTTATAAACGATAACCTGACCGCCTTCTTTATCCTTTGACAGATTACTGTAAATCAGAGTGCTTATAACAAGAATGGATATAACGGCGAATGCTACAGCTTTTTGGGGGAGCGTGTGCCGCTTTTCTTTGGAAATAATCTGTTTCTCCTTTTTTGCCGGAGCAAGGTTTATAAATAATAACAGAACAAACACAGTTGCAAATATGATAGTGGACAGTGCATACATTTCTGGTTTGATTCCTTTGCGGACTTCGGTATATATTTTAGTGGACAGTGTATCTACACCGGCTCCTTTTGTAAAATGAGTGATCACGAAATCATCTAACGACATGGTAAATGCCATTAAAAATCCAGACAGGATCCCCGGCAAAATATCAGGAAATATTACCTTAAAGAAGGCATACACCGGAGAAGCACCAAGGTCCAAGGCAGCTTCATAAGTATTTGGGTTCAGCTGGCGGAATTTTGGCATTACATTTAGGATTACGTATGGAATATTAAATGTAATATGGGCGAGTAAAATGGTATGCATTCCAAACCGGAATCCGAAGCTGATAAATAGCAGCATGAGAGAGATACCGGTTACGATATCTGCATTTAACATCGGAATATTATTGATTCCAAGTAAAACTGTACGGGAATGTGACTTCATATTGCTTAGGGCAATACAGGTAATGGTTCCAATTATGGTAGCGATTACAGAGGATACGATAGCAATAAAAAGAGTATTGTAAAGAGCCTCCATAATGGCCTGGTTCTGGAAAAGAGCCCGGTACCATCCAGTAGTAAAGCCGCCCCATTTTGCCCTTGTTCTGCTGTTATTAAAGGAAAGAACCATTAGCATGACAATAGGAGCATATAGAAAAATGAATATAATAGCGATATAAAACCGTTCTAAAAATCGTTTCATCAGATCAAGCCAGCCTCCCCATTTTTATCAAATATAGCGGAAGCTCCCATACTGATAATAATAAATATCATCATGATCAGGGACAGACCACTTCCTAAATTCCAGTTACTTGCGTGGGTAAATTCCTGTTCAATTACATTACCGATGAGTAATATCTTACTGCCCCCCAGCAAGTTAGAGATAACAAAGGTAGTAAGTGCAGGGATGAATACCATAGTAATCCCACTGATCACACCGGGAAGTGTCAGAGGAAAAATAACTTTTATGAAGGTCTGGACACCGTTTGCTCCCAAGTCCCGTGCCGCATTGATCACATCCTTGTCAAGCTTGATTAGGGAGTTATAGATAGGCAGTACCATAAAAGGCAGGAAATTATACACCATACCAAGTATAATGGCATATGGAGTATTGATGATATTTAATGCAGGCAGATGCAGGAATGATAAAATGGAATTAATGACCCCGGTTTTCTCTAAAAGAGTCTGCCATGCAAGGGTGCGAAGTAAAAAGTTCATCCACATGGGGAGGATGAAAATTAATACAATAAAGCTGTTCTGATTAACTCCCAGCCTTGATAAGATCATGGACAGCGGATAGGCGAGAATTAAGCAGATGATTGTTGCGATCATGGACAATAAAATGGATAATCCCAGGGCTTTCAGATGTTCCGGTTTCATAATAGATAGAATATTTTCTGTGGTAAATTGTCCGGATTTATCCACAAAACCATAATAAAATATCATAAAAAGGGGAATTAGTATGAAAAGGATTGACCATGCCAAAAAGGGCATGGAAAGCCATTTGCTGTGTCTACTCTTCAATGTATGCCACCTCCTCATCTTCAGATTCCGGTTTGTTCATAATTTGGATATTAAAGGGATCTACAGTGATACCGACTTTTTCTCCTACAGGATGCATAAGTGTGGAATGAACAAGCCATTCAAAATTACCGGCCATAACTTCCATTTCATAGTGGACTCCTTTGAAAATGACATGAGTAACCTCACCTGAAATCGTTCCGTCTTCAGGTTTACATAAAACAACATCTTCAGGGCGTATGACCACATCTACCGGTTTGTTGACACCAAAGTTTTCGTCTACACAATTCCATTTTGCATTTAGGAAAGAGACCAGCCGGTCTTCTATCATAACCGCATCAATTAAATTGCTGTCGCCTATAAAATCTGCCACAAAAGCATTCTGGGGTTCATTATAAATATCCTCTGGTGTGCCAATCTGCTGAATATACCCCTGATTCATAACTACAATGGTATCACTCATGGTAAGAGCTTCTTCCTGATCGTGGGTCACATATATAAAGGTGATTCCGAGTTCATTTTTTAATCGAATCAATTCGTACTGCATATCCTGACGGAGTTTCAGGTCAAGGGCACCAAGAGGTTCATCCAGTAAAAGGATTTTAGGCTCATTGACAATGGCACGGGCAATAGCGATTCGTTGCTGCTGACCACCGCTTAACGAATCCGGTTTACGATTTCCATAACCATCCAAATTTACTAGTTTCAGAGCATATTTAATCTTATCATCAATATATGTTTTGCTTTTGTTTTTCAGCTTTAGACCAAAAGCAATATTTTCTGCAATTGTCATATGGGTAAAAAGTGCATATTTTTGGAACACAGTGTTTAATTGGCGCTTATTCGGTGGTACATTTGTGATGTCTCTGCCGTCTAACATAACTTTGCCGGAATCTGGTTGTTCAAATCCTCCGATAATCCGGAGCGTTGTGGTTTTTCCACAGCCCGAAGGTCCTAAAAGGGTTAAAAATTCATTTTCCCTGATGTATAAGTTAAAATCGTCTAATACGATATTGTTATTATAAGATTTTGTGATTCCTAAAAGATCAATTAGTTTGTTAGCCATGGAATCATATCCTCCTTCTGTCATGATAGTGAAAGGTTGGTTAAAATGTTAAAAGCTTGGGGGACTGGAAACCCATATCAGGGCTGCACCGTTTTTGCCAGCTTCTATATAATGTCTGCCGGAGGGGGTGAAGTAAAAGGATTCCCCCTTTTTCGCCTTATAGCACTTACTTCCTATGTGTATTAAAATATTGCCGCTTAGAACATAGCCGAATTCTTCACCCTCGTGCGGAAGGTCGGGATAAGTGGAACCGCAAGGGGATAAAGTTAAACGGATGGGTTCCATTTCATTTTTCTGGGCATTAGGTATGATCCACTCTATTTTGTTACCTAATTCTTCATCCGTCTTTTCAAAGTAGTCTTCCTTTTTAAAAACTATCTGTTCTTCTTCCTCATCGTTAAAGAAATCTTTTAGATTGGTTCCCAGACATTGCAGGATATCTACCAAAGTTGCAATAGAGGGAGATGTAAGATCCCTTTCCAGTTGTGAGATAAACCCTTTAGAAAGCTCTGATCTGTCTGCAAGCTCTTCCTGTGTTAGGCCTTTGGCGACCCGGAGAGTTTTTAATTTATAGCCTATGTTCATATTGTCTCCTTTTTGATATACCGATAATCACATCAGATTGTTTCATGTCTCATACTATATAATAAACATAAAGTTTACTTTTACTAAACAGACACAAAAGTTATTATACTCATTCTGAAAGT
>JAIDOW010000101.1 GCA_029063085.1 Lachnospiraceae bacterium
GAGCAGTAATTTATCTACAATTCCTTATCAGTCTGCAAGGTGTTTAATTAGTACAACAACCAATAAGCCACAAACTCCTAATGAGCCATATGCAAAAATAAATTTCAAAACAGTAAATATGTTTGATGTATAACAGATTCCTTGATCTATAGTCAAAAATCTTTCATCATTTTTCTGATTAAAAGATTTTCTCCTAAATCAGAAACAAAACTAAACAACTAAAAAAATAGTACAAATTTATATTTCTTTAATCCTGTCTTTTCCAAAAGGAATGACAACGTCGAAAAGTAAAAGATATTGTAAATAATCATATAGCCAATATCCACATAAAAAAAGCAATTTTCATAGAACCAACGCCCTGCTTCTCCCAAGCCCCATATGTATGACTGGCATTCCACAAAAGAATAGCCTAACCGTAAGTCCAAAATTGTCTGAAAATCATTATATGCTGCAACTTTTCCCGCAAAACAACGCATGACAAACATCCCGCCCATAAATAAAAGGAAAAGAATAATTAATACTGCTGCATTTAGTCTTCTTTGATATTTCTCCAATATTCTCATGGCAGTTCCTCCTAAAACTTCACCGCTAAACTTGCCAACGATTTGAAAAAGTTGTTGACATTTTAGGAGGGAAATGGAAGTTACGCATTTTATACTTTTTAGGACTTCATAGGGTATTAAGATATAGCGAATTAAAAAAACTCCTAACGCCCATAACACATAAAATGCTCAGTATGCAATTAAAAGAATTAGAACATGCGGGAATAATCATATTGACAAATTCCGTTCTCTCCTATTACTTCGGCAACATATCGTTCCCGCTAAAGCAAAAATCCCCATTGATTATACTACAGAAAATTTCCTGTATTTTATTGGATTGCATAAAACGACTATTTTCAGGGAATGAAAAGCATAAAACAACCAAAAAAAGCTACTTATCATTTTTTCATTTCTTTTTTACCGTTTTACTCATACACTATTTAGCAAAACTACCGACTTTTGCCAAATAGTATGAGGTTTTGCCAAATTGTATCCGACTTTCGTCATATCCCCATTTTTCAACAGATTTTCGATGTAATAATATCGATAATTTCCTTAGCAATATACTCTGTACTCATTGTACCGTCTATTACATAATCTGAAGATGATAATATATCTTTTTGCATTTGGACAAATGCAATTCTTGCATATTTTAAATATCCCATTAAGTCATTTCTTATGTCCTCACCAGATGCATTACTCATATCTCTTAAAATTCTTCTTGCCAACGCTATATCCAGAGGTGTATCTATAAAAAAAGCCACATCTATATACTTTCTAATTTGCTCATTACAATAGGCAAAGGGATAATCAAGAATTAAATAATCACAAATTCCACTGCTTTTAACTCTTAATATATCCTTTGTCAACGGTTCGAGATTCCAGACATTATAATTAGCACCATCGAGTACCCATTGATAAAAATTATCAACTTCCCCTTCAAATATATAGTCATCAAAATGTAAAGTCTGCACATTGGATAATTGCTTTTTTATTTCATTTACTGTTGTTGTTTTCCCACCTGCTGTTACGGCTGCTATTGCAATCACTTTCATAAAATCATTCCTTATCGCCTATGCACCAAGTCTTTTGTTTCCGTCTAGCATTGCATGATTTTTTACCAAATCCAGCATTCCTTCATCACGAATACCGTTGCTTCCTCCAGTGGCTTTTATTAAACTTGCATGGAGTTTTAGCACCTGCTCTTTGCTTAAAATAATCATTTTGCAAGAACCTCATATGCTTCCGCATTCTGTTTTATTAACCGTTCAGATATTGCAAATACGTCTTCATTACTTGCAACTTTTTCTTTTTCCGCTTTACTAAAATCAATGACCAAATATCTGGGTACATTATTTTTCAAAATAACCGCCGTTCCATGTTCGTCAACTACTTTGGCTACTTTTGCATTTTATCATAATAGAGAGATAGTGCAATAGAAAAACTGCACTACCTCAATAAAAATTGTATGATCTCATATAAAGATATGATATAATCAAATCGACAAATTTGGATTTATCGACCTAACACAGGAGCATAATCATGAAAAATTATACACAGGTTTATGTAAAAAACAGTATCGAAGCAGCAGAATTATATTGTAAAGCTTTTGGGGCTGAAATAACGAGAGTGTTTAAGAATGAAACTAATACGGCTTATGAACATTGCGAACTGTCTGTAAATGGAGAGGGATTTTTGGCGTTAGCAGAAGCTTCAAATCCTTGTGATATTGATGTAGTCCACAAGAACAAATGGGAAACTATGACATTTAATGTATTTGAGATGGGTAGTGAAGAAGCCGTTTACAATGCATTTCGCATTTTAAGTGATGGCGGGGTAATCATTGAGCCAATTCATGAACTCCCATGGAGTAAATGCTGTGCAACCATTATTGATAAATATGGTGTTTGCTGGTGGATTTCAATCTGACAACCTCCCGTTGTAAAATAAAAGCATAAACAAGAGGCTGTTGCAAAAGTAGATAAATAATCTACCGGAGCAACAGCCCCTTTTTTTATTATTAGAGTAATTGGTTACACTTATAATGGCATTTCTTTTTTATCCACATGATTTTTCAGTATAACTGCTAAAAATGCTGATAAAATCCTCGCTAAAACCGTACTCCACCAAATCATTGTCTGCCCGCCGAACAAAGGCGGCAGGATGAGCATAAGCACTAGCATAAACAGCGGTTCAATAAAAGTCAGGACATAAGAAAACATACTTTTTTCTGTGGCGTAAAAACTTGCGGTTGTGATACGGAGAATAGCGACAAAAGGGACAGAAAGCAGGAAAACGGGCATTATTTTTGCGATTTCTGCATTCACTTCTTTTGACGTTCCGAATAATATACCAAGGCTCCCCCTTGTCAAATACATGATGATACAACCGACTACAGACAGGAACAGTGCAAATCCATACGCTAAATTTCTTGTGCTTTTCAGCTTATCAAAATTTTTCTCACCGTAATGCTGGCTGAGTAACGGCTGGCTTCCGTCGCCTACCCCTTGCAGTATCAGATATACAATGCAGATAACATAAGCGATGCAGGCATAGGCAGCAACTGCTGGCTCCCCGCCATAAGACATGGAAAAACGGTTTATGAT
>JAIDOW010000102.1 GCA_029063085.1 Lachnospiraceae bacterium
TACTTTGACAACGCAAAGTATACTACAAAGATTGGCAGTACGGTTATAAATAATCCAAGATAGATCATTCCGTAGTCAGAACGGAACTGCTCGGAACGCAGTGTCTGCACAAACATCGGCAGGGTGTTCTTTGACTTATCGATCAGGATCATGCTCGGTGTGAACAGGTTGTTCCATGATGCGATGAATGCAAAGATCGCCTGGGTTGCCATCGCCGGTTTCATCAGCGGCAGCACGATCGTGTTAAAGGTCTTGAACTCTCCCGATCCGTCTATTCTTGCCGCCTCCACAATCTCCAGTGACAGTGCCTGTGCCATATACTGTCTCATAAAGTAGTATGTGGATGGTGCCGCTACTGCCGGGATGATCAGCGGAAGGTATGTATTGTATAATCCTATCGTCATCATGAACTGCATGAATCCGATGATGGATACCTGGGCCGGTATCATCATGATCGCCATAATGAAGGATGATGCAAAATTCTTCAGCTTGAAATTATATACCGTGATACCATATGCCGTAAAGGTTGAAAAATATACCTGTAACAGCGTTGCCGGTACGGAGATCAGGCAGGAATTGAACATACATTTCCAAAGAGGCGCACCGATACCCTGTGATTTCTTAAGCAGTGCCGCCATGTTCTGCCCGAAATAAGTACTGGGTATGATAGAGAGTCCTCTCTGAATTGAATTGGAATCTCTGGTTGCATTAATAATCATGATATAAAACGGAATGATACTTAAAAAGCACAGGATCACACATATGATCGTACGGATCACCTTCTGTGTATGGATCCATGCAGAATAACTCTGCTGTCCGTCATTTGCTTGCTTTGCCATAATCTGCTCCTCCCTTCCTATTTGACAACTGCATGCTTCTGCTTCGGCTCACGGTCGCGGGTCGCTGCAAAGAACACTAAGCTGATCACTAAAGTTACGAAGAACAGTATCATGGATGCTGCTGCGGACTTACCCATATCCTTTGTGGTAAATCCTAACTTCCTGATATACATTGTGATGGTCTGCGATGCATAGGCAGGCAGTGCCTCACCGGTACCGGATACGTTAAACAGTGCCGGGATATCATACATCTGGAGTCCACCGATGGCAGATGTTACCAGTGTATACTGCAGGATCGGCTTCAACAGCGGCAGGGTGATGTCAAAGAAGGTCTGACGGCTGCTTGCACCGTCCACCATGGCTGCCTCATACAATGATGGGTTGATACCCAGTATTCCTGCGATCAGCACGATCATGGTATTGCCATACCACATCCAGAACTGCATAAAGGCGATGAGCCCAATGGTTCCTGCCTTGCTTTCCATAAAGTCATAATTGTCACTGATAATGTGCATATTTCTAAGCACACTGGTGAAAGGACCACTGTTATTGAACAGTGAATAGAACAATACCGCAATGGTGGATGCCGTGATGATGTTCGGCATGAACATCATGACCTTGAAGGCACCCTGTCCCTTTAATTTGACGGTTGTATCTGTAAACCATGATGCCAGAAGAAGTGACATCAGGATCTGTGGAATAAAGTTAAAAATCCACATGATCAATGTATTCTTGATGGACATGATGGTCATGGTGTCCAAAAA
>JAIDOW010000103.1 GCA_029063085.1 Lachnospiraceae bacterium
GGTGTATATATAACATATAAACAGTTAAAAAAGATCTGTATTAAAATGCGGAACAGCTGATGTAAAAGAAGCAGTATTATAGAAGGCAGGTGAGAGTGTGAAAATATTACAGAATTCCGGTATTCCGATTTATCAGCAGATTGCAGAGCAGTTCAGGGAGGATATTTTATCCGGCAGAATGAAGCAGGAGGAGTATCTGCCATCTATTCGTGGACTGGCGAAGGAGCTTAGAATCAGTGTAATTACAACAATGAAGGCGTATGAGGAACTGGAAAAGCAGGGGCTGGTAACAGCAGTGCAGGGCAAGGGTTATTATGTGAATGCACAGGACAGTGAGATGTTGAAGGAGCAGCATATGCGAAAAATGGAGGAGCATTTGGTAAATGCCATATCTGCTGCACGGATTGCGGGCATTTCCGACAAAGAATTGATGAATGTTTTGGATATGCTGCTGAAAACGGAAGAATGATCATTATTGGGAAATATGGATGGAAAACCAGATAATATTTGAAAAGGAGTCAGATATGGATACACAGACAGTAATCAGGATTGAAAATCTAATAAAAAAATATAAGGGCTTTAAACTGGAAATCCCGTCGCTGGATATTCCGGAAGGATTTGCAACTGCCCTAATTGGAGAAAATGGTGCCGGAAAAAGTACACTCATTAATATTCTTGCGGGAATCCGCTTGGATTATAAGGGGGATATTACATATTTTGATGGAGAAGGGGAAGATAAAGAAATCAGGGAGAACATAGGGTATACAGGACCGGGAAATTATTTTATGCCTTACTGGACCATCGGTGCAGTGGCAAAGGCGAGTGAGCTGTTATTTGATCGGTTTCATCGGGAACGGTTCGAGATGCTTTGTCAGGAACTGGGAGTGAATAAAGCAGGAAAGAGCATTAGTAAACTTTCCGATGGAATGAAAATGAAAACAATGTTAGCAGCGGTATTTGCAAGAGATACCAGAATGCTTATTTTAGATGAGCCGGCTTCTCCGCTGGATCCGCTGATGAGAGATAAGCTGTGTGCCATGATTCGGGAATACCTGGAGGAGGGAAATGGAGAACGGAGTGTATTTTTTTCCACCCATAATATTGCGGATATGGAAAATGTGACGGATTATGCAGTGATTCTTGAACATGGAAAGGTTGTGGAACAGGGGTTTGTAGAGGATTTAAAGGAAAAATATATACTGGTAAAAGGCGAGCTGGAAGAAGCGGACAAAGTAAAGGATATCTTATGGGGTTTTCAGAAAAATTCTTACGGATATGAAGGGCTTTGTATGGCAGAGGATTTGGATAAGTTGGCAGGAATGGATATTGCAACAGAAACACCATCGTTGTCACAGATCAGTGTAGCAGTCATGAAGCAGTATACGGGTCTTCAGGTGTAAAGTATTAGGCAGAAAAGGTTGTATTGTCAGCGGGAGAAACAGAGTTGAAAGAAAATGGTATCTGCTGATAGGAGCAGAAAAAGTAGAGGTGAGAGTTTGATGAAAGAAGTGATTGGGAGTTATCATATGTTTTTGCCAAGAACGTGGCTGAAATGGTGTATTTATATACTGTATCCCGTATTTGTTGTGGGAAGTCTGCATGTTTTGTACCATTATATGCAGTATTTTCCTATGGTTTGTGTCTGCCTTGGAAGTGGTATGATCGTAGCAGCGGAAATGATGCTGGATACTTATGTGTTTTTGGGTATTGGGGCAAGGGATACCAACCGTCTGGAATATTTAAAAACCTCGGCAAAGGGAATGTCACTGTTAAAGAAAGCACTGATTATGGATGGAGCCAGACGCTTTTTTAGCACACTGCTCATATTGCTGGGAGTGTATTTTGTGATGCATTTGGATGGGGGAATAAAGGATGCATTTCCATTAATAAAATATGTTTTGTGTGCAGAGATTGTTTTTGCGTTAATGGAATTGGGATTCATCGTTACCCGTCGGAGTACCAATGTGTGGATAAACCTGATTGTAACATATATTTTGGTCGGAATTGCTGATGTGATCAGCATTACGGTGGTTCAATGTGAAGTACAGGCATGGATGCTGGTGACTGCATTGGCAGCAGGGTCTGGCCTGGCGGTTGTGGGAAGAAGGCAGATAGGAAAAAGAGCGGAGGAGAGTTATTATGACGAGAGAACTGAAAGTGTCATTGAAAATGATGAAATATGGGAATAATATAAAATCCAATATTGGATGCGGGGCATTGTTCTTTTTGCTGGGAATTGTGTTTGTTGTCAGAGGAGGTATGGAAACAGGGGGGATTGTGCTGGGAAGCACATACATTTTTTTGTCGGTTATGATGATTAAACAGATTGCATATAGCCTGCATTTTGTCGGACTTGTAGCATCTTCTCCCAGGAAAAAAATTATAGAGATATATATGTTGGATGTTTTAGATTTCATATCAGGAATGATTTGTTATGTTATCCTGCTAATGATGGTATGGATACAGAATCAGTTTGCCGTGGAACAGAATGTGCAGTGTGGAAATGCACTTGTGTTTGCAGGTTTGGAAGGGGGTCTTATTTTGGTATATCAGGCGGCAAGTATTAAAAGTTTTTTGCTTAGTTCTGTGGGATATGTAATGGGTTTTTGTATCATTTTAATGAATATGGATAGGGTCATTTTTTCCATTAGTCCGACAGGTGGGGCGGTGACCGGATTCTTATTTGTTCTTCTGGGTGTTGTGTTAGCCGGAGTGCTGCGGAGATTGATCTATAGAAAACCGTTGTCCCGGTATGCAGTGGGGCAGGATCTGCGAAAGCAGGTGTAAAGATAGATTTAAGATATCTGTTTTCCTAATTTATTGTGCAGAATTTATGCTTTGGTTTAGCATAATCGTGCGGGATTTTCCCTTTCATTTTTTATAGAATAAAGAGATAATTATCTTATAATGAATGGAGGAGAGATTTATGGATCAGAAAAATTATGTTATGAAACTGCCAATTTTTTTCATGTTTGTGCTGATTATGATATTTGCCGCGAGGATGCAAGTGGCGGCAGCAGCACCGGGAAGTGTCAGACAGGTTGATGATGCAAATACATCTGTCAAGATTGAATGGGATAAAGTAGATGGTGCAACATATTATGGTATTGAGGCTGCGACAGATGTGGATTTTGCCAATGTGATTTACGAGGGTTACTCTGTAGCTTCAATAACGAGCAAGAGTGTTACGAATCTGACAGCCGGTCAGATATATTATGTTAGGGTAGGGTATGGTGAGACTAAGACAGATTGCTATAATAACTGGAGTTCCGTACTTGAGGTTGTGACTCGGCCTGATAAGGTAGAGAAGGTTGAGTTTACGGGTGCAGATGATACTACTGTAACATTGACTTGGGCCGCATTGGCATCAGGTGTCGATTATTATGTTACATATAACAATCAGGAGTATATAACGAAGAATAATAGCATTCAAATTCCCTATGTCAAGGGTGTAGCTACTGCCACTGTGACGGCAGGAAGAACGAATGCCAGTGGAAGTTACACGGCAAAATACAAATTTGCGACATCTGTAAGCGGCATTTCTTCATTGACTACAAAGATTGCAAAGAATAAATTTAGTATCAAGGAGGGGACACTATCCAGAGCATATATTAATGAAGCAGTCAATGATTTTGTCATCAGTACAGACTGTATTGGACATGGTATAGAGACAAATATTTACGATGTTAAGACAGGGAAGAAGAAATTTTCCGGTAATGGCACCTTTAAGGATGTGTTTCAGTATAATAGAATGTATAAGTATTGTGTAAGGGCATATGTCAATACCACTGATGGAAATAAAATTTATGGGGAATGGAGTGAATACAGATATTTTATAAATCCAAAGAGAATATCGTCTTATAGAATGGATGTAAAGAAAAAATCAAAGATTGGAGTTTCATGGCCTAAGCTTACCGGTGTTTCTAAGATTAAAGTCCAGGTTTCTACCAAAAAAAATAAAGGATATAAGACTTGTGCGACATTGAAGGGGACGAAAAAAAGTTATACTATTACTAAATATGGCAAGAGCAAGTTGAAAAGAATGAGAGCACAGTCCTACTATGTGAAAGTGATATATTATGCGAAAGTTGGTAATAAATTATATGCCAGTGATATTATTTCTACATGTGATTACAAGAAATGGAAATAGTGAGTGAAATGATTTAAAGAAAAGAGGAAAGCTGTTGTGAAAGTAGATGAATCTATTGCACAACAGCTTTTTCTTTCTTTTTTGTATGTACTGTGTTATAAATGTAGATAGTGAAAATCGGTTATAGAGATAAAAATGATGTTTTATCAGGCGTTGTAGCATGAAATGTGTCGGGTTATACTTATGGCATATATTATACAAAATGGTGTATGTAAGATATAAAAGAAACGGGTCGTATTAGTTAAGGAGTGGAAATAAATGAAAGAGATTAATATGCCGGAAAATGCAAGACGGATTATTTGTACGTTGCAGAAGGCAGGGTTTGAAGCATATATTGTAGGAGGGTGTGTCAGGGATGCTGTTCTTGGAAAAGAACCGGATGACTGGGATATCACCACTTCTGCCAGACCGGAGGAGGTAAAGGCACTATTTTCACGTACCATTGATACCGGGATTGCCCACGGAACAGTGACTGTGATGTTTGGAAAAGAGGGATATGAGGTTACTACCTACCGGGTGGACGGCAAATATGAGGATCATAGAAGACCGGCATCCGTTACCTTTACAGCCAGCCTGTTAGAAGACATGAAACGGCGTGATTTTACGATAAATGCTATGGCATATAATGAAACGGAAGGAATTGTAGATCATTTTGACGGGATTGGAGATTTGCAGCGGAAAATCATCCGGTGTGTCGGGGAGCCAAGGGAGCGGTTTGACGAGGATGCACTGCGGATTCTTCGGGCTGTACGGTTTGCGGCACAGCTTGATTTTTCTATTGATGAAAAGACACAGGAGGCGATTCGTGAACAGGCAGTGTTTTTAAAAGATATCAGTGCGGAACGGATACATGTGGAGCTGACTAAATTGCTGGTGTCTGAGCATCCGGAAAAATTGCGTACGGCATATGAACTGGGTGTGACTGCGGTGGTATTGCCGGAATTTGACCGGATGATGGAAACTTCACAGAATAACAAACATCACGTGTATAGTGTGGGGGAGCATACCCTTCGGGTAGTAGAAGAGGTTCCGGCTACCGAGGCTTTGCGCTGGGCGGCATTGCTTCATGATGTTGCAAAACCGGTGATGAAGTTCAGTGATGAAAAGGGAGATCATTTTTATGGACATAATGAAACGGGTGCAAAGATGGCGAAACAAATTTTACTGCGGTTAAAATTTGATAATGCTACGATTGCAAGAGTAAAAAGGCTGGTGCTCTGGCATGATTACGGAATGGGGGAAATGGTAACCCTGCGTTCATTTAGAAGATCTTTAAGTAAGATGGGAGCAGATTTATTTGAGGATTATGTCTGTATCAAATATGCGGATATACTTGCCCAGAGTGAATATATGCGTGAACAAAAGCTTGCTAATTTAGAACAGTTACAAGTATATTACCAACAGATTATGGAGCAGGAGCAGTGTCTTACCCTAAAGGATTTAGCTGTTACCGGGAAGGATTTAATGGAGCAGGGCATGGAGCCGGGAAAGGAAATGGGTAAGATGTTAAATACACTTCTCGACCATGTACTGGACAATCCCGAACTGAATAACCGGGAAAGCCTGCTTGCCCTTGCTGAGACTCTGCGCTGAAAATCCTGTTGGAGGGATTTGTTATACATTCCTTGATTTCAAGCTTTGTCAGTGCTTGAATGAATATGACAGAAAAGCACAGTTATTGAAGATATGCGAAGTATCAAAAGAGCCACACGAGTTGGCTCTTTTATTATTGACAAATATTATAGAGTACTCTATAATATAGAGTAAATGAATAAGGAGGTTGCTATGAACGAATATAATGCGAAACAGGATATTAAATTTATTAGAGAGGTATTGAATAAAACACAGCTTGATATTTCTGGAATAGGAATGTGTTTTGTCTGGATAGGTATTATTAATCTGTTTGGAGAAGTTTTGAAAAATGTGGGATATGTATTAATGAATGCACAAAAGCACGTATCGGGGTTTCAATGGAAAATGTTACGTTCTGTTGACAGCATATCGTTTATTATCATA
>JAIDOW010000104.1 GCA_029063085.1 Lachnospiraceae bacterium
TTACGTCTTGCTTCTTCTTCCGCTTTACGTCTTGCTTCTTCTTCCGCTTTACGTCTTGCTTCTTCTTCCGCTTTACGCCTTGCTTCCTCTTCTGCCCTGCGTCTTGCTTCTTCTTCCGCTTTACGCCTTGCTTCCTCTTCTGCCCTGCGTCTTGCTTCTTCTTCCGCTTTACGTCTTGCTTCTTCTTCCGCTTTGCGTCTCGCTTCTTCCTCTGCTTTACGCCTTGCTTCCTCTTCACTATTAACAGATGTTCCAAATGTCATAACATCATCATCATCATCATCAAAGTCGATATTATACACACTCTGCACATCATTTGACTCAACCGGTCTTTGCCTTACAGGGACAACACTGATTACATCCCCATTTTCGTCTACAAAAGAATCCTTCGTCTGTGCCTTATTATGAATATGCTGTGGTGCAGAACCTGAATCTACCCAGCTAATTTCATCTCCATTTTCCTGTGTTCCCCATGAGTCATCGCCACCATCTACTATGATTGTACTGGCTCCTCCAACAACCTGTACTGGTTCTGGAACATGCGGCTTCGGTGTTGTATGGGTCTGGTTCATCTCCTTAACCGGATTGACAGGCTCTTTTGATTTTTCTACTGCTGCATTTATCTCATCCACATTTAATGCAACCGTATTTTCTTCAGCACCTGATAAATTATTTTTCCCACCTGATGCTGTTATATCAATTCCAAGACCTCCACCTGTGGAACCTTGTGTATGTAGACTTTGCTGTCCTGCATTCATATTTGACAAAGTTGGTCCATTTCCACTTGGATTAGATAATGTCGGTCCATTTCCAAGACCGCCCAAACCACCTGAAACTCCCCCAGACAAACCACCTGCGGCACCGGCTGTCTTAGGCTTCTCTTGTTCTGGTTGGATACCGGCTGCTTTCATCCGTTTTTTCTCTTCCAGCTTTGCCATCTCTTCTGGCGAAATGGTGCGGAATTGTGGTTTAGCATTACCACCCGCTGACGATTTATTCGAATTTGATTTAATCGCCTCTTTCTTATTCGCCTCTTCTTTCGCCGCCTTTTCTTTTTCTACTTGTGCCCTGATTGCTGCAATTAATGCTTCTGTTTGATCCATTTTCTTCTCCTGCACCCGCCTTTCAGCCTCAATCTTAGCTTCTTCTTCCGCTCTAAATCTGGCTCTTTGTTCTTCCTCTGCCTGTGCCTCTGCCAGCCTTTTTGCCCGTTCAGCAGCAAGCTTTGGATTATTTCTAATTTCTTCTTCCTCTTTTTGCATTTGCTCTCTCTGACGCTTCGCTGCATCTCTTTGTTCAAATGCCAAAGCTCTTAACCTTTGTTCTTCCTGTTTCTTTGCTAAAGCCTCTTTTGCTGCATTCGCCTCTGCTTCTCTCTTCATTCGAAGCTCGCGCATTTGTGGTGTTTCTTCAAGCTCTCCTGTACTAAATGCCCCATTATTCCGGTTACGAAAATTATTATTCGTGCCACCACTATTACTCCCTTTTAATTGAATCCCCATCAGCCATCATCTACTTTCTTTCAAATCTAACAATTTTCTAACCATATTATCTGATAGAAGAATCCGAATTCTAAGATTCTCCCTGTCATTTCGCAAATCTGCTTTTTCTATATACTGTTCCTGCAATGAAATAACATTTTCCTCTAATTCATCCGTAGCTTCCATCAGTTCTTCTGCAAACAAACCTTCTTCCACAATTTCTATAATAGGTTCTTCATCAAGCAGAAGGATTTCTGACTCTGGAATTTCTAATGATTCTTCCTCAACTAATCCTGTATTCAGAACTTCTGCAAAATCTTCCCCTATCAGTTTCTCCTCTATAATCTCTGGTGGTCCTTCTGCTGTCTCGTCTGTTTCCAAAATTTCCGGCATTCCTTCTGTCAGCGAATCTGCATCCAAATCCCCTACCGTTTTTTCTACCAGTAATTCTGTTTCGGAAGTTTCTGACTGATTTTCCTTTATCAACTCCATTTCCGGTATTTCTTCGTTTGATCCTATTTCTAAAACTTCTATCAGTTCCTCTTCTGGTAATCTCATTTCTGGAACCTTCTCTGATTTCTCTATGATCGTCTCTGCTTCCTGGCTCTCCGAAACTGCTTCCTCTATCAGTTCCTTCTGGTAAGTCTCCTGCAATCCTTCTACCACTTCTTCTGTTACCAGGACTTCCGGCAGTTCTTTCTCCATTGATTCTGTTTCCTGAGATTCCGACTGATTCTCTTCCGGTAATTCCATCTTCGGTAGCTTTTCCGGCTTCTCTTCCGTTGATTCTATTTCTAAAACTTCTGTCGGGCCCTCTTCTGGTAATCTCATTTCCGGAACCTTCTCTGATATCCCTATGATCGTCTCTGCTTCCTGGCTCTCCGAAACTGCTTCCTCCATCGGTTCCTTCTGGTAAGTCTCCTGCAATCCTTCTACCGCTTCTTCTGTTACCAGGACTTCCGGCAGTTCTTTCTCCATTAATTCTGTTTCCTGAGATTCCAACTGATTCTCTTCTGGTAATTCCATCTCCGGTAGCTTTTCCGGCTTCTCTTCCGTTGATCCTATTTCTAAAACTTCTGTCGGTTCCTCTTCTGGTAATCTCATTTCCGGAACCTTCTCTGATATTTCTATGATCGACTCTGCTTCCTGACTCTCCGAAACCGTTTCTTCTTGATAAGTTTCCTTTGGTTCTTCCGATACCGGTTTCTCCTCCTGGACTTCTGATATTTTTTCTGATTCCGGTTCGAAAAATTCTGGCGTTTTTTCCGGTACGATTTCATCAAAATCTACAATCGTTTCTTCTGCATAAATCACCTGCACTGATTGTACCGTTTCTATAGATTCTTCTGTATCTTCTGATAAATCCTCATGCCGTAGATCACTTTTTCCATCTTCCATATAAGATTCAAAATCATAATTTTCCACTTCAAATCCATGATTATCATAACTTGCCTTAGATTCAAATCTGGTAGAATCTTCACCGGAGTAAAATTCTTTATTATCTATCATCTGATGCAGCATTTCTGCGGCATCCGGAATCTCTTCTTCCATCTTATCATCTATATCTGACTGTACAACTGAAATAAATCCCAATGAATCTAACGGCTCTGCTTCTACATTCAGCTCTGCCAAGAATCTGGCCTTTAACTCTTCATAAGAAACAGCCCCCAAAGAATCCTCTTTATGACTTACCTGCAATGCAGACGCATCAATTACAGTCTCTTGTTCTGTTTCATTAACTGATTCTTCTATATCATCAGTCTGTTCCTCTTTTTTAGACTTAGCTTTCTTCTTTTCCTCCTCAAGCTTCATGGAAGCCTCTAATGCTTCTAACTCAAGCCTCTCATTTTCCTTCTTTTTCGCTTCAATATCAGCAATTTCTTCCGCTGACATTGCTTCTAATGAATCCGGAATCAGGGCATCTAACTCCTCATTCATCAGAACTTCACCAATAACTTTCTTAGGCGGCTCCAGCACACTCTCGATAATGCCGTCAAGAATCTGCTCCTGTTCATCCTTACTGGCATTTTCCTTGATAATTTGCTGTGGCTCTTCAAAAACAGTCTTTGCACCTACCGCCTCTCCCAGAACATCCGTCGCTTTTTTAACATTATCTTTCACTGATTCCGCAACAGACAACATCTGGCTCTTCGCCTTTGTCGTGTCGATATCTTTCATTGCTTTCGCAACTTGTCTGGCAGATTCCCTGATTTTCTCTTTGTCTATTTTTTTAGACAGAAGCTTTTCTAATGCTGCTTCTCTTTCCTGTTTTATCTGTTCTTCTTTTGCCTGCTCAGATTCTTCCTGTGTGGCATGATCCGTATCAGAAACAGCTTCTCCTTCAATCCCTAATTCTTTTGATATCTTTAAAGCCTCCTGTACCAGATTATCTGATTCTTTTGATTCGGATTTCTCTTCCTCAGACTGTGCCGTCTTTTCATCAGTCGCCTCTTCTACATTTTTTCTCTTCTTTTTCTTTTTAGACTTCTTCTCTTTTGCAGGTTTTACTTCGATTGCATCTTTGTCTTCTGCTTCCACCATAATCCGCGCTTCCGGTGGATACATTCTCAAATGATCCTCCTCCAAAAGCTTATCATCTTCTGCAATCAAATCACCAAATATTTCCTTATCCTCTTTGGCTTCCTGTGCCGGATATATATTAAAATATTGATCAACATCTAACTTATCATCTATATATTCTATAACAGGCTTAACATAAATAGAATCTTTAAAATTTTCTAAAATGTGCTGACTCTCTTCTAACGCCTTATCTTTCCTGCCTAATTTGTCATAAAGTAAAACAGCCTCAAAATTCCATCTATCCTCTGGCATACGTTCCAGAATCGGAATCAAAATCGCAGCTAGTTCCTTAATATCTGCTCCTGAAGCTTTTTTCATAACATATTCCACATAATCTTTTTGTGTATCTTCAGAAGTAGAATAAAACAAATATTCTTCGTAGTATTTTTTTGCTCTGGTATAATACCCCAGCTCCAGATACAGCTGGATCTGCTCATAAATAATCCGTATTCCCTGTGGAGACATCTGATGTGCTTTCAGCAAAATCTTCCTGCTGTCATAATACCGTTTATTTTCCCTGAAAATCTCACCGCTTATCCGCAAAAACTGTGGATTGATGGACTTGTCCAAATTCTGGGTGTCCAAAATCTCCAACGCCTCTGCATACCTCTTCTCTTCTGCTAATTCCTTTATGCGATTGATACTGGATATACTGATTCCCGTACTCACAAACTTCACCTCATAAATCTCACTTATTTTAGTTTACCATATTGCAAAATCTTTGACAATAAAAATCCTCCAATTATTCCACTAATAAATCCCCCGATATGTGCAGCATTATCCACACCCATGGTAGTGATTCCGTTATATATGGTAAACGCCGCCAAAAATAAAAGTCTTCCCGGCGTCAAATTATCTGTCTGGGTACGATTCGCTATCAAAACAATAATCAACGCCCCCACCACGCCAAATATTGCACCGGAAGCCCCTGCACTGACTGCTGCATCACCAATATGGTTATAATACCACAGTGATGCCGCATTACCCAAAATTCCTGAAACCAGATATAAAATCAAATAGGAGAAACTACCAATTCGTTTTTCCAATTCACAACCTGCATAAACCAGCAGCAGCATATTATTAAATAAATGAGAAAGCCCAAAATGCATAAACAATGATGTCACAATCTGATACCATGCACCATTCACAAACGTCTTGTAACTTAAAGCTCCCATTTTCAACATAATATCACTGTCATAAACCGCATCATATCTTTTATTAAGCAGTATTACGACCAAAAAGTAAATAATATTTAATACAACTACAGCCATATTGACAGGTGTAAAAGTAAATATTGTGCCTTTCCCTGGATTCTCCGGAATCTTTTGTTCCAGATAACCATACAAACCATCAAATTCCTCCGACTGGTTTTCAAAAACATATACTCTTCCTGTGTCTTCCGCAACCAGCCAGACATCGGAGAGTTCCTCCACTAACTGTAGAATCTCCTCATCAAACATGCCTGTTTTAGTCAGCATCAAGCAAAGTGTACACACCGGTTTCCGATATCTGGATGCTGTCATAAACTCAATCTGCCTTCTCGCCTGCTTATAGGCATCAATCTGTGCCAGATTTTGATATCTTCCCAGCATCACAACATATACCATCTGCTCTGCTTCCCGTATTAATACCGTCCCTCTTTTTTCATCAATGAAACGATATCCTTTTTGATACAGTAATTCGACAATATGATTTAACAAATCATATTCCTCCTGTCCAAAATCTCTAATAATTGCTCCGGTTCATGTATAATATCTGCTGCTCCCATAGAGCGCAGCAGTTCTTCATCCCGGAATCCCCATGTCACCCCGACAAAAGGAAGACCTGCATTTCCTGCGGTCATTACATCCACATCCGAATCTCCTACATATAATGCCTGTTCTTTGCAAGCCCCTAACTGCTTCAAAGCTTCTATGACAGAATCAGGTGCCGGCTTCTTTGCCACCGAATCCGATGCACCAATCGCCACCGGAAATATTCCCTCAAAATACTTGTCATTTAATCCTTTTACGGCTGAATCAAATTTGTTGGATACAATGGCGATATGGCATCCTCTTTTGTTTAGCTCCCTTAACAGGTCAAGGATACCTGTATATGGTCTTGTCTTATGGTCCATATTGGTGCTGTAATGCTGTTTGAATGCAGTAAGACATTGCTGCTGTTTCTCCTCTGAAAGTGCTCCTGCCACAGCACGCTCCATCAAAAGTTCCACGCCGTTGCCGACAAATTTCTTTACTTCTTGTAATGTCCTTTCCGGCAGATTATATTCATTTAATGCATAATTTACACTGTCTGCCAGATCCTCCAGTGTATTTAATAATGTGCCGTCCAAATCAAATATAATTGTATCTGTCATAATAAGACCTCTTTCAAAACTGTTTATACGCATAAGGAAAGTGACTGAACCCCTTTTCAGTCACCTTCCACATCTGCCCCCCAGATTGACTAATATTCTTATATTTCACCAACAGATGCAAAAAATTCTAGTTCTCAAATACCTTCAATACTTTCTCTAATACTGTTTCCGTCATATCTCCTCTGGTCTTCTCATACTGAAGTCCGGATTCCATAATTTCCAGCAATTCCATACGATATTTGGCATCAATCGCTCCCTGCTTGATATATCCCATTAAAATATCTTTCATGGCAGATACATCAGGAAGCCCTTTCATGCGGTCACACATTTCTTCATAATTAAATCCAATATTCACTTTGAGGTCTTCTTCTTTACGACCACAGATCGCACATTCTTCATCCCCGGCAGCATTGATATAACCACAGTTACAGATCCATGTTGTTCCGTCTGACTTGTAGCGCTCCACTGCATCTTTGCCACGTTTATCCTTCAGTCCATCCAGACCTCTCTTTGACAATGTAATATCAATTGGATCCGCATCCGGAGCAAACACGCCTTTGGCTGTTACATATTTCTTAACATATACCTTAACATCTTTAATCAAAGGAATATCTTTCATTGGAAGCTTGCATTCCACAAAATCAGCCTGAAGCTTTGTAACATTATTTCTCTCAAACACAAAGTCAATGCCCTGTAACAAAAGCTTCTCTTCATAATAATTCGTAAGTTCAATATCACAGCGGACTGCTTTGATCTCGTCCTGATTATAATTATAAAACAGCGGTGCAATCTTTACAACATTATCTTCTCCGGCCAGCGTAACCTCTACCGGTCTTGGCATCAGCATATTATAATAATTGCTGACGAATATTTTTGATGTTACCACCTTATGTATTGCTTCCTTCTTCCTGATTATTACTGCGGTACCTGAAGCAACCGTTCCAACTGCATTATTGGAAAATCCCGTATAATTAAGTTCTATACCAATGATTGCGTTTGCTCCCTTGTCTGTTGCCACTTTTACTAAGTTCTCAACCGCATTCTCACTGGCATTCTCTAACTTATTTGTAAATGCGGTGCTCTCCTGCGTCGTCAATTCTGCAAGATTAGAAGATAAATCTTTGAAAAAGTTGGAGCTTAATGCAATCTGTCCATTCACAAACCCAAGGTATTCTACAACCTCATATCCTTCAAAGCTACTTCCTGTTGTCAACATAATTTCTCCCATAACTGGCATCCTCCCAAATTCAAAATCTAGAATTTATTATAGCACAATCTGCATCATTAACAAAGCACTTTTTATATATTTTGCACTTTTTTCTAAGATTTTTTGTTAAAAATTAACCAAATTACCCAATTTGATATTGTATATTCCTATTTTTTGATATACTAAATGCATGAGTTACATATCAGATTTTGGAAATAGTGAGTTTTGCTCATCTATAAAAGTTCTATAAAAACAATGATATTTCACCATAGGAGGTTTTATGATAATTGATTTTCACACACATGTATTTCCGGATAAAATAGCTGAACGCACAATTGCATCTTTGGAAAAACGCTCCCATATCAAAGCAGCTGCAAGGGGAACCCTGGATGGTCTGCGCGCTTCCATGAAAGAAGACGGCATAGACTATAGTGTTGTTCTCCCTGTAATAACAAAACCATCACAATTTGATACCGTTAATGAATATGCCGCAAGCATCAACAACACTGATGGCATTCTTTCCTTTGGGGGAATCCACCCCGCAAATGAAGATATTCCCGAAAAACTTGCTTATATCAAATCTCTGGGCTTAAAGGGAATTAAACTTCACCCTGATTATCAGGATGCTTATATTGATGACGAGCGCTATATCACAATCATCAGGGAATGCATCCGCCTTGATCTGTGCTGCGTTATCCACGCCGGTCTGGACATCGGGCTTCCCACACCAATCCACTGTCCACCTGACCGTGCCTATATCATGTTACAGGAGGTTCTAAACGACTGCCGGAAGGATTCCAAAATTGTCCTTGCCCATGTAGGCGGGCATTTGCAATGGCGTCTGGTAGAAGAATTATTAGTGGGACAAAATGTTTATTTTGACCTCTCTTTCTGCCTTAACCTGATCGAAAAAGACCAGCTGCTCCGTATCATTGAAAACCATGGTTCCGACCGTATTTTATATGCAACAGATTCTCCATGGGCAGGTCAGAAAGAAACGGCAGATTTTATCAGGTCACTCCCCTTAAATGCGGATGATCTTGACAATATCTTATACAAAAACGCAATGCGGTTGTTACAAATGTGACAGCTGCTTAAAAACTTTCATATAAAACGAAGAACTGCTGTACCGGTAGAATATATGGATTCTCCGGTTCAGCAGTTCTTTTATATTCATCTGTTCTTTTATTCCAATTCTCTGGGATTTTGATTCTCATACTTATAAAAATAATATTCCAGGTCAAAATATGTATGCTCCTCACTATCCTCAATCACTTTCCAATTCTTATCTTTATCGAGATCCGGAAAATGCTTGTCTGCCTGATAGCTGTAATTAATTTTTGTAACGTGTGCGGTATCACAATATTCATAGAGCATGTTATAAATACTCTCTCCACCGATTATAAAAATCTCATTACTGTCATATTGCTTTAATTCTTCCATGAGTTCCTCTTTGGAATGAACCACCACCGCATCCTTTACGGCAAAATTATCATCCCTTGAAAGAATGATATTCTTTCTTCCCTTAAGGGGCAGTCCGCCCGGAAACTCTGCCAGTGTCTTTCTCCCTAACACCACTACATTTCCCATGGTAATTTCCCTGAAGAATTTCTGATCCTCCGGTATCCTCACCAATAACTTACTGCCGTTTCCGATTGCCCAGTTGCTGTCTACTGCTACAATTAACTGCATGTCTTCCTCCTGCTTTTCTCAGTCAAAAATATCAATGTATCCCAAATCTACTTCTTATGTTCCGTTCATAAGTCTGTCAAAATCCGCTGCTGATCTTACATCCTATACAGCAACCGGAATATCCTTAATCTGGGGACCCGCCTGATAGTCCTCAATCACCACATCATCTGCCGTAAACTGATAAAAATCCTTAATCTCCGGATTCAGCGAAAACTTAGGTGCCGGATAAACCGGTCTTGTTATCATCTCTTTTACGATATCTATATGCCGGTCATAAATATGGGCATCTGCAATTACATGGACAAGTTCCCCTGCCTCCATATCACACACCTGTGCCAGCATATGAACCAGCACCGCATATTGCACCACATTCCAGTTATTTGCTGTCAGAATGTCCTGGGAACGCTGGTTCAAAATCGCATTCAAAGTTAGCTTGTCCCTTCCCGGCTTCTTTGTCACATTAAAGGTCACACTGTACGCACAGGGATACAGATTCATCTCATGTAAATCCTGATGCACATAAATATTCGTCATAATCCTTCTGCTGTAGGGATTATTTTTAAGGTCATAAATCACCCTGTCCACCTGGTCCATCATGCCTTCCTTATATTGATGCTTCACGCCCATCTGGTAACCATACGCCTTACCGATGGAACCGTTTTCGTCTGCCCATTCATCCCATACATGGCTCTTTAAATCATGTATATTGTTGGATTTTTTCTGCCAAATCCATAACATTTCATCCACCGCAGATTTTACATAGGTTTTCCGAAGGGTCAGTGCTGGAAATTCTTTCGATAAATCATACCGGTTCACCACTCCAAACTGCTTGATCGTATATGCAAAGCTGCCATCCTCCCATTTCGGTCTCACCTTTTCTCCCTCTGTACTGCATCCATTTTCTATGATGTCTGTACACATTTTTATAAATAAATCATCTGCATAGCTCATTCTAATTCTCCTGTTTTCGTCTATTCCATACTGTATCCGTCTGCTATCGGACATTCCTGTTCCATCTCCTATAGCGATACCGCAATCCAGCCATTTTGCAGATTATGCATTATCTTTATCATTCCATCTATGCCGCATAATCAATATAATTGCCGGTGGCAGCTTCTTTCTCATACGCCTTCCGGTTCTGACTGTACGGGTCATCCCCGTAAGTTTTCATCATCGTTTTTGTCGTCCCTCCTGCTATATAAGATCTTCCGCATTCCGGACAAATTGCAGTTTTCAGAGATACTGACGCAGATAACAGCTCCTTATTGGACTGGCTTCCCTCTGCTCTGGCATTTGCAACATGCTCCTTCTCATGGGACATCACCTTTGCATAAGACTCTTCCGGAGAAATCTTTCCCGGAGTTTTAAAGGAAACCATCTCATCAGAACCGTCCTGATATCTTCTGTTCTTACAGGTCTGACACTCCACCGGTGCAACCTTTCCCGAACTAAATACCGTATTATCCGTATTCACAGGTGTCACATAGCTTATATTGGCTGCCGGTATTATATACCGGTTACTTGCCCCAATTCCACCTATCATACATATCGCCCCTTTCTGACAAATATTTTAACCAGGTGATTGCGAAACCTGATAAGGTGGATATATGTATTGTGCAATATATCCACAATGCATATAACACAGAGTAACTGTTTCGCAATTACCAAAGATATTTTAAAAACACTGCTGTCCGCAGGCTTCCCGCTGCAAACAAGCCATATATGTTGACATTGTAGCTTAAAATGCAAATTAATACAACCAGAAATTTACGCCTCTCCTGTAAGTGTCACCACAATCTTTTCATGCTCTACCGCTTTTAAAAATGTTCCCATAATATCCTCTGTTTTTAACTTCATGCTGGAAGTACATACACAGGGATGACAGCCTAAATATTCTCCCTGCAAAATATCCTCATCCACCACAAGCTGAACCTTGTGCTCCGAATCGTTCATAAGTCCCATTACACTGACCGCTCCGGGATGGATATCCAAATACTTCACCATATCTTCCTCGCTTGCAAAAGACAGCCTTGCGCACCCCAGCTGGGAAGTAATCTCTTTGGTCTTAAATGGCTTATCTCCCGGCATCATCAATAGATAAAACTGAGTTTTTTGCCTATTACACAAAAACAAATTTTTACAGACTGTTGCGTCCAATACCCTGTCAATTTCATAACAGGCTTCCATGGTATCCGCCCTTTCATGGTCTGTACGGTAATAAGAAATACCCAGCTTATCCAGAAAATCATATACCCTGATTTCCCGCTCTTCCCGTCCCGCATTCGTTTCCGGTCTTCCTATGTATAACTCCATCTTACTAATCCTCCGTTTATTCCTGCTTACGTTTTACCACAAAAAGACTCCTATATCAAATAATTATGATACAGGATGTTTTTATTTGCTGCCAAACGTTTAAATTCTATTATTTGCCCAGATAATCGAGAAATGCTTCCAGTCCATTCACAATATCCCTGTAAGTTACATCAAAATTCCCTGTATACCACGGGTCTGCCACATCCCTTTTTTCATCTGTAAAATCCAGCAGACGGCTGATTTTATGCTCCGTATCTTTTCCACAGATTCTCTCTGTGTTCCTGACATTCATGCTGTCCATGCAAATCAGATAATCATACTTTTTATAATCCGCCTTTGTTACCTGTACTGCACGCTTCCCTTCACAGGAAATACCCAGACCCTCCAAAATTTTTCTCGTCCCCGGATGTACCGGATTGCCTTCCTTCCCCCAGATTTCCTCTGTGCTGGTGGCTGCTGACTGAATATAAAACTCACTTGCAATGCCCTTTTCTTTTACCATATTTTTCATTAAAAACTCAGCCATTGGGGAACGACAGATGTTGCCGTGGCAGACGAATAATATTTTTATCATATCTTTGAAACTCCTTGTATTTACTATATTTCCTTGATTTATCGGCTTTTCCTGTCGTTTGTAATCACCCTTTGTTCTTGGCATATTGTAGTCTAAATTGGCATATCTTTTACCTCAAAAGTAGTAAAAAAAGTAGTAAATTGAGAGGAATCATGCCATTTTACTACTCGGCTTTTGCCATCCGTTCTAACTCTTCTTTCGCATCATCATAACCGATGTGCGTATAGGTATTCAGCGTTACTCCTATATCAGAGTGTCCCATAAGGTACTGAAGTGTTTTCGGATTCATGCCGCTTTTTGCCATGTTGGAACAAAAAGTATGCCTGCATACATGGGGTGTGACCTTTGGCATCTGCACTTTATAGATACTGTTGTACTTCTCACAAATATGTTGAAAGTATTTCTCCCAATGCAGAGCTACCATCGGCATATCATTTTTATCCAGATACAGAAATCCACATCTGCCATCTATCATGGGCTCGGTTTTTACTTTCTTTCTGTTTGCGATGATTCGCTGAAAACACTCATACACCTCATCAGACATAGGTATTTCCCTCGTACCGCTTGTGGTCTTTGTATCCTCAATCACATACTCCATATTTCTTTTTCTCTGTAATTGATGATTGACATTGATTTTTCGGTTCTGCATATCAATATCATTCAGCGTCAGCCCCACAAATTCAGAAATCCGAAGCCCTGTTTTAAATAAGATATAGATTCCATCATAGTATCTGCAAAAATGTTTATCCTGTGCTACAAATTCAAGGAAAGCCCGTTCCTGCTTTCTTGTAATCGCTTCTCTTGTCACACTGTCATTCACTA
Organism: Lachnospiraceae bacterium; assembly: GCA_029063085.1. Taxonomy (GTDB): domain Bacteria; phylum Bacillota; class Clostridia; order Lachnospirales; family Lachnospiraceae; genus CAG-590. The sequence goes on from JAIDOW010000104.1 coordinate 13,026, forward strand.
CGACAGTGGCAAGCTGAAACTCAAACGGATTCTTGCGTATCAAATCATCATCAACTGCCATCTGAAATGCAGGTCTGACAACGCCCCTTACAGAATGGATGGAACTGTACCCTCTCCCGTCCTGCTGCAATTTGATAAGCCAACATTTTGCATCCGACAGTTTCACCTTGTCGATTCTTTTCCTGCCAAATTCTTCTTTCTTAATAATGTTGACCACAAAATTGTAATTGGCTTCCGTGTTGTGCCGCACCCCTGTTTTCTGCAAGAGGTACTTTTTCACCAGTTCCAGAACGGTCATCTCGCCACCACGGGGAACTATCTCATCATCAATGTCTTTCAATATCAGCTTTTCTTTCTCTCTTAATGAAATGTCATCCCGTTTTCCCTGCGGTGTCTTATCCGTCTTTTCCAGTTTCCAACTGTAAACAAATTGCTGTTTTCCTGTGGCATCAATGTATTTGAATGCATATCGTCCGTCACGACGCTGGCTCTCTCCGTTGCGGAGAATACGATTTTTGCTGTCCCGTCTTTTTCCGCTCATATTCATGCTCCTTTCGTACAAAAAGAGCCCCGTCACGATATATTGTAGTATATCATAGACGAAGCCCTTTTTCCATCTTAAAAAATGAAAGCAGCATTTAGCATAGGACATCACAAATACCTATCTACAAAAGCTGCCTGCATATCTGTTCTTATTCAACGTCATTCAAATAGCTGTTAAATTCTCTAAAAATGTTTCAAACTGTTTCCGCTTAATTAAAAATTTCACTCCATTCTGAATGATAAATCCTGTATCAATATTATCTGTAACAATTCTTCTTAATTTCTTTTCTCCAATATTGAAATAAGCGGATGCTTCGTCAATGGTAAGACAGAATTTATCTTTTATTTCAACCTGTGTTTGTTCCGCCATACGCCTTTCCTTTCTATAATTAAGACGGATTCCTCTGGGGAATCCCAATACTAATGGCAAGAGCCTTGTCAACTCTTGCCATCACTTCAGCAGGCATTATGCCCATATGCTGTTTTAACCTTTTCTTATCTATTGTACGGATTTGCTCAAGCAGTATAATAGAATCCCTGTCAAGTCCTTCAATATCTTTTACTTCGGTATGTGTGGGTAATTTTGCCTTTGTATATGTCTTGCCCGTGATAGCGGCAATAATGACTGTCGGACTGTACCTGTTGCCTGTGTCATTGGAAATAATAAGTACGGGGCGTGTGCCGCCCTGTTCCGAGCCGACAACTGGATTAAGTTCTGCATAGTAGATGTCACCACGCTTTATAATTCTACCCATAAGTGTTTGTCCTCCTGTTTGGAATTAGGCAAATATGTCTTGCCTATGTAGCAGCCAGACACAAGGAAGCATTTAAGGTCAGGAGAGCATAATACAAGCTCTGTTTCCATAGACCGCCTTGCATCTGGCTTTATGATAGAAAGCATTTTCTATTTGTCCTCGACACCCCGAAAATGCCAATGCGTTGCAAACGCAGGGAAGTCACCAAACGGTCAGCAGCGAACTGACGCCACGGGAGTTGCACCCCAACTGTCGGTCTGACAGAGCCGCCCTCATTGTCTGCGGCGGGTTGGTTACCGCTCGGACTGTGACTGGACGGGAGTATCATTGTCCTCTTTGCGGGTCATGGCGGAATCGGGAGCTGTCCGATATTTTCAGTCAGTATTTTTCGCTTACTGCCTTTCGGCAGGTCATGGCGTACCGCTGCACACGCTTATGCTTATTACAGCCACAAAGAGAATGTATTTGGTGAATGGGTATTCAGTTGTCAAAGAACGACGGGAAGCTGATAAAAAAGCCCCTCACTTTTCCAAAGGAAAAAGTGAGAGGGTTGAGCGGAATAATTTTTTTATTTTTCCAAAAGTTTTTTGAGCTTGGCTAATATTCTCCGTTTTCGGTCATTGATTGTTTTTTGCGGAATACCAGAAATACTTGACCATTCCCTTTCCGACAGTTCCTGAAAAAAGATAGCATTTACCAACTTTTGCTCATCTTCCGATAACATAGCAAGGGCAGAACGCAGCCTGTCCAACATCATCCTATGGACAACGGTTTCTGCAACATTTACCGCTTCATCAGCGATGAACTCAATACTATTGTCATCGTCACTCTCAAAAGCCTCTAAGGACAGCAGGCTGTTATCTGCATCAAGCTTTTTCAGATAACGCCAACGCTCCTTGTCACGGTAAAACTCAATATAATGCGTCTGTTCTGTTTCAATCAGACAACCCTGCACGGGGATAAAGAGCTTGTCCGCATAAGCCCCGTCCTTTTCTCTACGGTTACAAAATTCTGTATAAGACAGTTCCGTATAACTGCCATTTTCTTTGATATATACCTTTCTTGGTGCGTATTTCACCGTAAGTACCTCCAATCTGAATTTTTTTGAAAATCCAGATTGAGAGGTGGCGAACGACATCCAAGACCAGAAGCAGCCTTGTGGCGTATTCCTGCAAAAATCGACAAAAGAAAAACCGCAAAGGCTATTAGACCTTTACGGTTTGTGGCGATTTTATTTCTAATATGTAGAGATTTGACTTCTACTTTTGAGGTGCAAAGCCCCCACACGTTAATGAGGATTTTTTTAACAAGCTTTCCTCCTGCTTTCTATATGATATGTACAAATAAAACCCACTGTCTATGGGCATAAAAAATCCCTCCAAACATCAAACAGATTTGGAAGGATTTTTATTTTAGGCATGGTAAAGCCGCCCACCAAACACTGTTTTTTTTATTTGGTGGGCTACCTTGCCCTCAACATCATTTACAGAATATGAATTTTAATCTATATTTTCTTTTCTATATTTATAATTCTCTGTGTCCATTCACGATAAAATGATTCCTCATGCGATACTAATAATACTGTGCCCTCAAATTCTGCAAGTGCAGTTTTTAATGATTCTTTTGACAGCATATCAAGATGATTCGTTGGCTCGTCCATGATAAGGAAATTACATGACTTCAACATAAGCAGGCACATTTTAACTTTTGCCTGTTCCCCTCCGCTTAGAGTGCCAATTTCCTGCATGGCGTGTTTACTTGAGATTCCACAACCTGCAAGACGTTTTCTCACATCTTTTATGACAAGTGATGGGAACGCATCAGAAACAATTTGTATTGGAGTTTTCATTGCATCTGTCCACACTAAGTCCTGTTCAAAATAACCAATCTTTACCTGCTCCGAAAAACGAAAATCCCCACCTAATGACGGAATCTGATTGATAAGTGTTTTAAGCAAAGTGGATTTGCCAATACCATTAAATCCCGTAATAACAACTTTCTCTCCGCCCTTTATAGAAAAATTGACATCCGACAAAACAGGATAATGATAGCCAACATTCAGATGCTTTACTTTTAAATGCTCTGTTGTAGTCAGCGGAACGGCATCAAACCGAAAATGCGGCTTGATTTCTTTTTGTTCCAGAGCTTCCATTTTATCCATTCGGTCAAGCTGCTTTTGCCTGCCACGAGCCATTTTTGACTTTCTCCCCGCAATATTTTTACGGATAAATTCTTCCGTCTTTTTTATTGTTTTCTGCTGTGCTGCGTATTGTCTGATATAATCTTCCCGGAGTAATGTCTTTTTTTTCGTAAATTCTAAATAAGTGCCAAAATATTTCGTGATTTTCTCATTATCAATATCACAAATTCTTGTAGATATTTTCTCTAAAAAATCATAATCATGCGAAACTACCAGAAAAGCGTTTTGCAGACTGGAAAGATATTCTGCAAGCCATATGACGTGTTCCTTGTCCAGAAAATTTGTTGGCTCATCCAAAAGCAAAATATCTGGCTTTTCAAGTAAAAGTTTTGCCAGTATAACTTTTGCCCTCTGTCCGCCGCTCATCTGTTCAATCGGTCTGTCCAATCCGATTGCCATTAAACCCAGCCCTGTTGCCACTTGTTCTATCTTTGTGTCAATCAAATAAAATTCCTTACGTTCTAATTCTTCCTGATACCTTGCAGCTACACTTAATTTAGCCATATCCCCATCCGCAGATTGGCAATATAACTCGTTCATCTTGTTTTCTATTTCATACAATTCAGAAAATGCCGATTGCAGGAATACCCTCATAGTTGTGTTTTTTTCGATTTGGGCGTATTGGTCAAGATACCCTATTTTTGTGTTTGACTGCCATACTATCCTGCCAGAGTCGGGAATAAGCTGCCCTGTGCAAATCTTTATGAACGTACTTTTCCCTGCCCCGTTCTGACCGACAATCCCGATATGCTCCCCTTTGTTTAATACAAAATCTGCATTTTTAAACAAAAAATTGTCGTCAAAAGAATGTGTTAATCCCGTAACTTCTAATAAACTCATAAATAAAATCCTCTCTTTTTCATGTCTGATTTTTCAAAATGGGCAAAAAAATAGCAGAAGTCAGATACTCTTGGTATCATGCCTTCTGCTATACACGTTTCATCACAAACTGTTTATTATGAAACAACCCATATACAACAAAAGGCTACAGACAAAACATTGTCCATAGCCTACTGCACACAAATTTGTACGAGAAAAGAAACAATATCTGAAAAGAGAAATAAAATCCCTATCATGTATTGCTGCATTTCCCGATGAAATCTTAACGTGTTATATTACGCTATACTCTGTACAATGTTTCATCGGATTTGATTGTACAGAGCTGATTTTCTTTTTAGGTGGAAGTTCATTTGTTATATAAAAGCTCATGAAACTGTTCTCCTTTAAATTAGTGCAAATCATTTTAACACAAAAATCAGCCGTTTGTCAAATCCTATTTTATGAAATTTTACTTGATTCACTAGAAATTACTTTTGCAAAAAATGTAACTTATCAAAAATATTATTTTTATTAAGTAGGCTTGCAAATCTTATTGAGTTTTTAATCTGTTAGTATAACTAACTGAATATTCTAACGCTTCGGAGCCACCGTTTTATCGCTTTAGAGCCACCTCGGATTTTAACACTTTAGAGCCACCACAAACACAAGATATAGTAATGGAGCCATGAGCATGAGCTCACAGCTTCAACTTTTTTAACAGGTCTTACAAGTGTCTATTTCTCAATCTCAGCCTTAAGATTAGCAAGCTTTTTGGAATCGTATATCTTTCTGAGATTTGTTTCGCTGCTCGGAATCTCATATGCATTATGAACAATCCTGTCCATTATGGAATCAGCCTGTGTTCCGCCTCCCAGCCTGTCATGCCATTCTGCCACAGGAAATTGTCCGACAAAGATGGTAGAATTGTTTCCACTTCTCTGCTCAAACAATTCATAGAGCATCTTTGCATCCCTCTCGTTAAGCTTGTAGTTCAGCCACTCGTCGATTATGAGGATGTTGTAGTTACCAAGTCTCTTCCTGTACCGGGTCAACTCTTTAAGGTCATCCCTCCTGTCCTCAAAATTGCGCATTAAATCAGGCATTCGGATGTAGAAAACCCTGTAAGTTTTTTTGCATGCCTCAATTCCCAACGCACATGAAAGATAGGTTTTGCCAGCACCGGTCGGACCTGTGATTATAAGGTTTGTTGCCGTAGTCACAAATCCCATTGCGGCAAGATTGATTATCGTGTTCTTCTTGACTTGTCCTGCGTCAAAATCCAGAGACTCAATGCTTGCCATTGGATACTTGAATGAGGCGGTCTTTATCAGCCTGTTAATAAGCTTGTTTTCTCTTTCACAAATCAATTCCTCAAGCAGTTGTTCCAATCTTGCATCAAAGCTCAAATCTGCCAATGCGATATCGCCTTCCTGGTTTTCCACCAGTCTGGCTAAATCACCCAGCTCGTGTTTTGTAAGGTTTTTCTTTAACTCGAATTTCATAATGATAGTTCCTCCTATCCGTAGTAATCGGCACCTCTTACGATGCCGGTTGTTTTATTTGTTTCTTTGAATTTTTCAAGCTCTTTTTGATTATTTAGATTCTCGGCAGCCTTGTATACCGTTTTGTAAAAAGGCATATGATACTGCTTTAAGCTTTTTTTACAAGCGGCTTCTAAGATATCCGGCGTAAAGGTGTCAGCAATTGCGAGAATGGCTGCGACAGTCTGCGTGGGCTGCTCCTTTACTTTTGCCTCGTCATACATCCTTCGGATCAACTCAAAAGTATTCGGCCCGATTTCTCTGGCTGCGTCAATCAGGTCTTCAGCCTGCTTATTCTTCTTAAGCGGAAACGGAAGATGGGATTCATCTGTCCTGACACCGTTTACTATGCCTTTGGGAAGGATTTCATGTCTTGCAATTTCGCTTCTGTTATAATAGACAAAGACAAGGTGGGAGTTGTATTTGACATCAACCTTACAACCAATATATCTGTTGGGAACAGAGTATTGACCCTTGTTAAAGCTTATATGGGAGTTCTTGCCCACCTTATGTCTGTAAGACCATTCACACACCTCGTAAGGGACTGACGGTAAGGCTCTCAGATAAGCCTTTTCCTGCGTATTGAAAACAGTGCTCCTGCTTCCATCTCTTTTCTGGAACGGTCTGTCATTGTACTCCTTTACAGCCTTGCGAATAGCTGAGTTTAGTGATTCAAGTGATGTAAATATCTCATTCCTAAGCTTTGCTATAACAGCCGTCGCAATCTTGCCTACAGAACCTTCTACGCTGGCTTTCTGCTTGGGCTTTTTAACGCCTGTAGGCATGATGGCGGTCACGTAATACTCCCCTAATGCCAGATATGCATCATTGAGGATTATCTCGCCCTTCTTAGGATGGGACACAACACCAGTTTTCAAGTTGTCGCAGACAATCTTCACAGGCGTGCCTTCGAAGAATTCAAACATATGCACATGGCATTCAAGCCACGCCTTTTCTTTCATATTCGTGGTAGCTTCCACATACCCATACTGGCTGTATGGCAGTGTTGCGACAAACAGATATGCGGTTATGATTTCTCCAGTATCCACGTCCACATATGACATTGTAGGACCAGACCAATCCACCTCTACCTCGACTCCCGGCTTGTGCTGTATATGGCTGGTATAATTCTTCTCGCCAGTATATTTGTAATAATTGACAGTAAATGTAGGATACGCACAGTATTCCCTGCCCTCGCTCACGCATTTGTCCCGATACTCTTCCCACAGCAGTTTCATAGTCACTCCAGTTTTCTTGAGTTCTGAATGTACGTATGCATAATCGACAGGCACATAGTTTGTTGTCCGCTTGGATTTCTTAGGATATAAGATATCGTACAACCCGTCATCTGTCATATCCTGAATGTCATCCCAAGTCATGCCTTGCTGTCTGCAAAGTTCCTTAATTTCAGAGACGGTGTTTCTTGAGCATCCAAGTATTGCCGCCACCTCCCTTTCGCTTAGATTTTTGTTTAGAAGCTCCATCACGCTTCTGGGTTTCGTCTTTTTGTACATAATAAAAGACCTCCTATAGATTTATTAAAAGCACTAGGCTTTCTATCAAAATCTATAGGAGATCCTATATAAAATCAAATATCAAAGACCACTAGATGTTGTGGTGGCTCTCAAGCATTAGAATACCAAAATCAAATGGCTCTAAAGCGATAAAACGGTGGCTCCGAAGCGTTAGAATATTCACATATTCAATTTTCATTCTCTTTACTGGTGCGTTTACGACCTTAAATATCAGTTCATCAACGCAGTCTGTATATCTGCCCTGTTGTATGAACTGATTTTTCAGCTCCACAAGGCTATGTAATAAAACATTTCTTTCTTGACTTCATTATATGAACTATAATTTGGGGCAAAAACACATATCAAAATACAGAGGAAAATTTTTCTGTGAAATTTTACTCCATTTTATACTGTCTTATCTCTTTCCCCTTATCATAAATATATTTCTATACTTCATACTATTTGTTTTTTCTTAATTTCTTTTAATACCAATTGTTAACTCATCTAACATCCCAAACACCATTTCAAAGTTATGTTTAAATTCTGATGATATATTATAACTTGCTTCTTCCGTTCCTTCTATCGTACCCAAGAATTCTTGTATAGCCTTATATTGTTCCTCATCGTCATGCTTACTTATAATAAAATTATACCAGACACCAATATCTACTACAGCCAAATCTTTTCTCATCTTATCCACATATTTCACAATTTCCTCACCTATTTCTGAAATCTGTGAATATGTGGATTTTTTACAATTAATTTTAAATTCTGCACCTTTATCATCAGCAGCATTAATTTCATATTTTGCCCAGTCTATATCAAAATAAATTTCCCCTACAATCTCCTTTTTGTCATTATAATATCGTAAAATAATTTTTTTAATATATTGTTTCTCTAAAATGCCTTTCTTTATTGTCTCCAATGATCCTGAACTTGCACCGAATTTTTCTGCCAACTCATAAATAACCATATATAAAATATTTAACCTTGGTTTCACAACTACATCTAGCTCAGTCTTCACATCCGGTTTCACATCTATCATCGCTACTTTGCTCCTCTCTTTTCTTTACACGATATTTAGACTTTCTAATCTCCGCATATTCCTTTATTTTATCTACTCCAATAAAATTTCTATCATATTCTTGAAATTTTCTGTCAAATCTTCCCACCACATCATATAATGTTCCAAAATTTCCTTCTTCCAAGTACTCCTTTATCGCTTGAATATAAATATCATTTTTGACCTCGCCAAAAAATGCAATTGATTCTTCTATATATTCTGTGACAAAGTTTTCAAATACAGGCGAAATTCCATCTCTCAAAATTTCTCTATACATTTGAAAAATAATCTGTTTTTTTTGGTTATCATCTGGTTCCCATTTAAATAGATCCATTCTACCATCCCTTGTTAATGGTAAGTATAGCTGCTCAAAACTATTCGCAATTAAAATTATAGGCGTTTTCTTACCAGATAATGTCTTTGCAGCATCTGCTAAATTCATTAAATAGCCTGTCAATAATTGGGAATTAACCGTTCTTGATACATTCTCTGCACAAGATGCCACACTTAAATGAAAATCGTCAATTATGATTATATTATAAACATCTTCCTTACTATTTTCTTCAAGGTAATTGTATGTATCTTCAAGTTCTTTTACAGAATCACGTTCTAAATTTCCAGCCAACTGTGAACCCGAAAAATAATATACATGTATTCCATGTTTAAAACACGTATTTATTGTTTGAGCAGTTTTACCCTCTCCCATATTTCCCTCTATTGCTAAGAAGCATGGTGCAATACTCCTTTGCAAAGAATTGGCAATTACATGTGTCAATACTCGTTTTTCAAATTCTTTATCTATAAATATTGTTTCTAAGTTACTTCTATTCCTTGTAGGTTTTAATTCTTTTGGTTTGAAAGTTATATCCATTACTAAAATTCCTCTCCATTGTATTTGATAATATCTCCTTGAGACTGCTTTTCCAATAATGCTGTTAAAAATGCTTCTGTTTCTTCTTTTGACCCTGCCCTACAGCTCTCAAAATTCATGTTTATTCCAGGCGGATAAACATGAAATGGTTCTGAATAAACATACTCTCCTTTACAAGTAGCCTTTAACTTATATACACCCGTTTTAATTAATGAGAGATTATCAAAAAAGACCACTCCATTTTCATCTGTTATTTTTTCATTAATCCCACTAAAACTAACATTTTCCATATTAAGCCCTATACAAACCAACAACTTTTCAGCTTTAGTTCCAGACAAATAATTTGCCTTTAATAAAATTCTATTTAATACTTCTTTTGAATTTATACTTAAAGGCTGTTCCAAAAACTTCAAGCAAATTTTATTTAATTTAACTTCAACAATTTCATTATAATTATATTCTTTTCCATATTTAATACAAAACTTATATCTTCCTTCTTCCTTGAACTTAATATTTTCAAAATAGGCAATTCCTTGGCTATTTGTATTTCTTATTACTGGACCATATGCATTCTCTACAATAAATTCTAAAGGAATTTCAGATGCTACCATTCCATTTGTATAGATAACTTTTACTGCTAATTTTTCAATAACATCTTCAGTATATACATTTTCTAATTTATTCAAAAAAAGTACCTGACCGATTTCAAGAGAATTTTTATTAGCAAAATTATTAACTGTTACATTGACAGAAGCTTTATCAGTTACCTTTTCTTGCTGTTTAGAAGAAAAAGAGAATGCTACAGAAATTTTTGAAACAATTTTTCCTAAAACCCTTAAAATTTCTACCATAATATTCCCTCCCTACTTATTCTTAATCAATCCTTTTTCACATAGTCTCTCATATATAGCTTGATTAATCCCTTCTGCTTGTGGATTATTCATATCTTTAATTATATCCAGAAATTCTCCAATTGTATAAGAAATCTCACGTATTTGATGTACTTCTCTACTAAGATTTCCTGCATTTTCTATGTTCTTCACTCTTGCGATTTGCTTTTTTATTTGATCATATTTTTCTTCCCAATAAACAATATAATCTATTCTTCTATTTAATTGATAAATTCCATTATCAAGAACTACTGGGAATATTCTATTTCTATAATGTACATCTTTCATAAGCTGTGTAATCTCATACATGCAATTTACAGACTTTAGATATCCATCACTAAGAATCAAAATAGCATAATCAGATTCCTGAATAGATTCCATAAATGCTCGTATACTTCCCCATTGTTCAATTGATTTTTTATCACGCCTTATATTAATTCCTACATGCTTGAAAAATAAATCAATCTCATCAGCCTTCTTCTCATCCTCCCAACAATATGATAGAAAAATATTTATATTATAAAAGTCTTGTTC
>JAIDOW010000105.1 GCA_029063085.1 Lachnospiraceae bacterium
TTTTATTCCTGTAATCCTCCACTGCAGTTTCGTACAAATTATTTCCTTCACTATCAATTACAACAATAACCGGAAAATTTTCTACTTCCATTTTACGGATTGCCTCTGTACCCAGATCTTCATAGGCGATTACCTCTGACTTTTTGATACATTTGGAGAGAAGTGCACCAGCTCCTCCCACTGCAGCAAAATAAACTGCCTTGTTTTTTACAATTGCATCTATCACTTCCTGATTTCTTTTTCCTTTTCCGATCATACCATTTAAACCATTTTCTAATAAAAGAGGCGTATATTTATCCATCCGGCTTGATGTGGTGGGTCCGGCAGAACCGATCACCTGCCCTTCCTTTGCCGGAGTAGGTCCCAGATAATAAACAATATTATCCTCTAAGCTAAAGGGTATTTCTTTTCCTTCCAGCATGGTTTCGTACATTCTCTTATGCGCCGCATCTCTGGCAGAATAAATAGTTCCCGAAATGTATACATAATCCCCTGCATGCAGGGTGAGCAATTCTTCTTTTTTTATGGGAGCACTGATTTTTCTTTCCATCTCTTTTCTCCATTTCCGATTATCCAAGTAATAATATTTTGATAATTATATTATCTGTAATCTTATCGTTATCTTTTATAATTTGATTCCAGGGTCATAATATTCTATTTCTCTACATAAATTTATAATATTCTCGTTACATGCCGGTTTACATGACAGCACATATTTACTGCTACTGGAAGTCCCGCAATATGAGTAGCGTAAGTTTCAATATTTACTGCAATTGCTGTTGTTTTTCCTCCAAGCCCTCCGGGGCCGATTCCTGAATCATTAATTTTGGTAAGCAGTTCTTTTTCCATTTCCCGGATATGTGGAAGATCAGAGCCTTCTTTTACATTACGGGTCAATGCTTTCTTTGCCATAATCGCAGCCTTTTCAAAATCACCGCCAATTCCCACTCCGACAACAACAGGAGGACAGGCATTGGGACCTGCATCCATTACTGCCTGTAAAACTGCCTCTTTTACACCTTCAGCTCCGTCCGCCGGCTTTAACATAAAAACTCGGCTCATATTCTCGGAACCAAATCCCTTTGGAGCAATCAATATCTCTAATTTATCTCCTGAAACAATATCATAATGAATAACGGCTGGTGTATTATCCTTTGTATTTTCACGAAGCAACGGATCACTGACAACAGATTTACGAAGATATCCTTCTTCATATCCCTGACGTACCCCTTCATTGACTGCATCTGTCAGATTCATACCTTCAATATGTAAATCCTGTCCCACTTTTATAAAAAAAACTGCCATTCCCGTATCCTGACAGATTGGGATTTCTTCTTTTCCTGCAATCTCCATATTTTCAAGGAGCTGCCCCAAAATCTGTTGTCCCAGTTCTCCTGTCTCAGACTCTTTTGCACTTTTGATTGCATCTGCCATATCCTTTGATAAATGCAGATTTGCTTCTATGCACATCTCCTTGACATTTTTTATAATATCATTTGTATGAATTGTTCTCATCATATCCTCCCGTTTAAAGTCTGTAAACTTGCATTACAAACATAATCAACTGTCTGTTATACTAATCTAAGGTAAAAATGCTTCTTCTTTATTCTTATATAATAATTCAAATATCTTTTTCCCTACTCCGTCATCATTATTAGATGGTATCACTTCTTTTGCTCTTTTTCTGATCTCCGGTTCCGCATTGGCGGGAGCATAGGAATTTGGAAATAATTCAAACATTGATAAGTCATTTAACCCATCACCAAATACTGCAACTTCCTCTTTCGCAATACTCATCTTTTCAATTGCCTTTAACAGACCATAACCCTTTTGGGCATTTTTACTGTTAATTTCAATATTTTCCGGATAAGAAGATAAAATGGATAAATCAGGAAACAGCTCTACTAACTCTGTCCTGTTTTTTGTATTATATTCCCTATCCGGATTAAATACAATAATTTTGCGGATTTCAAGTTCTTTTGCAAACATATCTTCTAAAGTATCATTTCTTGTCAACGACTGCTGAAACACACTGCTTTTTCCCATTTCAACTGCCTCTTCAAAAGAAAGTGTATGACTGCGGTCAAGACACATCATTCGCCATCCCATATTTTCTTCCATCATTTTTTTGGTACCGCAAAACTGGGGACCTTTATTTGTCATATATTCCGGAAAATATCCCTGCCTATTTAGAATATTGGCAAGTTTCGGTATTTTTTCATAATCAATATTAATGGTATTGATTATATGATTCTGCTCATCCCTTACTTCTGCCCCGTTTAATAAAATCAACCCGCAATGCAGATCATATTGTTCAACAGTAGGTGCAATCGTATCTACACTTCTTCCTGTAGCAATCATAAAACGAACATTTTGTTTCTCTGCTTCCTTGATAGCCGCCAGATTCATGGGAGAAATTTCCTGATTAGAATTAAATAAAGTTCCATCCATATCAGATACAATTAACTTAATCATAATATAGTCCTTTCCTGGGTTTTAAATATTTTTTATAATAACCCTTATAAGTAATTATTCCCTCTGAATTACCGATAAACCAATAATAAACTCTCCTTTGGCATTTATCAATAGTTTTTTAGACATTGCTCTAACGTTTCTCATTTACATAAGTTTCAACCCTGTTTTGAATAATTTTTACGGTATCTTCTAAATTCTTTTCTCCCATAAAATAATATGCTGCTTCTTCCTGAATGATATTATTTACAACAGCATTATGATAATATACTCTTTTTGTATTATTAATCAAATCCATAAACATATTTATTTCATCCTGGGTAGCCGGTGTAATATTTACTAAAATATCTCCCAAGTCTGAACTGGAATTAATTGGAAGAACTTCTTGTCCTAATTCATCCGTATAAGCTTCTGTTGTCGTAGCTTTCTTAATTTTCATATCCAGACAGTCTTTTCTTACAGGCATGCAAAAATTATATTCATCAATTTTTCCCTGATATTCCTTTGTCATAAAAGTACGAAGAAATTCCCACGCACCTTCCTTTACTTTAGATTTACTATAGATACCGATTGGACTCTTAAGCTCGAAATAAGATTTTCCTTCTTCTTTTCCCGGAAATCCAATACAAGTAAGATATCCATTAAATACCTGATTTTCTATTAACAAATCCTCAATATTTCTAATATAGCTTAATGAAAGTAATATTTTTTCATCATGAATCAATCTTTCGGAAGATAAATAATCCTCGTTATATTCAATTTCCTCATTGCTGCCACTATTACAGATTTCTAAAATATCTTTAAAATCCTGACTTTCAAAGCTGCATTTCCCTGTCTGGTAATCTATAAAATCAGAAGAACCACCCCTTAAAAATATATCCAGCAAATCCGATTTACTCGCTGGACCAAAGACTTCCGTTCCATTCTCATTTATAATTTCTTTTAAATCATTAAAAGTCCATTTGCTATTTTTATCTATATACTTAGAATTTGCTGCAAGCGTATTCATATAAAAGAATGGTGGATAATAATAGATCTTTCCATCTATCTTAATTGCTTCTAATACCGAATCAATCATATCACTTGTATTTAACTCGGAATCCTTTTCAAAATAAGGAGTCAAATCTTCTAATAATCCTTTTGCCGCATATTGTTCATAAGGAAGCTCATCCATTAAAATAATATCAGGAAAATTACCCGCAGCTAAATCGGCATTTATTTTTATTTCCGGATCTTCCTCATCGTAATAATCCTTAACCTCTATCTTATATTTTTTATTCTTTTTATTAAATTCCATAGCATGGCTTTTGATTTTCTCACCACCGAATATAATTCCTACCGTAATTATTTCATTTTCCACAGTCATAGAATCATCTGCTTTAACATATTTTACAATTCTTGATGAATTATTTGTTTCATCAAAAGAATGTCCTATCATCTCTTCTTTCCCTATTGGAAAAATACTATCATTAAACCTCGGATTGATATTCGAATCAAAGAAATCCATAACCTGTATACTGCTTTTATCAGTAGTATCATATCCGTAAATTCCATCATCATATCTATAATAAAAATCGTATTCTTTTCCATCCAGTAAATCATAAACATCCCTTAAATCTATATCATAAGTCTCTCCCCATTGTTCTTTATCTATATCTAATTCTATTGCTACAGCACTATTTTTTTGATCAACTCCTCCGCATATTATTTTACCGTCTTTTGATAATGCCAAATCATAGACTAAAGACATATCACCCTTTATTGTATGAATAAGCTTATAATTCTCATCCAGTACTTTTATTTCTTTTTCCACAGAAATGACCATTCTATCCTCAGAATCCAGAAGAAAACTATTAACATGAGATTCTCCTGTACTCTTCAGACTTTCTGTGATATCTTCATTTCCTAATTCCCTGCCGTTTTCATCTACCTTTAAAATAGTATAATTGAGTTCTCCTGTTTTATCATTAAATGTAGAAACTGCAAGCATGATTTCCTGTAAACTATTTACCATAATATCATAAATATATTGATTTTCATTGATTTCAAAAGTATAAATTTCTTTTAAATCTTCTCCGTCCTGATTAATCTTATAC
>JAIDOW010000106.1 GCA_029063085.1 Lachnospiraceae bacterium
GATGGAAGCCAGTATGAACCTTGTCTGGAAAAAATATCAGGTGTTTACAAAGGCTTCCGAAAAATTCCTGCTTATGTGCCGGGAGATGCTGGAGCAATAGCGCTCATATTTGTGAAATGTGTACAGGGATCAGATCAACTGAAACTGTTTCCATTTTCCGCTCCTGAAACGGATATAAAAGACCACTGCCCGTATGCACCAGTCCAGACACATCGCTACAGCAATGCCGACCACACCCATTTCCAATATAACAGCAAACAGAATGGAAAAAAGCAACCTCACGCCAATGGTCGTGACCATGGACCAGACCATGGTAAATTTCACATCGCCTGCCGCCCGGAGCCCTTTTCCCAACGGGTCTGCAAAAGGAAATGCGATACAGTTAAAGACATTGTGTATCAAAACCAGCCAGATTGTCAGGCTTCTTGTTTCCGGCGCCACATCAAAAAACGGCATAATAACCGGTGTCAGTGCAAAAACTGCCGTATTCCATATTACCGAGAGCAAAAGGGTAATCTTAAGGAGTTTGTGAAAATAATATGCCGCCTGCCCGTCATCCCCTGCACCCATGCACTGCCCGATCACTGTAATGAATACCGGTCCCATCGTCACACAGACCAAAGCCGCAAGAGACCAGATACTCTGTGCGATTCCATTCGCCGCAATCTGGTATGTGCCGAATAAGGCAACGATACTGCTTAATGCTACCTTGACAAACTGGAATACGCCCTGCTCCAGACCGTTCGGCACTGCAATCTTCAGGATACGCCTGAGTAGTCCGGCATTCCATCTGCAAATCCATTGTTTTGTATAATACACGCCATTCCCCTTGCGGAAACAGAGAACCGTCACAACTACTGCTGAAAATGTCCTTGCAATCAAGGACGGCCACGCAACCCCTGCCACTCCCGCGCGGAGAATAAATACTCCTGTCACATTCCCCACAACATTGATCATATTGGAAACCACCGCAATATACATGGTAGTGCTGGTCTTTCCAATACTGCGGTAAAGCGCCGCCCCTGCGTTATAGACCGCCAAAGCCGGATAGGAATATGCCGAGATCCGAAGGTATGTCACGCAAGCCTCCATGACATCTTCTTCTACCCGCCCGAATATCAATCCCATAAGCGGCCGTCCGGCAATCAGCAGCAGGAGAACAATGACCGTCGAAAAAACCGTAGAAATCATCAGCAACTGGCTCGCTGCCTCTCCTGCCTCCGATTCCTTTCTGCTGCCAATATACTGACTGACAATCACTGCACCGCCGGAAGCAAGCGCCGTAAACAGGAAAATAAAGATCGTATTAAAGGAATTGACAAGCGATACGCCGGATACAGCGGCCTCGCTGACAAAACTGATGACAAAGGTATCTGCCAGCCCCACCAAGATTGTCAAAAGCTGTTCCAAAAAGAGCGGAATGATCAGATTTTTTAAATCTTTATTGCTGAACAATTTCTTTTCCTCCCCGCCAAAACCTAATTCAAAGAAAACATGACTGTTACATCCCCATCACCAAACGCCTCTAAGAGCTCTGCCTGCGTCACATCATTAATCTTACCGATTCTGGTAAAATTCCATGAGTTTGTACCATAATAAATAACAAGGGAATTTCCCTGATACAGAATGATATCTCCGGCTCCTGTGGTAGTCTGCTCATCATTTCTCGGAAGGCTTGTTCCAATCGGTCCTACTTTTTCCATGCTTGCATAATCACTCATGCTAATGGTGAGCGGTCCCTCGGCAAGAAGCTCCTTCAATGCCTCAGCAGAAGAATTATCTGCAAATGTTGCTGTAAATGTAGTATCTCCGGCTGTAATCTTCATTGTGTTATCCATATGATCTTCCTCCTCATTTATATCTTCTGATTCTGTCTCAGTGCTGTCAGTTTTCTGTTCTTCCATATCGTGATCAGTACCCGTTTCCGCATCATCTGACATTGCAAAATTTTCTGTCCCGCCCGGCTGTTCTCTATCCTCTTTGACTTCATTTCCACAGGCAGTCAGAACTGCCAGCATTACTACTGAAACCATACATACAAATAATTTTTTCATAAAAACTCTCCATCTTACTGCCAACTCTTTACTTTTATATGCTTCATCATACTCATGCCCTATTCCAAATCAGCATCCCCATTTTTCAGTCATCATACAAAAAAATAGACGCTCCTCCTTTGGAACATCTATATTGTAAATCTGTTATGATAAAATGTCTAATGCCTATGTCAAATTGTTATATATGCTTAATCTGCATACTTGAACAGTTATGCCCATACCCTTCGTTCAAAGCTTATTATATGCGCAATAACGGAGCACGGCAGCCGTTTCTGCTAACGGCTTATTCTAAGTTAACTTAAAGTTTTCTTGCTTTAATGCAGAACGAAATAGGCCGCATAATTGCTCCACTACGAATCCAGCTTTTGCCAATGCATTAATTCATCTTCAAAAACATCTTTACGTTCATCACATGACCATTCCACACAATAATTCAATGTATGATGCCAGCTAAATATAAAAATACCATCCTTGAGCATAATAACTTTGCCGAATATCCGCTATCACTTAAAAGTTTTGCTGCATTATCAAGCTGCCTTTGGGACAGATCAGCACCCTCTCCTAAGCAATTGTTACTCTTTCTATAATTAGTGCCAAACGGCATATTCAGTTTACTCTATTTTTGCACTAACTCATCAGTACTTTCAAATACAACTTTCCAAAAATGATTGCAGTCTGAAATTATTATTTACTCGCTACAATAGTAAACTCTCCCGGTATCTTTTCATTTGTCCACGCAGGATGTTCATCAAACTTTCTTAATGTAAAACCGCTATTTATAACCGAATTGATGATCTCACTAATTGTATACTTTCTATAAATGCACTTAGGCATCTGCTTGCGAACACTTTCTTCAAAAAAACGGGCATGTGCCATTTCTCCTTCAAAAATTTCCTTTGAAAAATAACTCATGGTTGGTTGTTCAAAATTCAACATATCTGCTATTTTTGTAAATGGATGAAAATCACTACATATCATTTTTCCATTGTCTTTCAATAAGGAATACATAATGCACATAAATTCATCAATATCATGAAAGTAATGTAATACTCCTCCTTCCATAAACACTACATCAAAGTAATTCCCGTACTTCTCTATATCAATTTCCAATATATCACATACTTCAAAATTCAATTCGACTTTTGCGGCTGTTGCGACTTCAAGCGCATATTTCTTATTATCTTCTGAAATATCAAAGACAGTAACTTCTGCCCCTAAAATGGCTAAGGGAACAGCCTTCTTTCCGCAAGAACCACATATGTTTGCCACTTTAATACCATTGTAAGTATCAAAGTAATCAGAATATTTTTTCAACATTCCTATAGGATTTTCTAAGTCCCTTTTTGCCCTATCAACTGGTGTACCTGATTGTTTCACCCAAAAGTCATATGCATTGTATTCCCACGCTTTTTTATTTTGAATACTATAATCTATCATCTTTGAATATCTCCCATTGTCCAATTTATAAGTTTGTCGTTCCTTATTTCTTAACAATTGGCACCCACATACGAAATCCATCCGGAACCCCACCATTTTGAAACCATCTTTCTGAGAAAATATGTTCCTCATAAAAGATACCAACCGGACAATCAAACTCATATCCTGCAGTATTTTTTATAAATTTAACAAAAGCCTCTGATGCTTTCGCCATACTAAGCGCTATGTCCATACTATCATTTTCATCATACTGATTAAGCGTGACATCACTTACCAGAAACAAACCTGAAGGAGCATCCTCAACCTTTAGCCCGTAGAATTCACCCTGATCACATTCATCACCTATGAGGTACATCATTGCTTTGTAAGGGTGTTTTATATGCTCAGAAGCATTTTGATGTTCCTCACCTTGAGGATGATGACCAGATAATGCCACTCCTATATACCTTCTAGCAGTACGATCAGGTACATTCTTTTTACACCATTCTGACATCTGTCCCCATGCTTCATTTTCCGGATCAACACAATCTACTGTAAAACAAACTACTTTTTCATTCCTATGTTCTTCAATTTTTACAATAGCAGTTTCGTTCATAATCATCTCTCCTTCTTTCATCTGGATTTGGAAATTTAATTTAGGAAAACAGATAGAAGAACCTTCTTTCCTAATCTTACTTGGTGTATTCCCTGTAAAATTACGCACTGCACGTGAAAATGCGGCTGCTGAATTATATCCGTACTTCATAGCAATATCAATGACCCTATGTTCAGTATCTATTAATTCTCTCACCGCATATTGAAGTTTACGTTTCCTAATGTACTCATCTAATGTCATGTTCGCAATTAATAAAAAGAAACGTTGATAAGTTGACTTAGACATTCCAGCTATTCGGGCAACTCTTTCATAATCAATCTCTTCAAACAGCTTATCCTCTATATATGCAATTGATAGATTAAGTCCTTCTACATAATCCATATATCGCCTCCTACAGTAATTGTAGCTTATGTATACCCAAAACACTTTGCAATAAACGTCATTCGCTGCACATTAACACTTTCACTATTGAATCACTTAGAGCAGTATTTTTCAAAGTGTCAAGCCTAAATATAATGATACGACTATCATGAACATTTAACAGATAACAATGTTTTTATGTCGTCTAAATGTTCCTTACATGTAACACGATAATGAATCCACCCACCATCACCACAAGGATACTTGTTATCTATATATTCTTGTGTATATTTTTGTAGTTGATTATAAATGGTTTTATATTGCTTATCAGATAACTTAACCATAACAGTAAAAGCATTTTCTTCAGCAAAAACATTACATATAAGCTTGTTTTTCTTTTTATGGGCAACTCCCCAACCATATTTATTACCATAGGGAAAAACAATTTTTTGTTCTGTATTAAAGGCAGATGCCATCCATTCATTGAGTATAAAATTTTTCTTCATAATATTGTCTGCTGATACGTCCGGCGATTGTAATAAAACCTTTTTTCCAGCTTAACTTTATTATTAAATTTAGTATTTCTGATAAGCTTTTATTGTTGTATTATTCAAAATATACTAAAATAAAGTGAATAAAACAATCACACTTTTGAAAGGAAATTACATGAACATAAATATCAGACAAGCTAACGAAAATGATAGGAGTAATATTGCTTTGTGTATCGCAGAGGGATTTAAAAAAGACTTTGATGTATTATGCAAAAATACACATACCGTAGCAACCGCAATCAGTACAGGCATACAGATTTCAAAGTTTTATGTGGCAGAATCCAAAGATGAAGTAGTTGGTGTCGTAGCTATATCTGATTGCAATGGCAGAGCCGCAGCAACAGATGTAGCTTCTTATAAAAAAAATTTTGGATTTATCAAAGGGAACATTGCAAATTTAGTGTTAAAAGAAGAATTTGAATCATCATTGGACTATCCGCCAACCACAGGCTACATTGAATTTGTGGCTGTCCGAAATGCACACCAAAGAAAAGGAATTGCTACATCTATGTTGAAAGAAAGTATGATACAGAGTTCCTATGAAGATTATGTACTTGACGTTACAGATGTCAATACTGCCGCTATCCGTTGTTATTCTGCATTAGGATTCAAGGAATTTAAAAGAGTAAAAGAAAAGCACAGTAAACAGAAAGGATTTTCGGCAAAAATATACATGAGATATCAAAAGAAATGATTCCCTTAAAATTATGATTTCAGAAAAAACAGAATTAACATGGTATTAGGAGAACGGATAAAGAGAATACGCACGTTCCCCCGGGGCTTGACACAACGTGAATTGGACTTCCGTATTATAAGCAAATTTGCTTTATAATAAATACATTTTGAAAGGACTGATGTAGATATGAAAAATAATCAAAATTGTGTTTGGAGGATACACAGAAAATAATCCTCCAATAAATAAAATCGGAGGAA
>JAIDOW010000107.1 GCA_029063085.1 Lachnospiraceae bacterium
ATGGTATAGTGTTTTAATGGAAATAAATACATATAGCGGAAATATTAAAAAATATGTTTAGCTTAACTATATAAGAATGATCAGGAGGTAGAAGGGTTGCAGATTGAGAATTACACATTATTAAAAGAGGAACAGATTGAAGAGGTGAATGGAACTGCATATTTATTAGAGCATGATAAGACAAAGGCACATGTTCTGCTGGTTTTAAATGATGACAAAAACAAAGTTTTTAACATAGGGTTTCGCACGCCTCCGTCTGACGATACGGGAGTTCCCCATATTACAGAGCATTCTGTTCTTTGTGGTTCAAGGAAATTTCCTGCCAAGGATCCTTTTGTAGAACTTGCCAAGGGTTCCCTGAATACTTTTTTGAATGCCATGACTTATCCGGATAAAACAGTTTATCCAGTGGCATCGGTGAATGATAAAGATTTTCACAATTTGATGGAAGTGTATCTGGATGCTGTTTTTTATCCTAACACATATTCCAATGATAAGATTCTCAAACAGGAAGGCTGGCATTACCATCTGGAAAAGGAAGAGGATGCCCTTACTTATAATGGTGTTGTATATAATGAGATGAAGGGAGCTTATTCTTCAGCGGAACAGCAGCTGATGCAGGCAATTCAAAAATCGCTGCTGCCGGATACTGCTTATGGCTGTGATTCGGGAGGAGATCCAAAGGTGATTCCGGAGCTGACCTATGAAGCATTTTTAGACTTTCACAAAAAGTTTTATCATCCGTCTAACAGTTATATATATCTGTATGGTGACCTGGATGTGGAAAAAGAACTGGGCTTCATAGACACGGAGTATTTGCAGGATTTCGATTATCAGGAGATAGATTCTGGGATTTTGATGCAGAAGGGATTTAATAAGCCTAAAGAGATTACCATTAACTATGCACTCTCCGATGCCGAGGAAGAAGAGGAAAACACGTATTTAAGTTACAATGTTGTTGTAGGAAATAGTCTGAATCGAACTTTGAATCTCGCTTTTATGATGCTGGATTATGCGCTGCTGGATGTTCCGGGTGCACCTGTTAAAAAAGCACTGGTGGATGCGGGAATCAGCAATGATGTGTTTAGCTCGTATGATGACGGTATTTTACAGCCGGTATATTCTATTGTGGCGAAAGGATGCCGGACTGGGGATAAAGAGCGTTTTGTCAGAATCATAGAGGATACCCTTTCTGAAATTATTCAAAAAGGTTTTGAAAAGAAAGTGTTAGAGGCAGCATTAAATCATTTTGAATTCAAATTAAAGGAAGCTAATTATGGGAGATTCCCCAAAGGACTGATGTATGGTCTTTCAGCGTTTAACAGCTGGCTTTATGATGAGAAAGAACCCTTTATGTATCTGAAATTCAATCATGAATTTGAATTCTTAAAAAAGCAGATTGGGACAGATTACTTTACAGAAATTTTAAAAGAATATTTATTGGAGAATACACACAAAACTGTGGTTATCGGTGTTCCGAAGAGAGGGCTTAATAAGGAATTAGAAAAGAGTGTGGCAGAAAAGCTAAAGGTTTATAAAGAAGGACTTAGCAAAGAAGAAGTTGCTTCACTGGTGGAGCAGACAAGAGAATTAAAGGATTATCAGTCTGAACCGTCTGCGCCGCAGGATTTGGAGAAAATTCCCCTTTTGGAATTGTCGGATATTGATAAAAAAGCATTTCATATTAAGAATAAAGAACTTATGGTGGAAGGAATACCGGTGGTACAGCATGATATCTTTACCAATGGGATTGCTTATGTGGGTTATTATTTTATGCTGAATAAGATTCCGGTTGAATTGCTGCCGTATGTATCACTGCTTACTGCACTTTATAAAGAAGTGGATACGGAGCATAGAAGTTATGGAGAACTTGCCAATGAAATTGACTTAAAAACCGGTGGGATTGGATTACAGTTAAATGCGATCGGTGTGAAAAGAGAACTTGGGGAATATAAAGTTAGTCTTGGAATCAAGACAAAGGTGTTGGATGAAAATCTGGACGATGCACTTTCTTTGATGGAGGAGATCCTATTTACATCCCTTGTCACGGATAAAAAGAGAATGAAGGAAGTTTTGGCAGAACTGGTCTCTCAGATGAAAATGAGCATTGCGGATAATGGACACACGGCAATGGCGAACCGGGCATTATCGTATTTTTCTAAAGGAGCATATTTGAAGGAGGTCTTAGAGGGAATTACCTTTTATGAATTTGCAAATAATCTGTATAAGAATTTTGATGATTCTTATGAGGATATCTGCACAAAATTAAAAGCCGCAATCCATGCTTTTGCAAAGCCTGATAATCTGCTTATTTCCTATACCGGACAAAATGATATAACAGAGCAGCTTGCGAAAGCGATAAATTCTCTTAAGAAGCATATGAATGAGGATACAGAGGATGTAGCAGAGCAGAATCTTGAACCTGAGATAAAAAATGAAGGATTCCAGACAGCCAGCAAGGTACAGTATGTGGCGACTGCCGGTAATTTTTTAGAAAAAGGATATGCATATACAGGGGTATTAAATGTGCTGCAGGTTATTTTTTCTTATGATTATCTCTGGATCAATGTCCGTGTTAAAGGTGGTGCTTATGGATGCATGTGCAGTTTTAACCGGATTGGGGATGCATTTTTTACTTCTTACCGTGACCCAAATCTGGAAAGAACGTATGAGATATACAAACAGGCAGCAGATTATGTGAAAAATTTTACGGCTTGTGAGAGGGATATGTTAAAATATATTATAGGGGCAATTGCCAAACTGGATGCCCCAATGACACCGTCAGCTGAAGGAGCATATGATTTTATCTGCTATCTGTCAGGCATTACAGATGAACAGCTGCAAAAAGACAGGGATGAGATATTATCTGCAAATGTGGAAAAAATCCGTGAATTGGCACCATTGGTAAGTGCGGTTACACAAAATAATATCCTTTGTGCCCTTGGGGATGAGGATGTGATTCAGAAGCAGGAGTATTTATTTGCCGGAATAAAGAATTTAGTGTAGGGGGATGCAACACTTTTGGGGAGAAATGTTACTTAAATAATATAAGTATTTAAAGAGTAATCAGGTAAAACAGGATATAAACGGGGGAGGATGAAACAGATGGGAAAAGCTGGCAAAAAAATTTTATGTTTGATAATAGTGGTGTTTCTTTTATCGGGATGTGTGACAGGATGCGGAAGTGCGGGTGAATCGTTTGATAATGATTCAAAATATATAAATGAGGAAAAAGCGGCATACGAAGATAACGGAATGGAGAAAAGTGTCTCACAGTCTGTGGATGGGAGTGCAGACGATTATGAGGAATCAGCGGAACTGCCGGAGGAAGGTGTTGCCAGTATGAGTACTTCTGACGGTCTGACCGCAGCTGGGAAAAGGGATAAGGCAAAGATTATCAAGAGGTATCATTTTAATTATGAGACTGAAACATTTGATGATTCCTATAGCTATTTGAAGGAACAGATTGTACAGTACGGAGGATATGTTTCTTCTTCTGAAATGACTGGAACAGAACTGCGTACGCTTAGCCTGGCTGCAAGGATACCGGCCGAAGCCAGTGATGAATTTACAAGCCGGCTGGGAGCTCTTGGAACTGTGACCAGCCAGTCAGAATCGGCAGAGGATGTGACACTACAATATACGGATACGGAAAGCAGGATCGCATCCCTGAAAATTGAGCAGGAAAGGCTGAATGCTTTATTGGAAAAAGCAGACACTCTGGAAAATATTTTTAAACTGGAGGAGCGTTTAACGGAAGTCAGATATGAATTAGAAAATTACCAGTCCCAGAAAAATCGTTATGATGACCTAATTTCTTATAGTACAGTCAATATCATTCTGGAGGAAGTGGAGTATACGGTAGAAATAGATGACAAATCCGTTTTTTCAAAGATTTCTGCTGGATTTCGCAGTTCTTTCAGGGATGTCAAAAATGATGTTGAAGAATTTTTCGTCTGGCTGCTTGTTATGATCCCCTATTTAGTGGAATGGGCAGTTATACTATTGATACTGGGAAGTATTATTCGTTTTATCGTAAGATGCAGGCAAAAAAGAGAGGCGGCAAAAGCGACACAGTCCGAAGTAGAACAACAGGGTAGAGGAAAAAGGATAAACCTGTTTGTACAAAGAAAGTCTTCGGACAATGATGATGGAAATTCTGAAAAACATAAGGAATAAAACAAAAAGGAGTAAATATGGAACAATTTAAGTCAGGGTTTGTGACGATTATTGGAAGACCCAATGTGGGGAAATCCACACTGATGAACCATTTGATCGGACAAAAAATTGCAATAACAAGTAATAAAGCGCAAACTACCAGAAATCGGATTCAGACGGTATATACAGGAGAAAAAGGACAGATAGTCTTTTTGGATACTCCGGGTATTAATCGGGCAAAAAACAGGCTGGGAGAATATATGCTGAATGCGGCGGAAAAAACTTTAAAAGAGGTAGATGTAATTTTGTGGCTGGTGGAGCCGACGACTTTTATCGGGGCTGGTGAACGCTATATCATCGACAGGCTGAAAAATGTACATACACCGGTAATCCTGGTGATCAATAAGACGGATACTGTTGGGGAAGAAGAGGTTTTTAAAGCTATTGATACATATAAAGAAGTTTATGATTTTAAGGAAATTGTTCCGGTATCGGCTTTGAGAAACAGGAATACAGGAGAGCTTTTGGACACTATTTTTGAGTATCTGGAAGAAGGACCGCAGTATTATGATGCAGATACCATAACAGACCAGCCTGAACGGGCAATTGTGGCAGAAATGATAAGGGAGAAAGCGTTGCGGTGTCTGGACAAAGAAGTACCGCATGGGATTGCCGTGGTAATAGACCGGATGAAAGACCGGGAGCAGGGAAATATCGTGGATATTGATGCAACCATTATCTGTGAAAGGGATTCCCATAAAGGAATTATAATCGGAAAACAGGGTGCTATGTTAAAAAAGATTGGGACGAATGCAAGAATAGATATGGAAAATCTGCTGGATACAAAAGTTAATCTAAAGCTTTGGGTAAAGGTGAAAAAAGACTGGAGGGACAGTGAATTTTTACTCAAGAATTATGGATATCAGGATACGGACTATTAGAATCTGCTTTGCGGATAGATGCAGTAAATTTTGCTTTGTAAAATAGCTGCGGATTGGGAGGGCAGTATGCATGAGAGATAAAATAGAGCTCACAGGTATGGTGCTTAGCAGTACTGTGGTGGGAGATTATGACAAACGGCTGGTGATTCTTACAAAAGAGCGGGGAAAGATTACTGCTTTTGCAAAGGGGGCCAGAAAACCCAGCAGTTCCTATCTTGGAATCAGTGAACCTTTTAATTTCGGAAAGTTTTCCCTGTTAGAGGGGTATGATGCATACCGGTTGATCGGTGGTGAGATAAAGGATTATTTTCCGGAAGTAAAAAATGATATAGAAAGAATTTGTTATGGGACGTATTTCTGCGATATACTGGAATATCTTTGTGTGGAAGGAGTAGGGGATGTTAATGTGTTAAACCTGCTTTATATCACCTTGAAAGCATTGGTAAAACCAGATATTCCCAACAGATTGATACGGAGGATTTTTGAATTAAAAGTGCTGGCGTTTGATGGTGAGGCGATGGCAGCGTTTACCTGTGTGCATTGTAAAAGTGAAAAGCTGTCAGCTTTTTATCTGCCGGGGAACGGGCTTCTTTGCGGGGATTGTGCAAAGAAGATACAGGGAGTCACTTATCTGACGGAATCTGCAATTTATACGATTCAATATATTTTAAGTGCTTCCCTTGATAAGTTATATACATTTCGGGTAAAAGAATCTGTTTTAGAGGAAATAGGTTATGTGATTGAACAGTATTTTGACCAGCATATAGTGAAAAAATTTAACTCTTTGGAAATTCTTGCGTCTTTGTCTTGAAATATTATGTATTCTCTTGTAAAATGAAAAAGTTGAAATAACAGATAAAATATCAAATGAAGGTGGCGTAAAGCAGATGATGAAAAAGATTCAGTTGGTAATGGTAGTGATTTTGGCAGCCGGTATACTTTCAGGTTGCACAAACTATGTAAAAGAATATGATAAAAATACGTTGGTGGTGAAGAAAAATGGTTCTCTGGTAGAGATTTCGGTAGAGGATTTTAAGGATTCTTCCGTAAAGGCAGAGGATTTGACAGCTTATATTGAGGAGCAGATCGAAGCATACAATAGTGAATATGGGAAAAAGATGATTAAGAATAAAGCGATCGAAACTGAGGATATGAGCAAGGTGAAACTGGTTCTTTCCTACAAAGATATGGAAAGTTATAATGGTTTTAATTTATTGGAATGCATGCTGTCTGATTTTTCTGACGTGAAAGAATCCGAGTTAAAAGGAACATTTATTTCAGCTGAAGGAAAAGAAGTAAAAGCGGATGATATGGAAAATACCGAAAAGGCAAAGGTGTTGATTTTCCCAGCGGCTGCTGATGTGGTTGTAAAAGGAGATATTCTTTATCATAATAAGGAAGTATCTGTTAAAGATGGTGTAGCGGTTACTTCAGGGGAAGAGAATGCAATTATTATTTATAAATAAAGATTATGAAAAGGTAGGGCATGACAATGGAAAAGACAATGGAAAAGATTGTAGCATTAGCAAAGGCGAGGGGCTTTGTATATCCGGGTTCCGAGATTTACGGAGGGCTTGCAAATACATGGGATTATGGAAATCTTGGCGTTGAACTTAAGAACAATGTGAAAAAGGCATGGTGGAAGAAATTCATTCAGGAAAATCCATATAATGTAGGCGTAGATTGTGCGATTTTAATGAATCCGCAGACGTGGGTAGCTTCCGGGCATTTGGGAAGCTTTTCAGATCCTTTGATGGACTGTAAGGAATGTCATGAGAGATTCCGTGCAGACAAGATTATAGAAGACTATATGGCAGATAAGGGAATTACCATTGAGGGTTCTGTTGACGCATGGTCACATGAGGAAATGGCAGATTATATTGAAAAAAATGAAATCTGTTGTCCTACCTGTGGTAAGAAAAATTTTACGGATATCCGGGAGTTCAATCTGATGTTCAAGACATTTCAGGGAGTTACGGAAGATGCAAAGAATACAATCTATTTGAGACCGGAAACGGCACAGGGTATTTTTGTGAATTTTAAGAATGTGCAGAGAACTTCCAGGAAAAAGATACCGTTTGGTATTGGGCAGATTGGAAAGTCTTTCCGAAATGAGATTACACCGGGTAACTTTACTTTCCGAACCAGAGAATTTGAGCAGATGGAATTGGAATTTTTCTGTGAACCGGATACGGATCTGGAATGGTTTGCATACTGGAAACAGTTCTGTATTGACTGGTTGAAGGATTTGGGAATGAATACAGAGGAGACCAGATATAGAGATCATGATAAAGAAGAATTATCATTCTATAGTAAAGCAACGACCGATATTGAATATCTGTTCCCGTTTGGATGGGGTGAGTTATGGGGAATTGCAGACCGTACAGACTATGATTTGACACAGCATCAGAATACTTCCGGTGAGCCGATGGACTATTTTGATGATGAGAAGAAGACGAAATATATTCCATACGTAATTGAACCGTCTCTCGGTGCGGATCGTGTGACATTGGCCTTTCTTTGTTCTGCGTATGATGAAGAGGAATTAGAGGGTGGAGATGTGAGGACGGTACTGCATTTTCATCCGGCACTTGCACCGGTTAAGATAGGTGTACTTCCGTTATCCAAGAAATTAAATGAAGGTGCCGAGAAGATTTTTGCAGAGCTTTCCAAGTATTATAATTGTGAATTTGATGAACGTGGAAATATTGGCAAGCGTTATAGAAGACAGGATGAAATCGGAACTCCGTTCTGTGTTACATATGATTTTGATTCCGAAGAAGATGGTGCAGTGACGGTACGTGATCGTGACACCATGGAGCAGGAGAGAATTAAGATAGAAGATTTAAAGGAGTACTTTGAAAAGAAATTTGAGTATTAAACAGAATGTTTATCAGGATGGTTATGAAAGAATGGGGCTGCCGTATTACGGCAGCCCCATTCTTTCATGT
>JAIDOW010000108.1 GCA_029063085.1 Lachnospiraceae bacterium
TTAAGTCGTCGGCAGCGTCAGATGGGTATAATCGACAGGGTTACAATTGCCGCAAATCTGATAAATAATACTGAAAAAATATTAGCGGCCAACCAAAAAGATATAGAAAACGGAAAGGCAAACAATATGCCGGAAGCTCTATTAGACCGTCTGCGTCTTACAAAGGAACGGATAGAAGGGATTGCAGAAGGCGTCCGGCAGGTGGCGGCACTGGAGGATCCGGTGGGAGAAGTTCTTTCCATGAAAGAAAGACCGAACGGATTGATGATCGGTAAAAAAAGAGTTCCTCTTGGTGTGATCGGCATGATTTATGAATCTCGTCCCAATGTAACAGTGGATGCATTTTCCCTTTGTTTTAAAACCAGCAATGCTGTGATTCTTCGCGGCGGTTCGGATGCCATTTATTCCAATATTGCATTTGTGGAGATTATCAAACAATCGTTGGAAGAAAATCATGTTACACCGGATGCGGTATTTTTATTAGAGGATACCAGCAGGGAAACAGCAGCAAAAATGATGAAATTAAACGATTACATTGATGTACTGATTCCGAGAGGCGGTGCCGGACTGATTCAGACTGTAGTACAAAATGCTACCGTTCCGGTAATTGAGACAGGTACAGGAAACTGCCATGTGTATATTGATGCATCTGCCGATGTGGAAATGGCTGTTGATATTGTAAAAAATGCAAAATTACAGCGTCTGGGGGTTTGTAATGCCTGTGAATCGCTGGTGATTCATAAGGATGTCGTAAAAGAGGCAGCACCAAAGCTGCTGGCAATGTTAAAGGAGAACCAGTGCGAAGTGCGTGGAGATGAAGTAATGCAATCTTTTGATAACACTATAATTCCTGCTACGGACAAAGACTATGCAGCGGAATATCTGGATAAGATCATCTCGGTTAAGGTAGTGGAGTCCATTGATGATGCTATTGCCCACATCAATCAAAATTCTACCGGACATTCAGAGACAATTGTAACAAAGGACTATGATAATGCACAAAGGTTTCTAAATGAAATTGATTCTGCGGCTGTGTATGTAAATGCATCTACAAGATATACAGATGGTTTTGAATTTGGTTTTGGTGCAGAAATCGGTATCAGTACCCAGAAGCTGCATGCAAGAGGACCGATGGGGTTAGAGGCACTTACCACGACCAAATATATTATTTACGGAAGCGGGCAGATCAGACCGTAATCATGGACCAGTGTCTTGTCTCGTTGATAATTAGGCAAGACACTGGGCTATAATCTGAAATTTTTGGAATATATACGGAAATGTATGATAGTTCAGGAATGCATTTATATTTAGATATTTTAATAATCATAGTCAATATCCCCACTGTAAGCAAAGGGGTATGTGACCCTCGCAGCAATTGCCAAATGTACATGTAAGCATGTTCACTTGGCTCGATGCTCGCGGGAATTAAATTGCGATGAGGAGAGGCAGTTATGGAAGCAAAATTTACAGGAAGTAAAGATTATGTGGCAAGTGAGGAGCTGATGGCAGCAGTAGATGTGGCAGTAGCTTTGCAAAAACCGCTTTTGATCAAAGGAGAGCCGGGAACCGGAAAAACTATGCTGGCAGAGGCAATCAGTCAGTCCATGGATAAGGAATTATTGATCTGGAATATCAAATCTACGACTAAAGCACAGGATGGATTGTATGTGTATGATACGATACAAAGGCTTTATGATTCCCAGTTTGGAGAAGAAGGGGTAGATGATATCGCACATTATATTAAGCTTGGAAAGTTAGGAGAGGCCTTTCGATCAGAAAAACAGGTTATTTTACTGATTGATGAGATTGATAAGGCTGATCTGGAATTTCCGAATGATCTTTTGTGGGAGCTTGATAAAATGGAATTTTATATCCATGAAACAAAGGAGACTATCAAAGCAAAAGAACGTCCTATTGTTATTATTACTTCCAATGCGGAAAAAGAACTTCCGGATGCTTTCCTTAGAAGATGTATTTTTCATTATATTACGTTTCCTGACAGAGAACAGATGACGGAGATTATTCATGCACATTTTGAAAATCTGGAGGAAAATGTATTGAAAAATGCATTAGATACATTTTACTGGATTCGTTCCGTAAGGGATGTCAGGAAAAAGCCGAGTACATCAGAATTAATAGACTGGATTCGCGCCCTTTTGATCAGTGGCATTGATCCAGAGCACTTGCGGGAGAAGCTTCCGTTCCTTGGCGTTCTTCTCAAAAAGGATGAAGATTTAGAGGCGGTAAATAAGGCAAAGCTCTATTAATGTGGCAAAAAAGAGAGCATTTATTCAGGTGGATGTTTCATGCGGTTAGCTGAATGTCCAATATTAACGGTGGGAGTAATTTATGTTTCTTGAATTTTTTTATACGTTAAAAGCAAAGGGACTGGATGTCTCCATGACAGAGTGGCTCACTTTGATGGAGGCTCTGGATAAGGGATTGATCGGTTCTGATTTTTCCGGTTTTTATTATATCAGCCGTATGATTTTAGTAAAATCAGAATCAGACTATGATAAATATGATATGGCATTTATGGAATTTTTTCATGATATCCAATCCGAGAACGAATTATCAGAAGAACTTCGGAAATGGCTGGATAAAGGTGACGATATGGAATTTGACAAACAGAATCAGGAGTTATATTCCTTTAACCAGCAACGGAATGCAGATGAAGTAAAGAGAATGTTCAGGGAACGTATTTCTGAACAGAATTCCGAACATAACGGAGGAAATCACTGGATTGGTACATCTGGGGGCTCTGCTTTTGGTCACCATGGACGGAACGTGGGTGGTATCCGTGTAGGAGAGCAGGGTGGTATGCAGAGTGCTTTTCAGGTAATGGGGGAGCGGAAATATCAGGATTTCCGTAATGACAGGGTATTGAATATGCGCCAATATCAGGTGGCATTCAGAAGGCTTCGTCAATATTCTTCAAGGCTGGATGTACCGAAAACAGAGCTGGATATTGATAAAACGATAGAAAAAACCTGCGATAACGGTGGATATCTACAGCTGGAATTTGACCGTCCGAGAAAGAATACAGTAAAGCTTCTTTTATTATTTGACTGTGGCGGTACAATGATACCATTTATGGAACTTTGTAATGAGCTGTTTCAGGCAGTCCATAAGGCAAACCATTTTAAGGATGTGAAAACCTATTACTTTCATAATTGCATCTATTCCAAGGTGTATAAGACGGCAGAGTGCGAAGTAGGGGACTGGGTAGATTTGGATTATCTGTTTAAACATTATGATAAGGATTATAAAGTGATCATCGTAGGGGATGCCCAGATGGCACCGGAAGAATTATTGGACCCCAATGGGAATTACAGAGGTCCCAATGATGGACATTCCGGTTATGAATGGTGTCAGCTGCTTAACAGTAAATATAAGAAGTGTGTCTGGATGAACCCAAGATATCACAAGGAATTAACCAGAATGCATTGGATGGAGTCGGAAGACAAGCTTTCTAAGCTGTTCCATATGTATACGTTATCAGTGGATGGATTGAAAGAAGCGATTACGTATTTATTAAAGAATAAGTGAATCATTAAGGTTGTTATAGATTATTTATACTAAAGAGGGAAAATGAAAAAGTTTAATCAGAAAAGAAAACTAAATACAATCTTATTTAGCGTGGTTTGCTATTGTATCAGCAACGATATTGATGCAGATTTGATTTTAGAAGAGTTTGAACGGCTGGGGATTCCGACAAGGAAAATTATTGGTGGAATTACGGAAGGTACTGTCAAGTAGATTATGGGTAAGAAAGCAATCAATTTTTCAAGAGATGGAGGAAAGAGAGATGACAGCTTTACTGATAGCAGAAATGATTCGGTATTACAGCGGTGACCCAAAGAGAATTCAGCATTTTATAAAGGTACATGATTTTTCCAGAACCATCGGAATGTTAGAGGGATTAGATGAAAAAACTTTTTTTATTCTGGAAACAGCAGCAATTGTACATGATATCGGAATCAAAAAATGTGAGAAAAAATATGGCTCTTGTGAGGGGAAGCTTCAGGAAAAAGAAGGGCCGGGAGTGGCAGAAAAATTACTGGGACGTCTCGGCTATCAGACAGAAGTCATAGAACGTGTGTGTTATCTGGTAGGACATCATCACACTTATACGGATATAGAAGGAATAGACTATCAAATTCTGGTAGAGGCAGATTTTCTGGTAAATCTTTACGAAGATAATCTGCCCAAAGCAACGATCAGGAGTATCTGTGAAAGGATTTTCAAAACGGCAAGCGGGAGAAAGCTTTGCAGGGAAATGTTTAGAATCTGAAAAAACACATGTAAAAGATAATTTGACAAACAAATCAATTATATTTGCAGTTCTTTTAATAAATCCCCTAATCTGTGAATCCCTTCCTCAATGGTTGTACAATCCGCATTGGTGTAGTTAAGACGCATTGTATTGGAGTTTTTGATTCCGATATAGAAAGGGTCTCCCGGAACAAACGCAACTTTTTTCTCCAAAGCCTTTGGAAACAAGGACATGGCGCTTACTTCCTCGGGGAGGGTAACCCATAAAAACATACCGCCGTGTGGTTTCGTGTACTTCACTGTAGATGGAAAATATTTATCCATAGCATCTATCATCGCCTGTGCCTGTTTTTTATACAGAGCCTTTATCTTTGCAATATGTATATCCAAATCGTTATTTTTCAGATAATCCCAAATTAAATACTGAGAAAAGATATTTGTATGCAGGTCGCTTGCTTCTTTTGCAATGGATATATTTTTCAGCAGTTCTTCATTTTCAGAAATAAGAAAACCTGTACGCATTCCCGGAGTAACCGTTTTTGAAAAGGTTCCAAGAACAATACTGTTGGACAGCTTTCCGGCACCGATATAAGGCAGATGTTCACCATCAAAACGTAATTCACCATAAGGATCATCCTCAATTAAAACAACATTACGGTCTTTCAGAATTTCATAAATGCGTTGCCGATTTTTGGCGGAATAAGTGAGTCCGGTTGGATTTTGAAAATCAGGAATTGCGTAGATGAATTTAACAGGATTCTGTAATGCTTTTATAAGCTGTTCAGGATTCATACCTTCTTCTGTCAATTCAACCGGATAAAATACCGGCTGCTGCATGGAAAATGCCTGTATTGCGGCAAGATAAGTCGGTTTCTCTACAATTATTCCATCCCCTTTATCAAGCAGAACCTTTCCGATAAGGTCAAGAGCCTGCTGAGAGCCGGTCGTAATGATAATATTGTCTATAGTAAGATTAAGACCAAAATTCCGGTTGTATCTATCCGCAATATACTGTCTGAGTTCCGGCAATCCGGCAGTGATCGAATATTGGAATACATTACTTCCGTAAGTTTTCACAATGTGTTCCATAGATTTTAAAAGTTCCTCCTGTGGAAAAGAAATCGGGTTGGGAAGACCACCGGCGAAAGAAATCACACTTGGATCAGAAGCGGCTTTTAAGATACCTCTGACAAAAGATGGTGGAGTTGATTTTATACCTTCAGATAATAAATTTTCTGTATTCATAACTCTATACCTCAATTCATTTAATATTTTGTACCTTATGTTTCATTAAGTCAAACTATTGCAGCAAATTCTTTTGAACAAAAGAATTTGTATTTAATTGTAATCTTGAATCTAAAAGAAAACAATGATAAAATTGTATGGCAGACAATTTAATATAACAGTTCAGTCATGCAGGAATAATTGTGCAATATGACTATGGAAGCTTGTCCACAAAAGCCATATTGTTCATTTGTTTCTATAGGGCAGCCTGCCCAAATCGAGATGTAACAAAACAGAGTTGAGATTTATATGGCTGAACTGTTGTAATTTTATCATTGTAAACAGAAAGACAAGGGATGATATTATGTCAGTAAATTCATTTGAGAATTATCCTATGAGTTGGAAACCTGATTTAAGTAATATAAGGGGTCCTAAATATATAGCATTGGCAGAATTATTAGAAGACGATATTAAAAGCGGAAAACTGAAAGCAGGAACAAAACTGCCACCACAGCGGGAACTTGCTGATTTTTTGGATTTAAATTTGAGTACAATATCTAAAGTTTATAAATTGTGCGAACAAAAAGGCTTACTTTCAGCTTCTGTTGGTAACGGTACTTATGTTTCTTCTGATGCCGACGCTGAGACAGTGCTGCTTTGTGGAAAAGAAGATTCGCATATCATTGAGATGGGAGCAATTGTTCCTTTTGTAACAAGTAATTTAAAGGTGAGGCAATATACGGAAAGTCTGATGAAGAAACCGGATGCTTTGAATTTGTTTTCTTATGGAATACCTGAAGGGACAAAAAGACAGCGTAAGGCGGGTGTAACATGGTTGCAAAAATCGGGATTTTATACGGATATTGAACATATTGTTCCGGCAGCAGGAGGACAAAATGCACTTACGGCTGCTTTAGGAGCCTTTTTTGAATCCGGTGACAAAATTGGAACAGAGCCAATGACTTATCCTGGAGTGAAAACAGCAGCAAAGTTATTTGGAATCCATTTATTACCTGTCAGGAGTTATAACAATGAAATGACAGAAGAGGGAATCCGCTATGCACTGCAAAATG
This sequence comes from Lachnospiraceae bacterium, assembly GCA_029063085.1. Lineage (GTDB taxonomy): Bacteria > Bacillota > Clostridia > Lachnospirales > Lachnospiraceae > CAG-590. Next base: position 6,573 of record JAIDOW010000108.1, read on the forward strand.
AAAATATAAAAGGTCTTTATGTCATACCCGATTATCAGAATCCAACAGCACATATTATGTCTCTTGAAACCAGAAAAATGATTGCAAGGGTGGCCGATGAGGAGAATCTGCTTGTTATAGAAGATGGCATTAATAACCTTTTGGAGAAAGATCCGATGCCCCCTATTGCAAGCTTTGCACCAGAGCAGGTGGTTTACATATCAAGCCTTTCAAAAACTGTTTCACCAGGACTTAGAACAGCGTTTATTCATGTCCCTGATAAATTTCATGAAAAGCTGGTGACAGCATTATATTCCATGAATATTTCTATTTCACCACTACTTGCAACAGTATCTGCTGCCTTGATTGAAGATGGTGCTGCTGATGAAATCATTGCTGAACGTAAAAAAGGTATTATGGAACGAAATCTTATCGTCAATAGAATATTGGATGGATTTGTTATGTCAAGCGAACTGACAGCACCACTCCGATATATGCAATTACCTCAATATTTTACAGGGAAAAGCTTTGAAATCTGTGCAAAACAGGCAGGTGTAGAAGTTTACGGAGCGGAGCGTTTTTCCGTAGGAAACAAGGTACCCGAAAAAACAGTTCGGATTTCCGTAACAACTCCTCCATCTGTAGAAGTTCTGACGGATGGAGTAGAACGATTAAGGAAGCTGCTACAGATGTAACATTAAATGGCAGAAAATAGTTTGTGCAGATGTAAAAATTACTTTAGAGAATTGAATATGTTAATCAATTTTAATGAATTAGAAGAACGAGATGTACAAAGAATGCACACTGGAACAGGAACACTGTCAGCAAAAATGTATATGAGTGAAATGGAAAAATCATACCACTGAAATTTATGCATTGCATTCAAACTCACTTCGTAACATAGAAAAATACAGTCTGCCGACATATTTTCCGTCCATAAAAAAGAAATCCCGTAAAGTACCTTCATAAGTAAATCCACACTTTTCAATAACACGTTTTGAAGGTTTGTTAATAGTCTTTGTGCAAATCTGTACTTTATGAAGGTTTATGCTGTTAAATCCGTATGATATAATCGCCTTAGCAGCTTCGGTTGCAAAACCTTTGCACTGAAAGTCGGAACCAATGCAGTATTCGATTTCAGCGAAATGATTCTTACTATCAACAAGAAAATAGGCAATCTGTCCTATACATTCATTTGAAATTTTTTCGATAATTGCCCAACGATAATAATCATTTTTTTCATAAGAACCAATATATTTGTCAAGTAACTCCTTTGTGGCTTCTTTAGTGGTATATGTTGGTTCGGAATACAATGACTGTATTTTTTCGTCGGCAACCCAGTGTTTCAGCATAGCGTCAGCGTCAGTATATTCAAATCGGCGAAGTATCAGTCTTTCGGTTTCTATTGTTTTTGTACCAATATGTGTAAGCATTTTTAATTCCTCCTAAATTATAATTAGCTTGGTCAGTATTTTACAAACAAGAATTTAATGGAGTTCTCCGTCCAGTGTCTGTTTTACCTTTTATAATATAAAAATTTTTTTGTTTTTACAAGTCCTTATAAGGATAGAAGCAGATGCAATGAACAGACTGCTTCATATGATTAACCATGTGATAGAGATTATGGCACAACTGCCAGACAGAGCAGGTACATCAATACAGCAAAATTTTGAATTTTCACTTGAGGTGAAGTAACCACATTTGCGAATTGATTGTAATAATGCAGATGATGATTTGATAAATAAATATATTTATAATTTGGGCTTGACCAATAATATAACGGGATGTATAATTGAAAAAAAGTTTTAGGAGGATTTTGCATGTTAAGTGTTATTGTAATGGAGAAAATTGCAAAATAAATATTGCAGGGTGATTTTTAGTTCTGTACTAGGAGTCTGCCCATTTGTTGACACATAGGTTGTCAGCGTTTTCGCCTTACAATTGCTTAATATTGTGGTATATATATTTCCATAGATGATATTAGCGTGGCTGTATGGTCATGCTATTTTTATGTCTTTTTGAATTATATAGGATAATCATATAGAGATTTAATGATCATAGTATCTTAATGCACTTAGGGTATCTATGGTCTTTTTGCGTTAAGGCGATGCTACAGTTTAGAGTGAAAGGAAAAGAAAATGAATATTGAAAGACAAATTGAATTTGACAAAGTAAAAGATATATGGGCTGATTTAGCTATTACGGATTGTGCTAAAGAAAAAATTAGAGAAGCAACTTTGTACTTTTCTGAAACTGAATTGAAAAAACAATTAAGGGATACAACAGATGCCAGGTTCCTGATTGAAAAACTGGGGACACCGCCGTTACAAAATATTACTGAAATAAAAGAGGTTTTATTGATAGTTGAAAAGGGGGATTGTTTAACGCCTTATCAATTAGAGCGGGTAGAAAGAGTGTTGGTTGTAATGAAACGACTAAAGGACTATTTGGCAAGGGGAAAAATGTATCAGAATTCCTTGGCATATTATGACGAAAATCTGGATGATCTTTCAGAATTGGGTAGGGAAATAGGTAATAAAATACGGAATGGAGCTGTGGATGATTATGCATCAAAAGAATTAGAACAGATACGAAAGCAAATAATAAAGTGCGAAGAACAGATGAAGCAAAAGGCGGAGCAAATCCTACGTTCCAATAAGGAATGCATGGCAGACAATTATTGTACCTACAGGAATGGGCGGATATGTCTTCCTGTGAAAAAGGATTACAAGCTTAAGATATCCGGCAGTGTTATAGATAAGTCTTCTACCGGCAGTACATTATTTATTGAGCCATCAGGTGTTGCAAAATGTTATGAAGAACTTCAATTACTCAAAACAAGTGAAGAAAATGAAGTATACAATATTTTATACACCTTATCAGCTTTTGTCCTGACATCAGCACCTATATTGCAAGCAGACTTGACAATGGTTGAAAAGTTGGATTATATCTTTTCAAAGGGGAAATTGAGCCTTGATATGGAGGCGACCGAGCCAACGATAAATACGGAACGTCGCATGAAACTGATGGAGGCACGTCATCCATTGATGGATAGGGCTGTAGCTGTACCATTACAGTTTGAAGTGGGTGAAAACGTACGGGGTATCATTATAACCGGTCCCAATACAGGAGGAAAAACCGTAGCAATTAAAACTGTTATGTTAAACTGTATCATGGCACAGTGTGGACTGCATGTTACATGTAAACAGGCGGATATCTGTATGAACAGTTCTTATCTGTGTGATATTGGTGATGGACAGAATTTGTCGGAGAATCTGTCTACATTTTCAGCCCATATAACCAATGTGCTGGAAGTTTTAAGTGAGGCTAATAAGGATAGCTTTGTGATCATGGATGAATTGGGCTCTGGAACAGACCCTGCGGAAGGTATGGGGATTGCAATTGCAATATTGGAAGAACTAAGAAAAAGCGGTGCCATTTTCTTAGTGACAACACATTATCCGGAAGTAAAGGAATATGCAGCCAAGGCAAAGGATATTGTTAATGCAAGAATGGCATTTGACAAAGAAACATTACGTCCCACTTATCAAATGGTAATAGGAGAAGCCGGTGAAAGTTGTGCATTTTATATTTCAGACCGATTGGGAATGCCAAGTGAAATGCTAAAGGTGGCAATTCGCGCAGCATACGGAGAAGAAGCGGTAAAGTTCTATACATTTCAAAATACGGCAGGTAATATCAGCAAGAAAAGTACAACTAAAATTACGAAAGCGAAAACTGGAAAAAGCAATACTGATCTTACCACCAAGTATCAAATTGGTGATAGCGTAATGGTTTATCCCGAGAAAAAGATTGGGATTGTGTGTGTGCCTATTAATGAAAAAGGTGTATTAAGGGTGCAACTACCGAATAAAAAAATATGGATTAATCATAAGCGAGTAAAACTACATGTGGCAGCAACAGAATTATATCCGGAGGATTATGATTTTTCAATTATATTTGAATCGGTTGAAAACCGGAAAAAGCGGCACGATATGCAAAGAAAATATACGGATGATGTGATAGAGTCAGAGGAATAGAATATGGAGGTTAATGAAACATGAAACGAATTGTAAAATCAATGGAGAATAAGTATCTTCTTCTGTCGCTGGAGTTGGTGCAAGAGGTTTTTGCGGAATATGATAGTCCGGAAGAGGGCAAAGTTGTAAGACAATTAGTGGAAGAAATCAGAGCAAAAAAATATTATATGCCGGAGTTGGAGCTTGTCATGGTCAATGAAAATGATGAGATTATTGGATATGCTATGTTTTCGCGCTTTCATATTGAGGGAAAGTATGAAAGTGAATTGTTGATTCTTACACCGGTTGCTGTAAAAACACAATTGCAAAGACAACATATTTCCAAGGACATATTGGAACATGGTTTTGAAGTGGCAAAAAGGTTGGGATTTAAAGCGATTCTTGTTGAGGGTGACCCTCGTAATTACAACAATCGAGGGTTTCAATCAAGCTACAAATTTGGCATAGAGGCAGGACCGAATGTAAAGTTGCCGCATCCCGATTGTTTAATGATAAAGGAACTGGAAAAGGGAGCTTTAGATAGAATGAGCGGATTAGTTGATTATTCTTTTTATGAAGCGCTTCACGAAGAATAAGAAGGAGGAAACACAATGATAAGCGAAAGTTATAGAAGTTATTTTGAGCGTTCCTTTATGATGGGACCAAACTGTTTAAGACTTTTGGATGAAATACTTGGAGAATACCCACTGCATTATACATCAGATAATCTTGTATTAGATTTGGGGTGTGGTATGGGAGTTACCAGCCTGTTTATAGCAAATGAAACTGGAGCGACGGTATATGCAAATGATTTATGGATTTCAGAAGAGGAAAATCGTAAACGTTTTGCAAACTGGAATATGAAGGATAAACTGATTCCTATGCAAGAAGATGCTACAGATTTACATTTCAATAAAGAAATGTTTGATGCTTTGATTAGCATTGATTCGTATCATTATTTTGCTGGAAAAAAAGGGTTCTTTGTCAATAATATCTTGCCTTACATAAAGAAGGGGGGAATTGCCCTAATTGTAATTCCCGGTATCAAAAGCGAATATGCTGGAAGGAGCGAGGAATTGCTCGCAGAATGGGCAGGGAACGAAGCATATATGTTTCAATGTGTTGAGTTTTGGAAAGAAATTATCGGAGAACACGAAGACATTAAGGAAGTCCGAACCTGGGAAATGTCACTATTTGATTTGGCTTGGCAGGAATGGTTTGATACGAAACATGAATATGCTTTGAATGATAAAAAGTATTATGATAGCATTATTAAACCATTTACTAATTTTGTTGGTATTATGGTTAGGAAAAAATAATGAACTGAGAGTATGTAAAATCATAATGTCTACAGATGGAGAGGCAATTATCTCGCCCCTTTTCAGACTGTAGACAAAGCGGCTCTGGGATATAAATGCGACAACATTTATAATTTACTCCTGCGTTACCACAATGAATATTTATGCCCACGCTACAAGGGAATCCAAGAAGAATTCAGCATGGCTTCTTGATAAGGTCGTAGACGATTAAGACGAAAACAACACTTTTTTCCTTTATAGCTTCCTCACAAGGGAAAAGTGAAAATTACATAGATGTTGATGGGCAGGAAAGCTCGAAAATGCTGGAAAGTTGAAGAAATACACGAGAAATTTTGAATTTTTCAAAGCATTTAAATCTGTTTACCATATCCCATATGTTTTGTGTTATAATATATAGACAAAAATACTGGATTTAGAACCAGTGTATTTGAGGATTCTGCTGATAAATATATACCGATGAAATCTAGATTTTTATACGATTGAATTCTATCATATCACTTGTGTGACGCATAAGGAAAGAAAGGAAAAATCATGATACGATTAAGACCATATAAAAGCTGTGATGCAAAATACATAGTAAGCTGGATGAAGGATGAAATCAGCTTTCGCAAATGGTGTGCAGACCGGTATGAACATTATCCAATTACAGGGGAAGATATGAATCAGTATTACGATCAGTTTAAGGAGGATGATATTCTTTATCAGATGACTGCCTTTGATGAAACCGGAATAGTGGGGCATTTAACCATGCGCTTTACTGATGAGGATAAGCAGATTTTACGTTTAGGATTTGTTATAGTAGATGATAATAAACGTAGAAAAGGCTATGGAAAAGAAATGTTATCTCTTGCTCTGAAATATGCCTTTGAAATATTAAAGGTGCAAAAAGTAACATTAGGTGTATTTGAAAATAATCTGCCGGCAATTTATTGTTATCAATCCGTTGGCTTTGTCCAAGTGCCGGCAATGGAAACGGAATCGTATTCTATAATGGGAGAACAGTGGGATTGTATAGAGATGGAAATAACATCGGTGGAAAAATGTCATAGCAAGGACTTGTAAAAACAAGATGTAAATACTATAATAGTTAAGACTTAGGATTAGTAAAAGTGTATATAAAGGATTAAGACAATGAGAAACGAAACAAACATAAACGAATTAGAGGCACAAAGACAAAGAGAAATCATGAATCGGTTAAAGGTACGGTTTACCCAAAAATCCAGAGAATTAGGACGACCCCTTACTTATTGCAGTATTTGTTTTGGCTGTCAGATGAACGCAAAGGACAGTGAGAAGCTGGAAGGTATTTTGGAAACCATAGGATATGTTAAAACTGACAGTGAGGACGCTGATTTTATCATTATGAATACTTGTACCGTTCGTGAAAATGCGAACTTACGTGTTTATGGCAGATTAGGACAGTTAAAAAAATATAAGAAAAAGAATCCTGATATGTTGATTGCTCTTTGCGGTTGTATGATGCAGGAAAGTCTTGTGGTGGAAAAAATTAAGCAAAGCTACCGCCATGTGGATATTATTTTCGGTACGCATAATGTATTTAAGCTGGCAGAATTGATAGAGAATAAATTAAATACAAAAGGCATGGTCATTGATATATGGGAAGGCACTTCCGAGATTGTGGAGGATCTGCCCAGCGACCGCAAATACGATTTTAAATGCGGGGTCAATATCATGTTTGGCTGCAATAATTTTTGCAGTTATTGTATCGTTCCTTATGTCCGCGGAAGGGAGCGTTCCAGAAAGCCAGAGGACATTATAAAGGAAATTGAAGCTTTAGTGAAAGATGGTGTGGCAGAGGTAATGTTATTGGGGCAGAATGTCAATTCTTATGGTAAGAATCTGGAGCATCCTATTACCTTTTCCCAATTACTGGAACGGATAGAACAAATAGAAGGTTTAAAAAGGATTCGTTTTATGACCTCCCATCCAAAGGATCTATCGGATGAACTGATTGCCGTAATGGCAAAGTCAAAAAAAATCTGTAAACATTTGCATTTACCGATGCAGTCAGGAAGCACAAAAGTACTTTCGGATATGAATCGGCGTTATACAAAGGAGGATTATCTTGCTCTAGTGGATAAAATTAAAACGGCGATACCGGATATTTCCCTGACAACGGATATTATCGTAGGGTTTCCCACAGAAACAGAGGAGGATTTTAAAGATACTCTGGATGTAGTGAGAAAGGTGCGTTTTGATTCGGCATTTACCTTCATTTATTCGAAACGTACCGGAACACCAGCGGCAGATATGGAATTTCAGGCAACAGAAGAGGAAATCAAGGATCGTTTTGACTGTTTGCTTAAGGAAGTACAGGAGATTGCAAAGGAAACCTGCGGCAGGGACCAGGGTAAAATTATGGAGGTTTTGGTAGAAGGGCTGGATGAACAGGATGAAAATCTTTTGACAGGGCGCCTTTCTAATAATTTACTGGTACATTTTCCGGGGGATCCGTCTTTGATTGGAACCTTTCAGAATGTGAAGCTTACAGAAGCAAAAGGGTTTTATTATATAGGAACACTTATGTAAGACAGGACATACTACATAATTTTTGCATGGAATAACGATATAAAAATGATGATCAAGATGGGAGAAGGAATCAATATGTGGGGATTATTACCAATGATAATTATGCTGATAGTTGTAATATCCATTCCTTTACTTATATTATGGCTGATAAAGGAACTGAGCAGGAAACAGGCTTTGAACAATGCACAGCGGTTACCGGTTGAGGTACAGCGTTTATTGAAGGAGCCGGCAGGTTACACAGAAATCACGATGAAAGATCGTTTACGGCACAGTCTGCGGATAATTATAATTGGATTTACGATATATCTGATAGTATTTATCATGGGTATTGTGAAAAATTTTGTCAGTGATCTTGAATTAGATTTGAAAACATACTTTTTGGGTTCCTTAGTAGTTCTTGCCTTTATTATCGTTTTCGTTTTGAAAGACTTATTCAAAGTGGCGCCATGGACGGAGGTGTATCGTGTAAAAGCAATTCCCTGTTTCCGAACCGTTAAGAACATATATGTCTGTTATTATGACTTTGTAAAGGAAGAACTTGCTGTGGGAGAGTTGCCGGATACCAGTTCAATTACCTCAATAAATACTTCACAGGAAGGTATATTTGATGTATTAGTGATTGCCAGGAAACATCACTTAAAATTAATAGATATTATAAAATAAAAGAGGAAACAAAAATGACACCAATGATGGAAATGTATTGCAAGACAAAAGAAAATTATAAGGACTGTATTTTATTTTACCGTGTCTTTTTCACATGTCCGAGCCCAAGAGCCCGAGGCAGCAGGCGTAAGGCGGCATCG
>JAIDOW010000109.1 GCA_029063085.1 Lachnospiraceae bacterium
ATCATATGTATTATTTTTTTTATATATTTCGGAAAACTTTTTCGTGACGGAAACGATATCAGTAAAAGCATATTAAAAATTTGGGGAGTATTGTTGATTGGAGGGACAGTTTTTACAAAATTATTTGTCAATTTGGCATTACAGAAACAAACAGGTGAAACGGTTGCATTTGCAGCTACATTGGGAAAAGCATTTTCTTTTTTATGTGTTATTATTGCTTTCACAGTATTGGGGATTATGATTCATGATAAATTGATTTGCGGAGGAGCGTTGTTGGGAATCATTGTTTACTGTCTACTACTGAGCTGGGGACAGGTGTTTACAATTGCACAGATACATAAAAATCCAGTAAATATGTATTCATATGATATGTTTTCGATTTTTATATTATCATTTGGTATGATTTTACTTGGTCTATATATCAGAATAAATGGGAGGAAGAAGCGTGGAAATTCATAATATACCAGATTTGTTTAGCAACAAATTAAGGTTAGCAGCAATGGTTTCCCTGATTTCTGGCGAAAAAAGCTTTCAAGAACTAAAGAAGATTACAAGTGCAAGTGATGGTAATTTAGGGGCACAGCTATTGAAATTAGAAAACGAAAAATATATTGAAAGTACCAAATCATTTTTAAATCGGAAACCCAGAACTACTTATAAGATAACAGAACTTGGCACTGCCATGTTAAATGAATATGTAGATTTATTGGATCGGGTGATTCATGGAACGGAGAAAAACGGCAATGTGGAAGATAATCATTAAAAACATTGATAAAACTTAAACAATTTTCTTGCAGACAAAATCCACTTAGAGAAACAAAATTAAGAAGAAAAAATATTGCATGTGAAAGCATTTATTACACTATCTTAAAAAATAATTATTTTCTGTCACACAGACAAGGGGGTGTTGTCTAATTAAGTAGGAGGTAAAGATCTATGAATAAAAAAACGAATGAAGAATTACAGGCTTTGGTCGATAAAGCCACAGCAGGGGATAAAAAAGCCCTTGAGACTCTTATTACAGGTGTGCAGGATCTTGTATTTAATTTATCCCTGCGGATGCTTGGTACATTTGCAGATGCGGAAGATGCCACACAGGACATTCTGTTGAAAATAATTACGCATCTATCTTCTTTTAGAGGTGACAGTTCCTTTACAACATGGGTATTCAGCATTGCTGTTAATCATCTGAAAAATTATAAGAAGCATATGTTTGCCCACTATCCGCTAAGCTTTGAGTATTATGGGGATGATATTGAAAACGGAAAAATACAGGATGTGCCAGATTTAACGCAGGATGTGGAAAAAGATATTCTGGCAGAAGAACTGAAAATGTCCTGCACCAATGTGATGCTGCAATGCCTTGATACGGAAAGCAGATGTATCTTCATATTGGGAACAATGTTTAAAGTTGACAGTCGCATTGCAGGGGATATTTTGAAAATGACTCCCGAAGCGTATCGTCAGCGGCTTTCCCGAATACGTAAAAAAATGGCAGACTTTCTTGGACAATATTGTGGAGAATATGGCAGTGGTAAATGCAAATGTAAAGACAGGGTGAATTATGCAGTACAAAACCATAGGATAAATCCGCAGCAACCGGATTATACGACAGCCACAGAAATTCCTATTAATACTATGCTAGATGTGAAAAGTGCTATGGAAGATATTGACGATTTATCACAGGATTTTTCGTTCTGTAAGCCTTACCAATCTCCTGAACGCACGAAACATCTGATACAGGAATTGTTAGATTCCACACAGCTTTCTATTATCCAGAATTCGTAAAGGAGATGACAGATTATGAATACTCAGTTAATTTTAGATTATTTATCGGCATTGAGCGTGAATAACAATCGTGAATGGTACCATGCCAACAAGGAAGATTACAAAAAAGCAAATGCTGAGTTTGAAGGACTATTACAGGATTTAATATTGGAAATCGGAAAGTTTGATAGCAGCATTTTACATAACAATCCAAAAGACCTTACCTTTAAGATTGTAAGGGATACCCGTTTCAGCCATGACAAGTCACCTTATAATCCTGCGTTCCGTGCACATATTTCCTCTATGGGTAAGCTGCCTGTTCCTGTTGGATATTATCTTATGATAAAGCCAGGAGGTCAGTCTTTTTTAGGTGGTGGTTTATTTGCAGATATGTTCAAAGATGCAACAAAAATGATACGAGATTATATTGCTCAGAATGGCGAAGAATGGGAAGAGATTATCCATGATCCAGAGTTTGAAAAATATTTTACTGTACAGGGAACGGCATTAAAGAATGTCCCTGCGGGATATGAGAAAGAACATCCGCAAGCGGAATACCTAAAATATAAGAGCTGGTATATGGAATATTCGCTAAAGGATGAAGAATTGAACGATGCAGAAGCATTTCTTGCAAAGGCAGCAGAGCTTTTCCGAATCATGAAACCTTTTAACGACTATCTGAACAAGGCACTTGTGGGATTTCAGATGCCGACAAGGTAACGAAATAATCAAATTGAGGTTAATAGCGAACTTCACCAAACTTTATGTAGAAAGTGTCTTCTAGATAGTTAAACAAGAATTTATCATAAAATCAGCATCCCCTTCATAAGATGGAAAGGTAAAGGAGGGGATGTTTTTATGTCCGAAAAGCTTGCCGAGGTATACGAACAGTATGACATGGAAATTCTAAGTACGAAAAAGGGGAGAGGTGCGACGATTTTGTCTACAACAGATGGTCTGCGCATTTTAGAACCGTTTCGTGGGAGTATGACAAGGCTGGAACAGGAATATGTGCTGAAGCAGTTATTCCTTAAAGAGGGCTGTTTCAATCTGGACTATTTGATTCCGAATAAGGAAGGAATGTTGTTTACCTGCGACAAATACAGGCAGCCATTTGTGTTAAAAAAACACTTCGAAGGAAATGAATGTGACATGCATAACCCTTCTGATATTGTGCGTGCAATTGAAGCGTTAGCTCGGTTTCATATATATGGGAAAAAGGTGGTTCAGGATTTTCAGACAGCATGGCTCCAAAGCAGGAAAGAAAAAGAACAGAGGCGCATAGAGGAGATAAGGAGAGCGATTGCTGACGGAGAGGAACTTGAACGGATTGCCTATGTATATGAAATCAGTCAGAATGCTCTGGAAGAGGCATTAAAAGCAGAGAAAGTAAAAGAAGGGGAACCGTCAGAGGATAAAATAAATGAAAAGAAGGAAACACAGGATGAACCGTTTGAGATAAATCAATCGGAAAATATTGGTGGTACGGATATGGATATCGAAAATATTTTTATCCGGCATAACCGGGAAATCAAAAAGATTCAAAGGTTTATGAACAAGGTAAAGAGAAAAAACGCATTCGAAAATCTCTTTTTACAGGTTTTTTCGGATTATTACCGCCAGGGAACGGAATGTGTGGAAATGCTGGATAAGATATTGCAGGGCGAGAACGAGAAAACAGCACATAATATTTTCAAGAATCATTATGGAATCTGCCATGGAACTTATAACCAGCATAATGTCATTATTGGCAAAGAGGAGGAGGCAATCGTTCATTTTGAACGGTTTTCAAAAGGAAATCAATTAAATGATCTTTATCAGTTTGCGAGAAAGGCAATGGAGAAAAACCATTTCGATTTTGAGCTCCTGGAGAAGATTTTCCAGACCTATGGGCAAAAAATAGAACTTTCCGGAGAAGATTATCAATATATGTATATTTTGTTCTCTTATCCTGAAAAATTCTGGAAGATTGCAAACAGTTATTATAATACGAATAAAGCATTTTTGTCGCCAAAGTACTTGGAAAAACTGGAAACAGTGATTTTACAGGAAAAAGAAAAAAGAGAAATGCTGTCAGAATATTTCACTTTTCATTTAAGATAAAATTGGGTATAATGT
>JAIDOW010000011.1 GCA_029063085.1 Lachnospiraceae bacterium
CTGTATATTATGAAGAGGGGTATCTTATTTATTATAAAAAAAGAGGTAAAAGTGTAAAAATACATATGTTAAAAAAATAATTTGTATGATATAATGAATAATACTAATGCACAAGCAGGTCATCAATTTTCTCGGAAAATTAGTGATATATAACATATGCAGATTTCTCTGCCGGTAAAGACGAATATGTATGATTTATTCCCGTGAGCAATGAGACAAGTAGTCGCACTAGTGTGGATATTTGGCGAGGTTACGGGGTTTTTGACTGTATGTGCAACGTGCATGATATAAAAAGTGCATAAAGGAATGTATAGAATTTAAATGCCTATGAATTCTATAATAGTGGCATCGTGCGGACAGCAGTGAGTAGATGAAAATTTGATTAAGGATTGACATAACTAATCTTAGGGCGATGTGTAAGTATAAGGGCAGCGTTACAATGAATATAAGGAGGGTGTACAGGAATGAGAAAAAAGAATCTAAGGTTACTAAGTTTTACCTTAGCAGCGGCACTTGTTTTGTCATCTGCTAATACCGGTGGTGTTGTATTGGCATCAGGTGTGGATGAGTCAGCAGTGCAGCAGGAAATTGTCTCTTCGGAAAATGCGGGGCAAAGTACGGAAGAGATTAGTGAAGAGGTTACGGAAACAGAAGAACAGACAACAGAACAGGTTACGGAAGAAGAGTCAATGCAGGAAATGACGACAGAAGCTGTAACGGAATCAACGACCAGTGAAGAGTCTGAGCAGACCGATTCATCAGAGGAAGAAACCGCAGAGGAACTGGTGGAAGAAGAGATAGATAAAAAAGAAGTTGCAGATGCTGAACTGGTGTTTAATTTGATCACGGATTCAGCATTGTTTCAGATGGTTTTGGATATTTATAATACCCAGACAGCATCTAATAAGACAGCAACTACATTTACATATGCAGATTTAAGTACATTTATCGGGGAGATGGATTTTTCTTCTCAGGCAAATGCAGCAACTGTAAAAAGTGTGAAAGGATTAGGCTCTGCTAAGAATGCTGTTTCCATTAATATGAACGCTTTTACAAATGTTACAGAGATAGAGGCGAAAGAATTTCAGAATTGTAAGATGACAAGTGTTACTTTGCCGGCAAACTTAAAAAAGATTGGCGAGCAGGCATTTGAAAGCTGTACTGCATTGACTGAGATTAACGCAGGAACCCAGAAGAATACCCTGCCGGCTTCTTTGACGGAGGTAGGACAGCAGGCATTTAGTAGTGTCAGTGCCTTAAAAGAGATTACTCTGCCGTCCTTTACCGCAGGAGGTACGATATTACAAAATGCAACGTCACTATTTGCTAACTGCTCCAGTCTGGAAAAGATTACTATTGGCAGGGGAATCCAGACAATTCCTGCCAGTGCATTTGCTGGGGCCGGTAATGCCAGTGCGGATGGTGTTTCCCTCATTTTTGAGACAAATAGTGCATTGGACAAGATTTTAGGTGATGCTTTTGCCAATATGAAATTTACTTCGGATGCGACCCTGAATCTGACAAATTGTGGCAGGTTATCAAGTATTTCTGATGCGGCATTTAGAAATGCAGAAAATCTGACAACGGTTATATTACCAAGCGGTTTATCAAGCCTTCAGTTCGGCAGCAATACCTTTGCAAAGACCAAGCTGACTAAGATGTATGAATCAGGCAGTACAAAAACGGAAGTTTACCTGCCGGATTATGTAACGGGAATCGGAGCAGGCTGTTTTTATGGTAATACGGATATGACTTCCATTTCATTGTCTCCTAATCTAACGGCGATTCCGGATTATACGTTTGATGGATGTACAGCATTAAAGACAGTTGCCCAGAGAACAGCATCCGGACAATGTAAAGTAAAAGAAGTCGGAGATTGTGCATTTCGTGAAACGGCAATTGAGAATACAGATTTCCTTTTAAATATGAACCAGTTAACTACAATCGGCTATCAGAAGCTGTCTGTCTGCGGAGTGGGAAACTCGAATAAGGATAAGGTATTTTCTCCTGGTTTGGGAGGGGACAATGTAAGAGTTGTAAGTGCTGTAACCCATGAGAAAGTGGTACAGCAGGGCAGTCAGAGTAAGCCTTGTGGAAGCGAAGTGTTTACTAATTGTACTTCTTTGACAAGAGTCAGTCTGCCAGCATCTGTCCGGCAGATTGGAAGCCGTGCGTTCTATTTTGCGGACAAAGGGTATGGACAGGAACTTTCTTCAGCAATTACTTCGGATTCACAGATTACAACGGTTACCTGGGCATCTTCAACGGAGAAAAATGCAGAAAGAAGGATATATCCAGAAGCATTCTATGGCAACCAGATGATGACGAAAATGGTACTACCGGAGAATAAGGGTTCTGGAGAAACTTTATATATTGATGAGCACGCATTTTGTAACTGTAAGTCATTGGAGACTATCGGAACCAGTGCAGGTGGTAATGTATTTCCAGTTACTTTAAGCGGAATCGGAAAAGGAGCGTTTGAATTCTGTGCATCCATACCGCAGGTTACAATTTGTTCAACGGAAGCAGGAACCTGTCCACAGTTGGGAGAACAGGCATTTCAGCATTGTACTTCTATAGCTTCCGCAGTTCTGCCCAAAGAAACAACTGAGGTTCCGGATCATTTCTTTTATAATGTACCGGTAGCAACATTTAGTGTGGGGACGGGTAATGCTATAGAAAGATTTGGAACTTTGTCATTCCTAGGCAACCAGTTTACGACCTTGGATTTATCTAAATATACTAAGCTAACGGAGATTGGTGCAGGTGCTTTTGCTAATTATGATATGGTTATAGAAAATAATGAATGGGATAAACTTTCAAAACTAGTGGGTAACGGCTATGCAACATGTGGCTTGCCTGCATTACAGAAAGTAGTATTACCAGCACAATTAACAGACAGTAATACACTTCATCTGAACACAGGAGCATTTACTAATCAAAGTATGTTTACTACCATGCTGACACCAAGCGCAGGTGTAGAAGGGGAAATATATATTCCGGATTATATAAAGGAATCTGGATATGGAGTATTTGCCGGAACTGGAGTTTCCAAAGTAATCTGGCAGGCAGATGCTACAGGAAAGAACCAGTGGAAGGGGATTCCTACCCAGTATTACGAGCTCTGTAATAACATAGCAAAGGCGGAGGATGTACTGCCAAAGGGAAGCTATGTAGAGAAGATTGGTAAGCGGGTATTTTATGCAAGCAGTATACAGTCAGTTGATCTGTCCCACTATACTTCCTTAAAACAGATAGGATCGGGAACTTTAGCAAGTAATGCCAATATGTTTCCTGGAACTTTTGAGAGCTGTGAACAGTTAAAGAGTATTAAGCTTCCGCAGTCTGCATTCACTTTAGAGGAGAAAACATTTTATAAAGATACAGCATTAGGAAGTGATAATGCTGTTATCGATCTGGGTGGTGCTACCAGTATTGGCAAGAATGGTATGGCTGAATGTGACGGTATGACACAGATTGCATTTCCGGCATCTCTGGTCGAAGTGGGAGAGAATGCATTTTTGGGTTGTGATAATCTGGAAACCGTAGATTTTGGAAGTCTGCAAAAAATCGGCAATTACGGATTTAAGAGCTGTCCGAAATTGGTACTGACCAGCAAGGGACTTCCGGATAGTCTGTTGTCAATCGGAAATGAGGCATTTATGGGAGATGGAAACCTGGGTACGGTATCCTTTGGTTCTAATCTGAAATCAATCGGAATCGGTGCTTTTAAAGAGAGCGGGATGAATAAGGTTGATTTTTCCAAGGCAAAGAATCTGGAAAAAATTGAAAACCTTGCTTTTTCCGATACCAAACTGACAGAGTTCAGTATTTCTGGTACGAAAGTGACCATGATTAATACGATTTTGCAAAATTCCAGCTTGTTGGAGACAGCTTATTTTGGTAATGAGGTATTATATATCGGGAAGGATGCATTGGCAGGATGTCCGAAATTCCGTTCCTTTACGTTTGCTTCTACGGCTACAGTAAACAATCAGGTGTTTTATACAAAGCATGTGACGTACGGCACGACGGCGCAGCAGTCTAGTAATCCGGGATTAGTAGCTATTACAGTGGAAACGCCGACTGAAACGATAATTCCGATTGGAAGAACCTTTTACTTCCCTTATTATGTAAATCAAAAAGGGAAATCCCAATTTGATTATATATTAGTGGGGGATCAAGAGTCACCGGATACCATTGACCAGTATTTAAAGGTTACTGCTAATCTGACAGACGGTTATTATAAACAGAGACAGTCAAATGATGACGGTGACAGATATAAAGTTACCGATCCTGCATATTATCAGAAGGTAGAGCCGGCACCTAGCATGAAGGTTGCGGCTACAAATCAGGAGATTGATACGATTCAGTTAGAGGGATTAAAACCAACAGAAGGTACGATTGATTTTAGAGTTGTATGTAGTATCTCCTTTGAGTGTCAGGAAAAAGAGGTATCTATCAATGCGAATAAATTTTCGGCAGATTATAAGCTTAAGGTAGAGATGACACCGCTGGTGGCAGAATTGTATAAAGACAACAAGAGGGAGATTCATATTCCAGCAGGACAGGCAACTCACATACAGGCAGCTAATTCCCAAAAGGGCGCAACGCAGTACTATTATGATATGGTAGATGCAGGAGGAGAATATAGTACACCGGATACTTACGATATTGTGGTGGAGACCAGTAATCCGGACGTAATTTATCCTGGCTCCAGTACTTCTGCAAAGAAGCAGGCATCCTATACTACCAATGTAACCAGAACAGACAGCACTGGGAAGATTACAGGTGATGCGGGGAGGCAGAATTTTTATCTGATTCCTTCTGGGATTGGTACGGCAGTGATCAAGGTATATCCGAAGGGATATCCACAATATGCACATACCTTCACATATACAGTAAATTCTGATATCCAGACCATAAAATTAGAGATACCAACGGATTATCGGAATAAGATAAATCCGGGTGCAGCATTTTCGGTATTTTCGGAGTATAAGAATTATTTTGGTCAGACCGCATCTGTAACAGATATGAGTACTTTTGACAAGTATTCAAATCAGAAAATAGTATTTACTTCCGATAATCCAGAGTATGTGTCTGTAGATCAAAAAGGTAACGTTAAAATCCTAAAAGCAGATGTAAATCAAAAGTCGGTAAAGATAACGGCTATGGCACCTACTTCGGTGGAGGGAAGAGTTGTGACAACCAGCCTAACCTTGAATATTAAATATCCGGATACGAAGCCTAACGAGAATGTAGTAGATTCTTCAACGGGAGCTACAGTAGCAGTTACAAAGACAAGTAAGGTAGATTTAGAAGGAGAAGCCAAATTCGTTAAGCCTCAAAGCAATACGGGTACGGCTGTTACGGTACCGGATACCGTTACCGTAAATGGAGTACAATATAAAGTTACTTCTGTTTCTGCAAATGCGTTTAAGAATAATACCAAGATTAAAACAGTTAAGATTGGTAAGTATGTAAAAGAAATCGGGGATAATGCATTTTATGGATGTAAGAATATGACGAAGATAACGTTACCGGCATCCATTACTAAGATAGGGAAAAAGGCGTTTTATAATTGTAAGAAGTTAAAGACCATATCCATCCCTAGTAAGGCTGCCCTTACAGAGATAGGGGACAGTGCATTTTATAATTGTATTGTCCTGACCAAGATTACGATACCTGCGAAGGTAACAAGGATTGGAACAAAGGCATTTTACAATTGTAAGAAATTAAAGACTATTACAATTAAATCAACAGTACTGAGTTTTGTTGGTAAAAATGCATTTAAGAATATTCACAAAAAGGCAACGATTAAGGTTCCGAAGAAAAAGCTTGCAGCATATAAAGCATTGTTAAAAGGAAAGGGACAAAAGAAAACAGTTAAGATCAAAAAATAGCAAAAAAAGACGGAGGCGAGAGTCTCCGTCTTTTAAATATTCCAAACAAAATTAAAGAGTAGATATCGTATCAATCATTCATTGCATAGGTTTCTTCCGTACTTAACAGTTCAAATGATGATTCTGTAATTGCATCCAGAGCTTTTTGCTGGTCTCCGGTTTTGATAACGATAGAGGCATTTTCATCACCTGTGGTCAGACCATACATGTATTCTACGTTGACACCAGCGCTGGAAAGAATAGAGAGGAGTTCTCCTAATTTTCCTACATGCTGTGTTAGCTTTACCGCAATTACATTAGTGATCATAGCAGAGAATCCGCTTTCTTTCAGAACAGTAACCGCTTTATCCGGATTGGATACGATCAGCCGGAGTAGTCCGTAATCGCTGGTGTCAGCCAGAGAAAGGGAAACAATATTGATATTGTTTTCTTTTAAAACCTGTGTAACCTGTTCCAATCTGCCCGCACGGTTTTCGATAAATACAGTGATTTGTTTAATAAACATAGTAACACCTCCTTTTGCTATACAAGCTTACGCTTGTCAATGACACGCACAGCTTTACCCATGCTGCGCTCAATGGTTTTGGGTTCCACCAATTTGATTTTGGCATGCAATCCAATTGTCTGATGAACGGCATGTTCGATTTTTTTCTGGAGAGTTTCCAGTTCTTTTATTTCATCTGAGAAGAAACGTTCCTCTACCTCTACCAGAATGGCAAGGGTATCCTGATGGTTTACACGGTCTACGATAATCTGGTAATTTGGTGTAATGCCGTCTACAGTCAAGAGTGCGGTTTCTATCTGGCTAGGGAATACGTTGACACCCCGGATAATCAGCATATCGTCGGAACGTCCGGTGAAACGGCTGATTCTTGCAGTTGTACGCCCACATTCACATTTTTCATGGGTAATACTGGTCAAATCCTTGGTACGGTAGCGGATTAACGGAATACCTTCTTTGGTCAATGTTGTGATCACAAGTTCTCCGGTTTCACCATCTGGTACAGGTTCCAATGTTTTGGGATCTACAATTTCAGGGAAGAAGTGATCTTCGAAGATATGCAGACCGCTATGATAATGACAGTCTGTTGCAACGCCGGGTCCCATGATTTCGGAAAGTCCGTAAATGTCGTGGGCTTCGATTCCCAGACGTTCTTCTATCTGTTTTCGCATATTTTCTGTCCAGGGTTCTGCACCGTTTAAGGTAGCTTTTAACTTAATCTTATCCCGTAATCCCTGCTCTTCGATCACTTCTGCAATATGCATCAGATAAGATGGTGTACACATCAGTCCGGTTGCACCAAAATCAACCATCATATCAATTAGTTTCTGTGTATTGCCAGTAGACATCGGAACAACGGTTGCACCTAAATGCTCTGCACCGTAATGTCCGCCAAGACCACCAGTGAACAGTCCGTATCCGTAGGCTACCTGAATGATATCATTTCTTCCAAGTCCTGCCATGGCACAGCATCTTGCCACACATTCTGCCCATACATCAATATCTTTCCGGGTATAACCTACGACAGTAGCTTTACCGGTAGTTCCGGAGGAAGCATGAATGCGCACAATCTCACTTAAGGGTACGGCAAATAATCCAAACGGATAGTTATCCCGTAAATCATCCTTTGTGGTAAATGGGAGTTTTGTGATATCCTCAATACTGGTAATATCTCCCAGTTCCAGACCAGCCTCCTGCATCCTTTTGCGGTAAGGCTCCACATTGTGATATACACGGTTTACCACTTTCTTGAGACGGGCACTTTGCAGAGTGTTTAACTCATCCCGGCTCATACATTCTCTTGCTTCATTCCAAATCATGTTCCTTCTCCTTTTTATCGTTATATTATTTATTGTATCATTGTACCATAATTGGGGAAAAGATAAAAGAAAAAAGAACAGAGCGGATGATAGTAAAAAAGTTTGTTAAGCGGCTATTCTAGAGAGAAAACGATTATTTTACTACTTGAGTTACTAAATACCGTATGATAAGATGATTAGTATGATATTGGGAATAAAAGGGATGGCAAAGGTGTATGGTGCAGATAGATTTTGAACAGGATATTGAGAACAGAATAAAGTACCGGTCAGCATTTAACCGGATCAGTAATATAATCGGGGGCATAAAGCTATGTTTGTCCCTGATTATTTTTGCTACAGTGTATACGGTGTGGGTAAATCATTTTCCGGCAGGCGGTGTTTTACTGATAGCAGCAGAGGCTGTCGTTTTTGTGATTGCCTGTATTTATCATGACTATTATATTGAAAAAGTGCATCATGAGGAAGGGCTGATTGCCATTCATCAGAATAATATTATGAGAAAAAACGGAAAATGGCAGGAATTTTCTGACATTGGGGAAGAATATATAGATGAGAATCATGATTATGCCATGGATCTGGATATTGTAGGAGCAAGGTCTCTTTTCCAGTTTTTGAACAGTACGCATACCTATTATGGCAGAACTGCATTTTCGAAAGATTTATTACATGCCGGGTATTCTAAAAAGGAAATTGAAGACAGACAGAAAGCAGTTGCGGAATTAAGCAGTATGTATGAGTTTGCCAGTGAGCTGGAATACAGGTTTTCGAAAATCGGACTAGATAGGGAATTTCCGGAACTGGTAACAGAGCTGAAGCAGACAGAGAAGTTTCTGAAACATTCCTGGATAAAGGCACTCTTATTTGCCTCACAGATTTTGACCACGGCTTCGATCCTTTGGGGTATTTTTACAACAGGGGAAAATAAATGGGCGGCAGTGGGTATTATGCTTAGTGTTCAGATTATTTTATGTATTCTGGGTGCCGGAAAAATAAAAAGCTATATCCATATTCTGTATCGGAGCTCCTGCAAGATTGATGCCTATAATCCGGTACTGGAATGGATATGCAGTCAGAAATTTACATCTGATAAAATGAAGGGGATAAAGGAGCAGGTGCAATATTCAAGAACTGCCGTGAAAAAGCTTTCTCTGATATATGAACATGTCAGTCAGAGTCATAACGGAATCATGAAAATGATATTAGATGCATTTTTTTTATGGAGTTACAAAAATGCACTGGATTTAGAGATATGGAAACAGAAGTATGGGGCGTCCATAGAGGGCTGTTTTCTCCTTTTGGGAGAATTGGAGAGTCTGTTGAGTTTTGCCAACTTTCCACGGGTGTGTGAAGGAGTTTCCCTGCCGGAATATAGGGAAGAAGAAAATGTGATCAAGACAGAAGGGCTGGGGCATCCATTGATTGGAAATGAAAAACGGGTCTGCAATGATATGACACTTTGCCGGGAGATTTTTATTATTTCCGGTTCCAATATGTCAGGAAAGACCACGTTTATGAGGACGGTTGGAATTAATCTGGTGCTTGCTTATGCCGGCAGTTTTGTCTGTGCAGGGAGGATGTCTTGTTCCGGCATGCGGATTGTCACGTCTATGAGAATTGTAGATGATTTAAAGGGGGAAACCTCGACTTTTTATGCAGAGCTAAAGAAGATCAAGAGGATAATCGATCTGGCAGGTCAGGATAAGCATACGTTGTTTTTAATTGATGAAATTTTCAGGGGAACAAATTCCGTAGACCGTATGAAAGGTGCAGAGGGTGTGTTGAAGGAGCTTTGGAGATACGGTGCGGCGGGAATGATTACCACGCATGATCTGGAAATCTGTAGACTGGCGGAAGAAGAGGAGGATGTAAAGCAGGGGGATTTATCCCAAAAGGATACAAAACCATCCGGGGAAAAGAAGTATCAAAACATTGTCAATTACAGCTTTTGTGAAACTTATCAAGGTGATGAGATTCAGTTTGACTATCGCTTGCAGAAAGGAAGATCGACTACAACAAATGGAGAATATCTGTTAAAGCAGATTGGAATACTGTAAATGAAAAAACAGCAATATTCGTGTTTCTTTTGATTGACAAGAGAAAATAAAAAGATTACACTTAATAGGCGTATGGTTTTCGCTGTCATGAAGCCATATCCAGGTGTTGTAAATTCAGAATAGAAGAAATAATATTTTACGAAAGCCGGATGAATAATAAGGATAAGGAGGCATGGAAAATGATTAAGATTTACAGGACAGAGAATAGTAAAATTGGAGAAGAGCATGCCTTTGAACCCGGTTCATGGATTCAGCTTACCGATCCCAGCATGGATGAACTGGAATTGATTTCCGAACGATTTGAGATTGATATTGCCGATGTCCGTGCCGCTATGGACGCAGATGAGAGCTCCCGTGTGGAATTGGAAGACGAGTATACCCTGATACTGGTGGATATACCGATTATTGAGATTCGTAATGACCAAAAGGCATATACATCTATCCCGCTGGGTATTCTTTTGCTGGACGATTATCTGATTACGGTTTGTGCAGAGGAAACGCCGGTATTGCAGTATTTTGTAAATTCTACGGTACGTGAGTTCAGCACGAAGAAACAGATGCGATTTGTATATCAGATTTTATACAGAACCTGTATGGTATATCAGCTGTATCTTCGGACCATTGACAGTAAGAGGACGGAGATTGAAGAACGTGCTCAGGAAAATATGAAAGAAGAAGATTTGGTAACGCTGCATGAGTTAGAGTCCAATCTTGTATATTTTGCCACTTCTTTAAGGGCAAACGGAACCGTGATTGACAGATTATCCAGATATAGCCGTGTACGCCAGTTTCCGGAGGACAAGGATTTATTGGACGATGTGAAAGTGGAAAACGGACAGGCTATTGAGATGACGATTATTTACCGGGATATTATTCATGGTACAAGGGAACTGTTGTCAAATATTATTGATATCCGGCTGAATAATGTGATGAAGTATTTGGCAGCCATTACGATTGTTATGGCTATTCCTAATATTATTTCCGGATTTTACGGAATGAACGTAGATGCAAAATGGGTGCCGCTGGTGCGTACGCCCTTTGGATTCGGGATTATCTGCGTGATGACGGTTGTAATCTGTGTGATTGTGCTTAAGGTTTTGAAGAAAAAGAAGATGTTATGATCCTGCAATGGAATGTGCCACTGTATTCTCATGAAGCCAGCTGCATTTGTGCGGATATTTGAATATTATATAGATCAGGGTGTCGGGCTTATATTTTTTATAGGCGTTGACACCCTGATTTCATTATAGAGAGGAAGATTTCTGGAATTAGGAAGCTGGTATAATGTTTTGTCTTTTCAGGTAATAAAATATTGTGGGAATGCCGATATACAATATAGGTTATTGGCTTTGTAGAATTGGAGGTTGTTTATGAAAGAATGGATGAGATATAAGAATAAAATTGCAGTTTTATTAAGTATAGTGATGTTGGTAGGGCTAGTTCCGGTTTTGCCGGGACATATACAGGAAGTACAGGCCGCTGCTTATAGTGTTGAAATTGTGAATCCCAGAGATAGCCATATGACAAAGACTATAGATTCCGGGGCTGCCAGCCAGACGGTTTTGACAGGAGCCATGACACCAGTGATTTACCGAGCAGATGCAGGATATTATTTTCCGGATGATTATCAGGCGGTAGAGGGATATGGGATTAAGGTTGCACGGAATGGGAACAGTTATTCCGAGATTATCATTTCCGGAACCCCGACTGACAATGTAACCATTGAACTGAATGCAGCAAAAGAAAAAGAGAAACAGGAAAAACCGAGAACGGATGTTGTTTATGGTGGTTATGGAGTAATTTTGGGAACTACTACTGCAATGGAATTTGCAAGAACCTCCAATTCGACTGTGTGGTTTGACTGTACCAAGGATTCCACAGATGCCGATGCCGGAGTCTGGTATGTGAGATTAAAGGAAACGGATACGAAAAAGGCAAGTGAGCCAGTACATGTAAATGTTCATCAAAAGACTACACCGGTAACTCCGAAATATAAGGTTACCATTACGGCACCGTTAGGTGCAATAAGGGATTCATCTTCCGGAGCGGCTATACAGGAAAATCTTTCCGGAGCTATGACAAGCGTGATTTACAAAGCGGGAGCGGGATATTATTTTCCTGCGGATTACGGTACCATGTTTGGAAATAAAAACGGAATCACGGTTACCTGGAACAGTCATAATCAGATTACCGTATCTGGAAAGCCTACCGGGAATACAGCAATTACACTTCCCGCATTATCTGTAAAGGCTGAACAGCAGATTCCCCAAGTGACAGGTGGGATTTTAAAAATAAGCGGAACTACGACAGCGATGGAGTATGCATCATCACCCACTGCGACAAACTGGAAAACCTGTGGCGAAGGTGAGACGGTGGTAAGTGCCGGAACCTGGTATGTGAGATACAAGGAAACCGATACTAAGAAAGCCGGGACACCGGCAGCAGTAACGGCGAGTCCTCAGACCCCGGAAAATCCAGATAACCCAGACAATCCAGATGAACCAGATAATCCAGAAGAACCTGATAATCCGGACGATCCGGATGACCCATCTGATTTGGGATATAGCGTAATTATTAATAATCCGTCAGGAAGCCATATTACGATGCGTTCCGTTTCCGGTTCCGATTATCAGACTGGATTGACTGGTGCAATGGCAACTGTCACATATATTGCAAATGCCGGTTATTATTTTCCGGAAGATTATAGTATCGGACCTGTAAACGGAATCCATGTAACGAGAAAAAGTGATACATGGCTAACCGTCTGGGGAATCCCCACAGCAGATACGAGGATTACATTGATACCGGCCGAATCTGTTGATACCCGGCCATATAAAGTAACAATACATAACGGAACCGGCAGTGGTGAGTATGCGGTAGGAAAGGAAGTTTCCATTACGGCAAACGCACCGGAAGCAGGGAAGAAATTTGATAAATGGAGAGTCATAAAAGGGAATGTAACTTTGGAAAACAGTCAGAAAGCGACAACAAAGTTTACGATGCATTCTGGTGATGTGGAAATTATAGCGGAATATGCGGGAGGACAGACGACTCCGGGCGGCAGTACTGGCAATGATGCTCCAGGTACCGATGGAGAAGCACAGCTTCCTGCAAAAGAAACGATAGAGAATAACGGAGTTGTTCTGAATCAGAAGCTGAAGGTCAAATGGAAGGGAAAAGGTCTAACGGTAAAATGGGGTAAAATAGCGAAGGCAGACGGTTATGATATTTTTGCTGTGGAATATGGCAAGGAATTGACTGATAAGAATATGGTTAAGACTGTTAAAGGAGAGAATCAAACATCAGCAACCATTTCTAAAGTCAATAAAAAGAAGCTGAGCACTGCCGGTTCTTACAGCATAAAAGTAAAGGCATACCAGATGATAAATGGGAAAAAGGTTTATATAGCTGACGGCATAACGCTTCATATTACAGGAAAAGTGAATCGTACATACACCAATGTGAAAAGCATAAAGCTTTCAAAGAAGTCTTTTGTTTTGAAAAAAGGGAAAACTGCCAAGATAAAAGCAAGTATCGTCAAACAGGATAAGAAGAAAAAACTGCTGCCCAAGAGCAGGCTGTCTTATCAGACCACTAATAAAAAAGTAGCTACAGTTAATAAGTCAGGAAAAATTAAAGCAGTTAAAAAGGGAACCTGTTATATATATGTAACAGCATCCAATGGAGTGAAAGCCAAAGTGAAGGTCAGGGTAAAATGAAAAGAAGGGGCTATCGCATTTATGCGGCGGCCCCTTTTTAATATCTGTATTTTATTCATATTTCCGTAAACATTCGACAATAGAGTGATTTTCAATTGTTTTTTTGTAAGTAATTAATGGAAAAAATGGAACGGTCTATTCATTCATTTGGTATTTCAAATTCTGCGTATTGGGGAATTGCAGTGTTTTCGTTTAGGAAGCTTTGTTTATCTACGATATTTCCGAGAGATTATAATAAAAGAAGCTTACACTCAAGAAAAATTCAGCAGTATTGCCTAAAAAGTTTTAAAATTATATATTGTTTATAGAAATAAAAAGGGAAAAAACGGACGAATTCGATAGCATATTTGATTAACGAGAATTGATTTAAAGGACAGCAGAACAAACTAACCTTGATACAGGATATATTTTCTGTTTTTAAGGTTGGTTTTTATTTTTGTTTCATTGCTCTTATCAAATTCATCAAAGCATCTATTTCATTTTTTGTGAGACCGGATAAATCTATTTCCTGTTTATATTCAATGCCCAAAAGATAATCGGTCGTCACCTTAAAAATTTTTGAGATTGAAATTAATGTCTCATATGACGGCATGCGCAATCCGGTCTCATATGCACTGATTACAGATTTTGTAAGACCGAGTTTCTGAGCGAGTTGAGCCTGTGTCAAGTTGTGATGTAAGCGTAATTGCTTGAGTGTGTTTCCGAAGTCAACCATCTCAATACCTCCTCTGATAGAGTTTACTACAATATATGTATTTGATTGGTTGATTATGTATTTAAATAGTTGACTTTTGGAAGCACATGGAATATAATTTTAAAAGATTCTATTAGATTGGAGAAGCTTATACCTTAATCTGGTGTGAGTGGTAGTAGTTATGTATAAGTTTACTGGGCATCATTTGGTTAATTGTCAAGACATATTATCAAGGATAATTGGAAAGAAAGCATTACCTTCTTCAAAAGCTATGATAGAAGTAGTTGTTATGTTTGTTAAATAAAGTTAGGGAGATGATAAATAAATTAATAAGTGAATTGCAGCTTTTTAAATTAAGATGTTAGGAGGGAATAAAAGTGAGAAGAATTAGGAAAACAAAAAAAGTAATGGTTTATCTGTTAACATTGGTTTTATGTCTACAAATAGGTTTGGCGAGTGGAAAGATTTGTGAGGTGAGGGCGGAGAAGACAGATGAGGGTTTGAGTTATGATGCGACAGTGACGATAATTAAATATGATGGAGTCGAAAAGCAAGTAAAAATACCAGGGGTTTTAAATGGGCATAAGGTAATCGGTATAGGGGATGGTGCATTTGCGGAATGCAGTAGTTTGATCGGTATCGAGATTCCAGATGGTGTAACAAGCATAGGAGATAGTGCATTTGCGGGTTGTAGTAGTTTGACCGATATCAAGATTCCAAATGGTGTAACAAGTATAGGAGATAGTACATTTGCGAGATGTAGTAGTTTAATCGGTATTGAGATTCCAAATGGTGTAACAAGTATAGGGGATGGTACATTTGCGGGTTGTAGTAGTTTAACCGGTATCAAGATTCCAAATGGTATAACAAGTATAGGAGATAGTACATTTGCGGGTTGTAGTAGCTTAACGGATATCGAGATTCCAAATGGTGTAACAAGCATAGAGCATAGAGCATTTGCAAATTGTGAGAAGTTGGTCAGTATCAAGATTCCGAGTAGTGTAACAAGTATAGGAGATAGTGTGTTTGCGGAGTGCAGTAGTTTAATCGGTATTGAGATTCCAAGTAGTATAACAAACATAGGTGAATATGCATTTGTAAATTGTAAGGGTTTGACTAGTATTAAAATTCCAAGCAGCGTAACAAGCATAGAGCGTGGTGCATTTGTAAATTGTGAAAAGTTGACCAGTATCAAAATTCCGAGCAGCGTAGAGTTCATTAAGGATAGTGCATTTGTGGGTTGTAGCAGCATAACGTACATAGGAATTCCTAATAGTGTAACGAGTATAGGGAAATATGCATTTTCTAAATGTGCCAGTTTAACAGGCATTAGTATTCCGGATAGTGTAATAATAATAGGAGATCATGCATTTGAATCTTGTGGCAGTTTGACCAGCATCTGTATCCCTGATAGTGTGACAAGGATATCATCTGAAACGTTTGCTGATTGTAGCAATCTGATCAGCATTACGATTCCAAACAGTGTGAAGAGTATAGATGAAAATGCATTTAAGAATCATAATAAGGATTTAACAATATATGCAGAAGAAAATTCCTATGCAGCAATTTATGCCAAGGAGAACGGATTGGCGGTAAAAATATTATCTAAAAATCAAGATGTTTCAACGCAGACACCAAATCCGGACATGCATACAGTAGAAAAACCGAAAGTAGCAAAAGTAAAGAATTTTAAAGCTATACCAAAAAAGAAAGGATTTATATTAAAGTGGAAAAAAGTATCGGAAGCAAAAGGTTACCAGATTCAGGTCAGCACAAAGAAAAATTTTAAAGGAGCAAAAACGTATACAGTTAAAAATAAGACAAAATATACGTTTTCTAAATTAAAAAGCAGGAAAAAATATTATATTCGTATTCGGGCATATAAAATTTACAAAGCAGAAAATGAAAAAACAGTAAAATCGTATGGTAAGTATGTAACAATTAACAAAAAGACAAAGTGAGCATTATATGAGTTTTTATAAATAAAGAACAGGAGTAGGATTGGGAATTGCAGAAATTCACATGAATCTAAAATATGCTACACTAATAGTATCGGGGATATTTTATCAAAAAATATCCCCGATTTGCTGTAAAATTATCTGTTATAGATTAGCATTTCTCCGGTTCCGGATATTCCTCGCCAAAGGTATCCACAGTCATAGACTGGATTTTCTGTTCGGTAAGAGGTCTGTCATTATAATCCGTTTCCACACAGGCAATTTTGTCTACGATATCTAATCCCTCTGTTACCTTTCCAAATGCAGCATATTCACCGTCTAAGTGAGGGCTTGTTTTATGCATGATGAAAATCTGGGAGCCAGCAGAGTCTGGCATCATGGAACGTGCCATGGATAACACACCGGGGGTATGCTTTAAATTGTTCTCAAAGCCGTTCATGGAAAATTCACCTTTGATACTATACCCCGGTCCTCCCATTCCGGTTCCCTCGGGGCAGCCACCCTGAATCATAAAGCCTTTGATCACACGGTGAAAAATCAGTCCGTCATAATATCCCTTTTTTACCAGGGAAATAAAATTGTTTACAGTGTTTGGTGCGATATCAGGATAAAGCTCTGCTTTCATCACATCGCCATTTTCCATTGTAATTGTTACGATTGGATTTGCCATAATGAAATATTCCTTTCTGTTTTAACTTGAGATAAAGGCATTTTACCATTAATCGGCAGATATTACAAGTAAAGTAAATAAACTAAAAATTATAATAATATGTGACAGATTGGGTACTATGAATTTTGTGAACCCATTGAAAAATATGAAAAGAAAAAGAGAAAATTTTACTTTAACATTAAAAAGAACAGTGATATAATAAAAATAATAAGCCAAGCATATTGCATTTGGCAAAGGCAGCAAGGTCGTGGCAGAAAGTAACATAAACGCTGGAGACGGAGCATGCAGATTCGGAGAACAACAGGTACATAACAAACATAATTAAAAGCATATTCGTCTCCACAGTTTAAACAGTGGAAGGAGAGATGTTTTTATGAAGAAACAATTGATGGGCATTTGGACATTAATGATGATACTTTCATTGGTGTTCCTGCCTGGAGGAATGGCCGCCAAAGCGGCACAGGATAACGAACAGGTTAATTATTGTATTTATTTTGATGCAGTTAACGGAAAGCTTTATAAGGAGAGCGGTTTTGACCCAAACAGTTATTCTAATAGTGCGGAATTATGGGAGCCGGAATTGTCAGAAGAATATACTGATGTCAGTTCTATTACCTGTAATGGGAATGAACTGATCTTGCATAATTTTTATTTATTTCCCACAAAGATTGCAATTATCATAAAGGGTGATGCGGTGATCAGGTTATCCGGAGAAAATGTGATAGACAAAGGGAATTTAAATACTGCAAGATGTGGCATTTATGCTTTTGATAATCTGTCTATTACCGGAACGGGAAGTCTTGATATTGATGCTTTTTGGACTGGGATATATACGGAGGGCAGCCTGACGGTAAAAGATGCAGTTGTTAATACAAGAAGTGCGTATTATGCTGTGCATGCAAAAAAGGATTTTGTTATGGAAGGCGGTTCCGTGACAGGACAATATGCAAGTTATTATGGTGATAATAACGGAGGACATAAATTGCATTCAACTTATGGCATTCGCGCAGACGATAACATAGTAGTAAAAGGAGGCATGCTGACCGGTGGAGTGTCAGGTGGGACTCCAGCATATGGAGTGAGTGCTGGTAGTAATATTACAGTAAATGCTGGAACATTATCTGGAACTGCTGTTCCAGGTCAGGGTGCAGCTCCGGGTGTTGGATATGCAATTGCAGCTGATGGTACGATAACAATGAATGGAGGAACTTTGGCAGGCACTTCACGCAATCAGGATAATGTCAGCTTTTACTCATATGGAATCTATGCAGAGCAGGGTATTATTCTAACAAATAATGCGGAAATCATAGGTGGATACAAACAAGAAAATATACATTCTGATGTGCAGCTTGCAGAGAATAAAAAATATTTTGAGGATAAGCAGGCTGACAAGAATTGCAGACATATCAGAATCACAACAAAGGTAACTGGAATTGGAAGTACATCCCCGTCTAATCCGAGTTTGGTAATCGGGGGCTCGACGGAATTGGATGCAACCGTGATACCGGATAATGCGTCCGATTCTACAGTTAAATGGGAATCCAGTGATGATACAGTTGCTTCCGTAGATGAGAATGGAAAAGTGACTGGTCATAAGCCTGGTACGGTAACGATTACGGCAACGACGGAAGATGGCGGACATAAGAAAGAATTTACGGTAACGGTGTCCAAAAAAGACGGTGC
Organism: Lachnospiraceae bacterium; assembly: GCA_029063085.1. Lineage (GTDB taxonomy): Bacteria > Bacillota > Clostridia > Lachnospirales > Lachnospiraceae > CAG-590. The sequence goes on from JAIDOW010000011.1 coordinate 18,503, forward strand.
ATCAGCACCTACAGGAATTACCGCAGTTCCTCCGACTACACTGGGAGGAAGCGATGGAAAGCTTGTTGGTGTGGATGCGACAATGGAATACAGTACCAATAAGGATTTTACAGATGCGAAATCCTGTACCGGTAACGAGGTGACTGGCCTGCCGGCAGGTACTTACTATGTACGTGTGAAAGAGACAGACGCAACAAAAGCAGGTGCTGCCACAGCTGTGACGGTTCCGGATGGTGGGAATTCCGGCGGCGGTACAGGCTCGGGCGACCCCAAAACAGACCAGGCGGTTGCAGACAGTCTGGGAGTAACCACGGACACAGCCAAGAAGATCATTGATGAGGCATCCAAGTTAGGGGTTTCCACGGACACCCTTATGATCACTGATGCAAGCATCAAGAACATGAAATCAGATGCTGACCTCAAGGGTTCAGCCTTCGGATTGTTAAAGGCGCGAACCTCCAACCTGAAAAAGAATTCCGTAACGGTCAGATGGGACAAGGTAAAGGATGCAGACGGCTATATCCTCTACGGCAACAAATGCGGTAAGAAGAACACGTTCAAGCATATCAAGACCTTTACCAAGAACAGCACGGTAAAATATACACAGAAGAAACTGAAGAAGGGAACCTATTACAAATACCTTGTAGTGGCATATAAGAACATAAACGGTGTAAAGGTGACGATCGCGGCAGCCAAGAATGTCCATGCCACCACAAAGGGCGGCAGATTCGGTGTGGCAAAAGCGGTAAAGGTAAATAAGACCAGCAAGACTCTGGCAGTAAAGAAGAAATTTAAGATTAAGGCTTCAGAGGTGAAGCTGGATAAGAAGATCAAACACCACCGCAACATCAAATTTGAATCCGACAACACCAAGGTAGCCACAGTAAATAACAAGGGAGTAGTGACAGCTAAGCAGAAAGGGAAATGCTATATTTATGTATATGCACAAAACGGTGTCTACAAGAGGATCAGGATCACGGTAAAATAGCAGATACATAGCATTGACACAGACATTTCTTATGGTATTAAACCCGGCAGATTCATCCTGCTAATGAATCTGCCGGGTTTTCCATATTTTTTTTATTTAATCAATTAAAATAATTCCTTATTTCTTTTCGAGCTTTTCGGGATATGGAAATTCATTTTCGTTTATAAGCCCATCCTGTTTCTTTATTAAATTTTATCTTCTGTATCTTTCTGCTATAGATTCTTCCGTCATTACTGTATATTTAAGCATTTCGGTAATATTAGTTGGTGTTATAAATAAAGTAAAATTAGCTAAATATATAACTTCTTTAGTAAGTTTTAGTCTTCTTTATTTTCGCTTAACACTAGAAATATAAAGAAAAATAAACATGGCAAATTTATACTTTAATATCACAAACAAATGTGATATTATAATAAATACAAGCCAATAATTAGGCAATTGGCAAAGGCAGCAAAGTCGTGGCAGCATAAGGTACATTCAAACGCCGGAGATGGAGCATGCAGATTCAGCAACACAAGTACATAAGCAGATAAATTAAAAGCATACTCATCTCCGCAGCTTAAACAGTGGAAGGAGAGATGTTTTTATGAAGAAACAATTAACAGGCATATGGACATTAATGATATTACTTTCATTGGTGTTCCTGCCGGGAGGAATGACCGCCAAGGCGGCACAGGATAGTGAGCAACAGCACTATTTTATCTATTTTGATGCAGAAAACGGAAAGCTATATAAAACAAGCGGTTTTATTGATGAGGAAAACTGGCAGCCGGATTCGACAAAGCTGGAAACCTATACAGGCACGGATATTACCTGTAAAGGCAATGAACTGACCCTGCATGATTTTTATCTATTTCCAGAAAATGCCGCAGTGGTAATTAAAGGAGATGCGGTACTTAAATTAGAGGGAAAGAACATAATAGATCATGGTGAACTATTGCTAAAATCAAGATATGGTATTTACGCATATGACAATCTGATAATTGCAGGGAGTGGAAATCTGGATATATCAGCGTCTGTGTCAGGTTTATTCGTAGGTAAAAATTTAACGGTGAAAGAAGGTTCTGTTGATATCAAAGGAAGTATTTACAGAGGGCTATATGTAAACGGTGATTTTATCATGGAAAACGGTGATTTTACAGCAACAACAGATTCTTCGGGTTCTTCTTCATATCCTTGCGGAATCTATGTAAAGGGAGCACTTACCGTAAACAATGGGCTTCTTAACGGAGTATATACCCGTGATATACATGGATTTGGAATCTGGACAGATGGTCTTCTTACAGTAAATGGTGGAACGGTAAACGGAAAGGCCCTAACTTCCTCTACCCTCTCTTCCCATATCTCTATAGGAGGAATCTATGCAGATAGCATTTTGTTAAATAGTGGAAGTCTTAGCGGAATAGCAACATTTTCCAATCAATCCAACGGAATAATTTCTAATCATGATATCACTGTTAACAACGGATTCCTATTTGGGACAGTTTACACACCAGATACAGAGGATGACAACTATCATGGTGCCGGATTTTATTCATCATACGGCAAACTGATAGTAAATGGGGGGACTGTAACAGGTTTTGCAGGAAATACTAAAGATGCAACCTTTCGATCATATGGTATATACATCAGACTTGATATGAAAGACAATATAGAAGTCATAGGCGGACTTGATGATACACAATTATATTCATCCATACAATATGATGACAGTAAGCACTATTTTGTAGACTCAGAAACTGGCAGAAACTGCCGATATGTCAAGTTTACAACACCGGTTTCCGGAATCGGAACCAGCTCTGGTCCTGCTTCTGACCTGAAGGTCAATGAATCAATTAATTTAGACGCATCTGTAATACCAGAGAACGCATCAGACCAGACCATCATTTGGAAATCCAGCGATGATACCATCGCTTCTGTTGATGAAAGCGGAAAAGTGACCGGTCATAAACCGGGAACTGTTACGATTACGGCGACGGCCAAAGACGGTGACTTTGTAAAGGAATTTACCGTTACCGTCTCCAAAAAAGATGGTCCGGCAGTTCCTGCCGGGATTACCGGAGTAGCACCGACTGTACAGGGAGGAAATGACGGTAAGCTTACCGGAGTAAATCCATCCATGGAATACAGCACCAATAAGGACTTTACGGATGCCAAAGACTGCACCGGCAATGAGGTGACAGGCATTCCAGCAGGTACTTACTATGTACGTGTGAAAGAAACGGATACGACAAAGGCAGGCGGCACCACTGCTGTGACGGTTCCAGATGGTCCTGCATCCAGCGGAGGGGATTCAGGAAACGGAACCGGTACAGGCTCAGGAGACCCCAAAACAGACCAGGCGGTTGCAGACAGTCTGGGAGTATCCACAGACACAGCCAAGAAGATCATCGATGAGGCATCCAAGTTAGGGGTTTCCACGGACACCCTTATGATCACCGATGCAAGCATCAAGAACATGAAATCAGATGCCGACCTCAAGGGTTCCACTTTCGGAATGTTAAAGGCGAGAACCACCAACCTGAAAAAGAATTCCGTAACGGTCAGATGGGACAAGGTAAAGGATGCAGACGGCTATATCCTCTATGGCAACAAATGCGGTAAGAAGAACACGTTCAAGCATATCAAGACCTTTACCAGGAACAGCAAGGTAAAATATACACAGAAGAAATTGAAGAAGGGAACCTATTACAAATACCTTGTAGTGGCATATAAGAACATAAACGGTGTGAAGGTGACGATCGCGGCAGCCAAGAATGTCCATGCTACCACAAAGGGCGGCAGATTCGGTGTGGCAAAAGCGGTAAAGGTAAATAAGACCAGCAAGACTCTGGCAGTAAAGAAGAAATTTAAGATTAAGGCTTCAGAGGTGAAGCTGGATAAGAAGATCAAACACCACCGCAACATCAAATTTGAATCCGACAACACCAAGGTAGCCACAGTAAATAACAAGGGAGTAGTGACAGCTAAGCAGAAAGGGAAATGCTATATTTATGTATATGCACAAAACGGTGTCTACAAGAGGATCAGGATCACGGTAAAATAACAGATATATAGCAGTGATACAGGCATTATAAATTCTTGGTAACATTAAAACCGGCAGATTCATTTGGCAGGATGAATCTGTCGGTTTTTTGTATTTATTTACTTGCGTAATAATCAAGAATCCTCTATAATAAGGATAACTGTGTTTAACATGAATGAACTGAACTTATATATAGAATGTAGATTTGGGTATTGGAAGGGGAAGTTGTTATGAGGAAGATTAGTTTCAGGGTAAGGAATTTTGAAAATGAACAGTTTCTGACTTTTAATATTGATAATGAAGCAGAACTGGATGAGGAATTACTTGATTTTGTAGAAGATGAGGAACCGGCAGGGATCGTTCCGGTTATTTTTGAAGAAGGGGAAGAGTTTGATACTTTTTCTTATAATATTACAGATAAGATTCATCTGAGTGAATTATCCAATCAGGAAATCAATGCAGAGATGGTTCTCAGGGTGTTAAGAGGACTTATATTAACGTTTATTGATATGGCGGAATACAGGATTCCTTTGTCTTATCTGGTGCTAAACCGTAATTATATTTATGTAGATTCTGATTATAAGATTGAATTTATATGTGTTCCGTTAGAAGATATGAAGGAAGAGACGGATTTAATCAGTTTTTTGAGGAACTTCATGGCAAGTCTTAGATTTGAACCTTCCGAGAACGGGGATTATGTGGCGAAATTATTTACCTATATCAATAATCGTGCTATTTTTAATCTCCGCAACCTGCTTACCATGGTGGAAGAATTGATGGAATCAATGGGAATTGAGATTCCAGAGGAGGCTTCCGCAGAAATTTATGCAGAATATCATGAGGTAGAGGAAGAAGCTGAGAAGGAGCATGAGGAAGCTTTTGAAGAAGCAGTTATGGAAGAACCGGAAGAAGTCTTTGAGGAAGAAGAGGCTGTAGAAGAGCCGGAGGAAGCCTTCGAAGAAGATATAGAAGAATCAGAAGAAGTCCCTGAGGAAGAAGAGGCTGTAGAAGAGCCGGAAGAAGCTTTTGAAGAAGATATGGAAGAATCAGAGGAAGTTCCTGAGGAAGAAGAGGCTGTAGAAGAGTCGGAAGAAAGCTTTGAAGAAGAGGCAGAGGAATCGGAGGAAGCCTTTGGGGAGGAAGAAGCTTTCGAAGAAGGTATAGAAGAATCAGAAGGAATTTCTGAGGAAGAAGAGGCTGTAGAAGAGCCGGAAGAAGCTTTTGAAGAAGAGGATATAGAAGAATCAGAGGAAATTCCTGAGACAGATGAGGTTGCAGAAGAACCGGAAGAGGATGAAGTAACTAGTGAAAGTCAGGAAATTGTAAATAAAATAAAAGAGAAACTGTCAAAAAATAATAAGGCTAAGAAATCCTCAAAAATTGAAGCGGAAGATTCGGAAGGTTCAGGAAATAGTATAACTAAAAAACCGCTCTTCAAGACGAAGGAAACCCCTGTGACAGGTGTAGTGATTCCAGATGAACTGGATGAGTTTCTTGCAGAAAAGGAATTTGAAGAGCAACAGGTCAATCATGAAGAGACAGGACTTAAGATTAAAAAGAATATTAAGATTAACCGGGCAAGCATTGTAAAGAATACACAGGAGGAATTAAAGGCAGCAGAAGAAGCTTTGGCGGAGGCAGAGAATGAAGAAACTCCGGTGGATGATGTGATTCCGGAAGAATCTGGTGAAGTAAAAGAAGCGGTAAAGACTGCCCCGATTCCTAAGGTGAATCCTTATCTCATCCGCGTGAATACAGAAGAAAGAATCATGATTACAAAACAGACCTTCAAGCTTGGAAAAGCCAGTATGGGAGTGGATTATACGGTAAAAGGGAATGGTGCTATCAGCAGGGTACATGCGATTATTACAAACAAAGATGATGATTATTATATTAAGGACAACAAATCTACGAATCATACTTTTGTGAATGGCAAAGTCATTGAAGAGGGTGAAAGTGAACTTCTGACACATGATTGTAAAATTGTATTAGGTGATGAAGAATTTATCTTTAAACTGCAATAATTAAAAAGAGAGAAATAAGAATATGATAAAAGCAGTAGTATTTGATATGGATGGTGTTATCTTTGATTCCGAAAAGCTGTACCGTAAGCACTGGATGATAACGGGAGAGGAGTACGGCATTCCGGAAGAAGAGATGCGGCAGTTATGTAATCTGATTGCCGGAGCGACGAAGGAACATAACGAAAAATTATTAAAATCCCATTTTGGACAGGATTTTGACTATGACGCGTTTCGTGGGAAGACTATGACCAGAATGGATGAGGATATTAGAGATAACGGTCTGGATTTAAAACCGGGAGTGTTGGAGCTTTTTCGTTATCTGAAGGATAACGGAAAAAAAATTGCACTGGCTACATCCACGGCACAGGAACGGGCTGAGCGCAATTTAAGGAATGCGGGCATTTTAGAGATGTTTGATCAGATTGTATACGGTGGGGTTGTACCCAATGGCAAACCGGCACCAGACATTTATTTAAAAGCGTGCAGAGATTTAAATATTATGCCGTCAGAGGCTATCGGTGTGGAGGATTCCATTAATGGTGTAAAATCTTCTTCGGCAGCAGGACTTTATACGGTCATGGTGGTTGATTTAATTGAGCCTACCGAGGAAATCCGACCGCTGGCAAGACAGATATATAATTCTTTGTTTGATATCATTGACCTGTTAAAAAAGGGAATAAATTAATTTTTCCACTCATATATTGCACTAAAGGTGAGCGAAGCGAAATGACAAATCCGCTGCTCATACAATAAAGATTATGAGGAGTGTAGATATATGAGTGTTGGAAGAAAAATGATGGTTGTCATGAAAGGATTGATTTTTTCTTATGCAGTAACCGGTGTTTTGCTGGCGTTGCTTGCCTTTTTAGTATTCAAATTCCAGTTAGGGGAATCCATAACGGATATAGCGATTGTTGCGATTTATGTAGTGGTAACCTTTATTGGTGCATTTATTACGGGAAAGAAGGTTAAGGAGCAGAAATTTCTCTGGGGTTTTTTGCTGGGAGTATTATATATTCTGATCATATCTGTAGTGGCGATAATTATTGGGCAGACTTTTCATGTGGCGAGTACTGCAAACCTCAGCACGGCTGCCCTATGCATTGGGGGCGGGCTTCTTGGAGGCATGTTAAGTTAAGCGTTGACCTAAGAAAAGCCTTGTGATATACTGTATAATTATTAGTGAAAGATAAAATATAAATGTGAGGTAATAAGATATGAAACATATTAAGACTTTGACAGACAAGACTTTGAAGAATACAATGGAAAAGGGCGGATGCGGCGAGTGCCAGACATCCTGTCAGTCTGCCTGCAAGACATCTTGTACTGTTGGCAACCAGACTTGTGAGAACAAATAATCGAGTTCCGGTAAGAGAAAGGAATAAAGAGGACTGCTTTAGGGGCTGTCCTCTTTCGTTGCGTTTTTGAGATGACGTTTTAACGCAGCTTAGAGGGAGTAAAAGTGATACATCAATATAAAAATAATGGGTATAACATCGTATTAGATGTCTGTAGTGGTTCGGTTCATGTAGTGGATGATCTGGTCTATGATGTGATTGCCCTTTACGAAAAACTGAATCGTGAAGAGATTGTAAAAAGACTTTCCGAGTATTCGGAAGAAGAGATTTTAGAGGCATGTGATGAGATAGAAGCTTTGAAGGAATCAGGTCAGCTTTTTACAGAAGATACTTACAAAGATGCCATTATTGATTTTAAAAAGCGCAAGACTGTTGTGAAAGCCTTGTGTCTGCATATCGCTCATGATTGCAACCTTGCCTGTAAGTACTGTTTTGCAGGGGAAGGGGAATATCATGGTGACCGTTCCTTAATGAGTTATGAGGTAGGTAAAAAGGCATTGGATTTTCTGATTGCGAATTCCGGGAACCGGGTTAATCTGGAAGTAGATTTTTTCGGTGGAGAACCTCTGATGAATTTTCAGGTAGTCAAGGATCTGGTGGCTTATGGAAGAAGCAGGGAACAGGAATTTAACAAGAAATTTCGGTTTACCCTTACGACTAACGGGATTCTTCTGGATGATGAAGTCATGGAATTTGCTAATAAAGAGATGGCGAATGTGGTCTTAAGTATAGACGGAAGAAAGGAAATCCATGATTTTATGAGACCTTCCAGAAATGGCAAGGGAAGCTATGATCTGATCATAGATAAATTTAAAAAAATGGCTGAGATGCGGAATCAGACCAATTATTATGTTCGTGGAACTTTTACACATTATAATCTTGATTTTTCTAAAGATGTTCTGCATTTAGCAGATTTAGGATTTAAACAGATTTCCGCAGAGCCGGTGGTGGCCCCCGATGATCAGCCGTATGCTATCAGGGAAGAGGATTTGCCCGGACTGTTTGCGGAATATGATGCATTGGCAAAAGAGATGGTGGAGAGGGAAAAGGTCGGAAAAGGATTCAACTTTTTCCATTTTATGATAGATTTGACCGGTGGTCCATGTCTTTACAAGAGACTTTCCGGTTGTGGTTCCGGAACTGAATATCTGGCAGTTACGCCCTGGGGGGATTTGTATCCCTGTCATCAGTTTGTAGGAATAGAAGAATTCAGACTGGGAAATGTGGAAGACGGAATTGAGAAGAAGGAACTGGTAGATGAATTTAAGCTTTGCAACGTGTATGCAAAGGATAAATGTAAGGACTGTTTTGCAAGATTCTACTGTAGCGGAGGATGTGCGGCGAACTCCTATAATTTTCATGGCAATCTGCTGGATGCTTATGATGTGGGCTGTGAATTGGAGAGAAAGCGGGTAGAATGTGCAATTATGATAAAAGCGGCACTGGTTTAAGACAGTGAAAAGCAGATAAGGAGAGTAAAAAAATGAAGAAGGCGAAGAGAAACAGTGTGCTGACGATTATTATTTTTCTCGCAGCGTTAGCGCTTGGTACTTTTACCACAGTACAGGGTCTTGGCAAACACCATATCGGTAAAGCGGAGAATATTATTTTGGGATTAGACCTTGCAGGTGGTGTCAGTATCACATATCAGATTAAGGAGGACAACCCTTCTGATCAGGATATCAGAGATACCATCCAGAGATTACAGCAGCGTGCTGATACGTATTCTACGGACAGTAATGTGTACAAGGAAGGTTCCGACAGAATCAGTATCGAGATACCGGGTGTAAGTGATGCCAACCAGATTCTTCTGGATTTGGGTAAGCCGGGTGCTCTGGAATTTCTTGATGAGGATAATTACGAGAAGTTTACAGCTGGAGAGGAATATGAAGCGGTACTTACCGGTTCCGATGTAAAAAATGCTTCTGCGGCGATTGATAATTCCGGGACAATTCAGGAATATGTAGTACAGCTGGCGTTTTCAGATGAGGGGACAAAGAAGTTTGCAGATGCTACCACTGCTAATGTGGGCAAGCGTATTTATATTATTTATGATAATGAGGTTGCTTCTGCACCGACAGTTCAGACTGCGATCACTGGTGGCAGTGCGGTAATTAACGGTATGTCGGATGATGAGGAAGCAGAACGGCTTGCACAGACAATCCGAATCGGTGCACTTCCGCTGACACTTGAGGAGCTGCGTTCCAATGAGGTAGGAGCTACTTTAGGTAAGGATGCTTTAAGTACAACGTTAAAGGCCGGCGCAATCGGTATGGGGATTATTGCAGTTATCATGATTGTGCTTTATCTGTTACCGGGTTTCGTTTCCGTAATTGCATTGGCTGCGTATGTTGTATTGACTTTGCTTTGCCTGAATGGATTTAATGCCAGCCTGACTCTGCCGGGTCTTGCAGGTATCGTGTTATCTATCGGTATGGCGGTGGACGCAAATGTTATTATTTTCACACGTATCAAAGAAGAACTGGGAAATGGTGCTACAGTCAAGAGTGCCATTGATGCAGGATTTAACAAAGCATTATCTGCTATTCTGGATAGTAATATTACAACTTTGATTGCAGCTGCGGTGTTATATATTATGGGTATCGGTTCCATTAAGGGATTTGCATTAACCTTAGGTATTGGTATTGCATTATCCATGTTTACGGCACTGTTTATCACAAAACATCTGTTGAAAGCAGTGTATACTCTTGGTTTACAGAATCCCAAATTCTACGGTGCAAAGAAGGAGGCAGCAGTTCATGGCTATGTTAAATTTTCACGGATTGCCTATATTATTTCCTTTGTGGCCATTGCAGCGGGATTGATTGCATTACCAGTATTTAAGAGTAAAAGCGGCTCGACTTTGAATTACAGTCTGGAATTTACGGGTGGTACTTCCATGACTGTTGAATTTGATAAATATTTTGACTTGCAGCAGGCAGAGAGTGAGATTCTTCCTGTAATTGCAGAAGCAGCAGATATTTCAGCAGCAGATATTCAGGTACAGAATGTTAAGAGTTCCAATGAAATCGTATTTAAAACATCAGAGCTTCAGGTTGCACAGCGTGATGCGGTAGAGGAGGCTCTTAAGACGAATTTTGGGGTAGAGGAATTCAATCTGGAAAATATCAGTTCAACTATCAGTAGCGAGATGCAGAGAAATGCTATTATTTCCGTATTGATCGCAACCGCATTAATGCTGTTATATATTGCAATCCGTTTCAGTGATGTGAAATTTGGTGCAGCGGCAGTTATTGCACTGCTTCATGATGTTTTGGTGGTATTTGCAGTTTATTCTATCGGAAGATTGTCTGTAGGTAATACCTTTATTGCATGTATGTTAACGATCGTGGGTTATTCCATTAATGCGACCATTATCATTTTTGACCGTATCCGTGAGAATCTGGGAATTATGAAGGGTAAGGGAGAAACCTATGAAAATATCGTAAATACATCCATATCACAGACATTCACCAGAACGATTTATACTTCTCTGACAACATTTGTAATGATATTTATTTTATATATTATGGGTGTAACTTCTATTAAGGAATTTGCACTGACGCTGATGTGTGGTATCGTATGTGGTGCTTATTCATCCGTATGTATTACAGGACCGTTGTGGTATTTCTTTAAGACCAAATTAGGCAAGAATGAGAAAAATACAAAAACGGGTTCGGGTAAGAAAAAAGCAAAGAAAGCGTAATAGATTTAGAAAGAAATAGGGACATGGCACTTACCATGTCCCTATCATGCTTTAGGAGGCAGTGATGGCAGAACAGAATTGGGTTATCTGCACAAAGAGAGCGGATTTTGATGCACTTAGTGAACAATTCCATATCGATCCTGTAGTGGCAAGAATATTGATAAACAGAGGCTTGGAGGAATCGCAGTTTGAAGCGTTTTTACATCCGGATTTGGATAATCTTCATGATCCGTTTCTGATGGAAGATATGAACCAGGCCGTCCGGATTATCATTCATGATATTGAGGAAGGACATTCTATTCGTATCGTTTCGGATTATGACGTGGATGGAGTTATGTCCAATTATATTCTTTATAAGGGATTAAAGCGGATTGGTGCAGATGTTGATTATGTGATACCCCATCGTGTAAAAGATGGATATGGCATTAATGAAGAGATTATCAATAAAGCAATAGAGGATGGGATACACACGATTGTAACCTGTGATAACGGAATTGCCGCAAATGCGGCATTGGCAAAGGCCAAAGAGGAAGGGCTTACTGTAGTGGTGACGGATCATCATCAGGTTCCTTTTATCATGGAAGGGGAGAACAGGCAGTACATACTGCCGCCGGCAGATGCCATTTTAGATCCTAAGAAGGAAACCTGTAAATATCCTTTTGACGACCTTTGCGGTGCAGGTGTGGCATATAAACTGATTGAGGCATTGTACATAAAAAGAGAGGTTCCAAAAGATGAGATTTATCAGTTTCTGGAATTTGTTGCGATTGCAGTAATCTGTGATATTGTAACTTTGCAGGATGAAAACAGGATTTTTGTGGTAAAAGGTTTGGAGAGACTGAATTATTCCGAGAATACCGGTCTCAGGGCATTGATCAGGGCAAATGAATTATCGGATGTCACGCTTGATACTTACCATGTCGGGTTTAAATTAGGTCCCTGTATTAATGCATCCGGCAGGCTGGAGAGTGCCATTGCATCAATGGAATTACTGTTAGAGCAGGATACTGACACGGCAATTGCCAAAGCACAGGAGATCAGAAGCATTAACGAAGAACGGAAGGAAATGACGTTCAGGGAGAGCGAACGAGCTATAGAGTATCTGGAGACGGCATCTCCCATGAAAATATTTGTAATCTATCTTCCGGATTGTCATGAGAGCCTGGCGGGAATCATCGCTGGCAGAATCAGGGAAAACTATCACCATCCGGTATTTGTTCTGGTAAACAGTGAAGAGGAAGGGGTTTTGAAAGGCTCCGGACGTTCCATACCGGAATATCATATGTTTGAAGCCCTGCAGGAATGCAGCGATCTGCTCTTAAAATTCGGGGGACATGCCATGGCGGCAGGTTTTTCGCTTTCGGAAGATTGTCTGGAAGCATTTTCTGACAGACTCAATGAGCTTTGCGATTTAACAGAGGATGCATTTATTCCCAAAGTTAAAATTGATGTACCAATGCCTATTTCCTATATTAATGAAGAATTAATTGCGGAGCTTGACGGTCTTGCACCTTTTGGCAAGGGAAATGAAAAACCGGTATTTGCACAGAAGGATCTGAATGTTCTTTCAGCCAAGATTATGGGAAAGGACAGAAATGTTGTCAAAATAATGTTCGAGAGCAGCGATGGATATACTAGTGAGGGAATTTATTTTCATGCACAGGAGTTTTCGGATAATATTATTGAATGGTTTGGACAGGAGGAATATGACAAGATGATACATGGCTGGTTAAATAATGTCCGACTGAATGTGGTGTATTATCCATCTGTGAATGAGTTTAACGGAAATCGGACCATTCAATTACAGATTAAACGGTATGCTATGGCTACGGTAAGAGAAGTATTATAGGAAGATTTACCTGTAAAATATAAAATATTACACAGATTTATGCATATTTTACAAAATTTTTAAATAGTGTAAATTTAAGAGTTACTTCTGTGATAATATAGGCTATACTATACTTTATCAGAAACGAGAGATAAGTGAATTATCCGCAGCAGCCAAAATGTTTTTGCTAACATGGTGCTTGGCTCATTGCCCGCGGGAATAAAGAGAAGAAGGTGATTATATGGCAGGAATTATAAATATGGATAGGGAACTTAGTACACCGAAGGATTATACACCGCCACAGGAGTTGTACGAGACTTTAATTGAAAAAGTGTTAGAGTACCATCCCAATACTGATATCACCATGATTGAAAAGGCATATGAGATTGCTGATAAAGCGCACGAGGGACAGCTGCGCAAATCAGGTGAGCCATATATCATGCATCCTTTATGCGTTGCAATCATTCTGGCAGAACTGGAACTGGATAAGGAGACGATCGTAGCAGGAATACTGCATGATGTGATTGAAGATACTGTTATGACCGACGAGGAGATAGAAAAAGAGTTCTCAGCGGAAATACTGCTTCTGGTGGATGGTGTAACCAAACTTACCCAGCTCAATTTTTCCCAGGATAAAATGGAATTACAGGCAGAAAATTTAAGAAAGATGTTTCTTGCTATGGCAAAGGATATCCGCGTGATTCTGATTAAACTGGCAGACCGCCTGCATAATCTGAGAACCTTGCAATATCAGTCTCCGGCAAAGCAGATTGAAAAAGCACGGGAAACCATGGATATTTATTCTCCCATTGCACACCGTCTTGGTATCAGTAAGATTAAAGTGGAGCTGGATGATTTATCCCTGCAATATCTGGAGCCGGAAAAGTTCAAGGAATTAAAGACAGAGATTGATGAAAGATTAGAAGAAAGAGAAGCATTTATTCAGGATATCGTACATGATGTAAAAGAATGTATTGATGATGCCGACATTCAGGCAGATATCAGTGGACGTGTAAAACATTTTTTCAGTATTTATAAAAAGATGGTGAATCAGAATAAAACACTGGATCAGATTTATGATATCTTTGCAGTTCGGATTATTGTAGATAGCGTAAGAGACTGTTATGCGGCACTGGGTATTATTCACGAGGAATATACACCGATTCCGGGAAGGTTCAAAGACTATATTGCAATGCCGAAGTCTAATATGTACCAGTCCCTTCATACCACGTTGATCAGCAAGAACGGACAGCCTTTTGAGATACAGATTCGTACTTATGATATGCATAAGACTGCGGAATATGGTATTGCTGCTCATTGGAAATATAAGGAGAATCTAAGTGGGTCTTCCCAGGATAAAGAGGAGGAGAAGCTTAGCTGGTTAAGACAGATTCTGGAATGGCAGAGGGATACGAAGGATAATAAGGAATTTATGAATGCGGTTAAGACGGATTTGGACTTATTTGCAGAGCAAGTGTACTGCTTTACTCCGAATGGTGATGTCAAGAATCTTCCTGCAGGTTCCATACCCATTGATTTTGCCTATAGTATTCATTCTGCGGTGGGCAACAAAATGGTAGGTGCCAGAGTGAATGGAAGACAGGTTCCGGTGACATATACGCTGCAAAACGGAGACCGGGTAGAGATCATAACCTCACAAAATTCCAAGGGACCGAGTCGTGACTGGCTGTCCATTGTAAAATCCGCACAGGCGAGAAATAAGATTAACCAGTGGTTTAAACAGGAATTTAAAGAAGAAAATATCGGCAAAGGAAAAGAATTATTACAGCAGTATTGTAAGGCAAAGGGATATAATTATTCAATATATTCCAAACCGGAGATGCTAAAAGCTGTAATGGAGAAATATAATTTTAAAGATTGGGACTCTGTGTTGGCGGCAATTGGTCATGGGGCATTAAAAGAAGGTCAGGTTATGAATAAACTGATCGAGCTTCATAACAAAGAAGAAAAAGAAAACCTGACAGAGGATGCATTGATCGAACAGATTAACCATAGTGCAGATTTTCACCGGACAAGCAAATTCCGGGGAGGAATCAAGGTTAAAGGGATTGATGATGTAGCAGTTCATTTTTCAAGATGCTGTTCTCCTGTGCCGGGGGATGAGATTATCGGATATGTGACAAGAGGAAGAGGAATCTCAATTCACCGTACGGATTGTGTGAATATTGTGGGAATGGGTGACAACGACCGTACCAGACTCATTGATGCAGAGTGGCAGGCAGGTGCACAGGAAAATGATACGTCTATATATTCTTCCGAGATTCGTATTTTCACGGCAGACCGTACCGGAATGCTGTTTGATATTTCTAAGGTGTTTACGGAAGAAAATATTAATGTGACAGCGATAAACAGTAAAAGCAATAAAAGGGAGCGTGCGACTATTACAGTGGCATTTGATATTAAGACGGTAAAACAGTTAAAGCATGTGATTGCAAAGCTTCAGATGATACCTGGTGTATTAGATGTAGAGAGAAGCATAGGGTAAATACAGTGCAAGCAGCCTAGTATGCGGCGATGGGCAGCAGGAGAGAGGGATTATATGGCAGATTTGGAGATATTTCGTAAAACAGTAGGTGATATGGGGACTAATTGTTATATTATGGTCAATCACGATACAAAGGAGTGTATCGTATTTGATCCGGCAGCAGAAGCGGAAGTACTGAAGGAGATTTTTGATGATCCTTCGTTTCAGCTTCAGGCGATTTTCCTGACACACGGACATTATGACCATATCGGTGCAGTAAAAGAGTTAAAAGATACCTATGGCGTGCCGGTATATGCATCGAAGGAGGAAAATGAACAGGTTCTCGGCAGATTAGAGGTAAATCTGTCTGCCATGTTTGGCAGACCAATGACTTTGCAGGCTGATCAGGTGCTAAGAGACGGGGAGAAAGTAGAGATTATCGGAACTACGCTTACCTGTATTCTGACACCGGGACATACAGCAGGGGGAATGTGCTATTATAATGAGGAATTACAGTCTGTGATTGCAGGGGATACCCTGTTTTGTGAAAGTGTGGGAAGAACGGATTTCCCAACGGGAAACGGGGCGGTGCTGATGAGTTCCATCCATGAAAAATTATTTACGCTTCCGGATGAGACAAAGGTCTTTCCGGGACATATGGACAGCACTACGATTGCATGGGAAAAAGAGAATAACATGGTTTGCGGAATCCACTAGAGGGAAAACGGGAATGATTTATTTAGAGCAGAATGCTGAGATTTATAATAATGATATAAGAGCCATGCTACAGGCTTTTTTTGATAACGAGAAAATTTTATCGGTTAAAGAGGACACCAGGCTGTCTTTATATGTGGAATATTCTGTAGACGAAAAAGAAAATAATGGCAGACGGGTTACCTTTACATTAGAGGATGAAAAGGGATATAATAAGTGCGAGACGATACAAGTGGATTATATGGATAAAAAGGCTGCCAAGAATCCGCTTAAGGCAGTGCTTTACCGGATGCTTTCCGAATATACTGGAAAGACACTGCCATGGGGAAGCCTGACCGGAGTCCGTCCTACAAAAATTGCGACAGAAATGTTGGAACATGGAGAGACGGAAGAGGCAATACATAAAGTATATACGGATACCTATTTGACAATTCCGCAAAAAGCAGACATTTGTATTGAGGTGGCAAAGAGGGAGCAGGAGTTGTTTCGGGAGTTTCATTATGATGAGGAGTACTGTATCTATATTGGAATCCCATTTTGCCCTACCAGATGCCTGTACTGTTCCTTTACTTCTTATCCGATAGCGGTTTATCAGGATAAGGTTGAAGATTATCTACAGGCACTCTATCAGGAAATGGAGTTTTTAGCGGAATCAGAAGCCTATCGGAATAAGAGATTAGTCGCCATATACATCGGTGGGGGAACACCCAGTGCATTATCTGCCGGGCAGTTATCGGCACTTATTACAAAACTTAAGGGCACCTTTTCCATGCGGTATGTGCGGGAATTTTGTGTGGAATGCGGCAGACCGGACAGCATTACAATGGATAAGCTGAAGGTTTTAAAGGAAATGGGAGTGGAACGAATCAGTATTAATCCTCAGACGATGTGGGATGATACCCTGGAGCTGATTGGCCGTGCCCATACGGTAGAACAGACGAAGGAAGCATTTGGGCTGGCAAGACAGGCTGGTTTTACGAATATCAATATGGATATGATCGTGGGGCTTCCTGGTGAAGATATAGAAAATGTCAGACATACCCTGTCGGAGATTAAAAAACTTGCCCCTGACAGCCTGACGGTGCATTCCTTGGCGATTAAACGTGCCGCCAATCTGAATATGGAGATGGAGAGGTATCAGGGGCTGATCAAGGGAAGTACCAATGAGATGCTTTTAGCGGTGGACCAGTGTGCGAGAGAGCTTTCCCTTTTTCCCTATTATCTGTATCGTCAGAAAAATATTCCGGGAAAGCTTGAGAATATTGGCTATGCGGCAAAGGGGAAGGAATGTATCTATAATATTTTGATCATGGAGGAAAAGCTGGATATTCTGGCTATGGGAGCAGGTGCTTCTTCAAAGTTCGTGTTTCATGCGGAAAACCGAATCGAAAGGGTCGAGAATGTTAAAAATGTGGATGAATATATCAAACGCATTGATGAAATGATAGAGCGGAAAAAGAAGATGTTTATGCAGAAGATGTAAAGGGGCTGCATCGTGTTACATTAGTACGGTTTAATACCTGTTGTGCTGGTTACAAACGAGAAAGGGGAAGTTTGTATGATAGAGGTAGACAGAGATGATATAGAAGTTGATGAAATGTCAAATTATCTGACGGAAGATTTGAAAACGGAGATTGCCCATGGGATTGAAGTCAGCAGACTGGCGGGGATGCTGGCAAAGGAACTGAAGCTGGAGCCGTCTTTTTGCCATGACATAGAAGTGGCAGGAATGCTGCATGATATCGGGAAGCTCCGGGCAAGTACATATCTATACGGTGGGGATGATGAAACCCTGAACGTGGAAAAAATGCGGTATGTGAGAATGCATCCTGGGCTGGGGTATGAGGTTGTGAAGAATGAGGGTTACCCGGACAGGGTTTGTGAAATGATATTGCATCACCATGAAAATTATGACGGAACCGGTTATCCCGACAATATGATAGGGGAGGAAATTCCGTTAGGTGCAAGAATACTGCGGGTATGTGATGTTTTTGTGGCACTTACATCGGACCGCCCGTATCGGAAGGCATTTGACAGCCAGACTGCCGTGGAACTTCTTATTGAGGAGGTACGGCACTTTGATATGAAGGTTTTTCTGCCGTTTCAAAGCATTATTCATGAAGAGATTGAACAGAAAGGGTTGCGGGTTGGAGTGGAGGATAAATTAACCTATTAGAACAGGTGGGTCATATGACTACCTGTTCTATAGGCTGTGCATTTTGCAAATTATTAATTGAGACTATTTTCCCATCCGATAATTCTACTATAGTATTTGCAAATTTTGCTATGCTCATGTCGTGCGTAATCAAAATGACAGTTTTTTCTTCGTTGTTTAATTTTTTTAATAGAGACATTACCATTAATGAATTTTTTTTATCCAAAGCACCTGTAGGTTCATCTGCTAAAATGATTGGACAATCCGTTACAAATGCTCGTGCGAATGCAACTCTTTGTTTTTGACCGCCTGATATTTGAGACGGGTATTTGTCCAGCAATTTTTCTATTCCTAACTCTGATGCCACTTTTTGTATTTTTCTTTTCCGTTCACTTTTTCTGATATTTCGTGCTAATAATGGAGACTCTATATTTTCGAAAACATTATATTCATCCATTAATGCAAAATGTTGAAATATGAAGCTTACATAATTTTTTCTTATTTGATCCAGTTTTTGGGGGCTACATTTGTGTACGGCTATATCATCAAGGTAGTATTCCCCTTCCGTTAATACATCCATGCCTCCCAAAATATTTAGCAGTGTTGATTTTCCAGAACCAGATTCTCCTATAATCGCTAAAAAATCTCCTTTCTGAATGGTCAGAGACACACCATCTAATGCAACTGTTTCGAATAAATCTCCTGTATATATTTTTGTTACATTCTTGAGCTGAATCATATATCTACTCTTTTCCTCCTATTAATGTTGCTGGATATAAATGTCTTAATTGCCATAATGGAAATATGCTGCTTATTACAATTAATAAAACGGTACCGGTTATAAGCTGTGGTAACATCATTTGGATAATGGATATATCAGCACAATTTATATTTTTTTCGTTAATTGTCCAGAATCCATATGCAAATAAGAAAGATATCACTATTTTAATCACATTTTCCAATATAAAAATGCTTTTCATATCCTTTTTTGTATATCCGTTTGCATATAATATTCCAATGCTTTTTTTTCTTAAAAAGATATTAATCATTGAGGATACGACTACTGCAATGATTGCAAGAGCCAATATTCCGAAGGCCAGATAAAATATGGCAGAATCTTCAAATAAATCTTTTTGGTTTAGTTTTAGTCGCTCAGGGATATTTACACAGGAATATATATTTATATCATAGGAAGATGCCAGATCTTTTACATTTTGTTCTACCTGTTCTCTGTCCGCCTGCTGATCTACGATATAACAAAAAGTAGATGCAATTCCACCAGTCAAAAAAGGATCAGCTTTTAGAAAAGGAGTAGCCTCTACAGCTATAACAGTATCTAATGATATATATAATTCGTTGAAAGAATCATATCGTGTAAGCCATCTGCTTCCTGGTTGCATGATTTGTGTTACAATATAATCATAGCCATATGCCTCGTCATGGAACTCATATCCTAAGGGATACTTGTCTCTCAGGTTATACCCCACAGCTACGGATTTTTTGCTTCCCTTATTCGAAAATGTAATCTGATTTCCGTCTATATCTGTCAAATTGCATAGGGAAATCAGATCTTCGGAAATCATAATGTCTTTAGGTAATCCGATACCATCTGGAAAACCCTCGTTTGTATAGAGACCAGCCTTTTTTATTCCCTTAATTTGTGCTAAATCGTGCATAAGACGAATTAGATTGCTGGCGTCTTCTGGTGTCGGCTGTTTATACTTAAGCAGATTGATAAAATATACATTTTCTATTCTTTCTGCAACAATATCTTTTACCGTATTTTTTTGGTAATATACGCTTCCGACAATAATGGATTGATATCCGATAACTAAAAATGCGGTGCAGATTAAGAGTGTCGATAAAAAGAATATACCTTTTCTGCATTGTATTTGATTTAGAGTACTTTTTAACAAATAATGTAGTTTCATTCTATATCCCCTTATCATGAATACAGGTAGCGATATTTTCTTGCATAATCTTATACATTGGATAAATTATTAGCAGTACAGTTGTCAGTATTGTAAATACAATGTATATTATGGAGTTTACCAAAATGAAGTTTTCGTTTCCAACTGTTCTTGATTTCCATTGGATTATGATTTGTATAATGAGAACCAGAAAACCGGAATATGCGATCATCTTTGACAGTTCAGCTGCTAACATTTGTATAATTTATATTCGGGTATATCCAACGGCTCTTCGAATTGCAAATTCTTTCTTTCTCTGTGCAATCCACAATTCCATAATCATTATAATAAGTATGATTGCAAACAAATATAACAGATAAGAATATTTTCTGTATTCCACCATTCCGATGTCATAATCGTATGTATCATCTAACATATCGTTAGAAAACGATATAAAATCGACTTTGTCATGCAAAATCTCTTCTTTTTCTTTATATAGATCCACAAGGTTTGCTTTATCATCTTGCATAGAAATAAAAATTCCGTTTGTTTTTGCAAAATAATCAATATCTCTTTTGGCATTCTGTCCAAGCTGATTATAAAATAAAAATATTTTGCGGTCTAGGCTGCTTGATTTTTCGGCTGCAATATAACCGGTTACAATGTATTCCTCTTCGCATACTTTAAAGTAATCCTTTCCGTTTTTCTGGTAAGTATATGGTTTCATCTTCTTACCTAACACAACAGCCCTCTCATTTGTATTTGTCAAATCCTCTGGCAAGCCACCCTGTACAAATTTAAATGGGAATTCTGTTGGAATATTTAGAAATATATGTACTGAACTTTCTGTTTCATAAGAATCAACAAAAAGTGAAATACCGGAAATATATGTCAGCACTTTTGTGTCTGAAAAATTTGTAAGAATGTTATTTGTGCTATAAAACAGTTGAATCACAATACCCATACGGTCTGTTGTACTTTTTTTGAAATCTTCGTTTTGTAAATACAGTTCCCATGTCATCTGGCTTGCAAACATAAAAGAACAATAAGCAATCACTAATCCCAGTAGCATGCCTAATGTCGATAATGGATAACGTATTCTTTTTTTTGACATTGCTGGTTACTCCTCGTCGAAAATAATATCAGGATCGTATTTTTTATCTATAAATGGAAGTGCGGCAACATATTTGTCATACCATTTCTGCCAGCGGAACATTGTTCTTTCATTACTTACATCAATGCTGTAGTCAGAATCAGTTGTGCTAAACAAAGCCGTATAATACATGGTATCTTCTTTCAAATCATTAAAAGAAAGAACATAGTTTCCTGTTTCCGTATACACGGCTTCCTTTACCAGTTCATAGTCTTGAACAGTACTGTTATAGGGATTTAGCCCCTTCATGTCATAGACTGTAAGTTTAATCCTACCGCTTCGGATGGTTGCCCCTATGTTATATTCAAAATTAACGCCATTTGTGAAAATATCATAGCTTCCTATTTGTTCGTCACGCCATTCGCCAGTGTCAATGTTTTCTTCATTTTGCGGTGTATTACTACAAAGAAAACCAGAGTTACCCCCTGAATCCACTCTTTCAAGGAGCCAGCCGCTTTTCCATAGAAAGATGCCTGCTAGCAATAATAACAAAAGAATTGCTAAAATTCCAATAAGAAATTTTTGTTTTTTTGTCTTCATAGATAAAGCACATTTGTCCTTTCAAAAAATATAGCCTGTACATATATGCAAGCTGTTATCTTGTTGTTGTGACCTTAATTTGTCTATTAAATGATTCCAAATGACTGAAATCAGTATCTAGTGCAGAGTGTAAAGTATAACATTTATGAATTCCGGTAGATGTTACGGTTTTGGATGTTTTTACACCCTTTGCCCGGCTGAATCCGCTCTTTTTTAATTTGCCGTTTTTGTCATATGTATTGACAATAACGTGGTTATAATATGGTTTTGCTGCACCACTTGTTGATCCTTTTCCATTAATGGAAGAAACGGTATTGGTACAAGTTAAAATGAAACCACTGTATGATCCGGTTGTTGTTTTTGCGAGTATGGGTATTGCACATGATATAACCAATACTCCTGCTAATGCAAGTGAAAAAATTTTTTTCGCAAACTTTCTTTTTACATCTAATCTTATTACAAACATTTTTAAATCCCTCCAGTATATCTATATGTTATGGTTTGATTATATATAATATCAATATTTAGTTTGATTGTCAATTGCTGAATTTAATTGCTTTAGTGATGGGTATTGAGTGAATATTGAAAAAACAAAGGTATAGATTTGATTTTGAAATGTAGTATTTTAGAAATTATTTTATAATAATATAACAATGAAAGATGTTTAATAGATGAAGATAATTAGGTATATATGTATGATATATAGGGGTTGTCGTTTGAAGAGTGATAAGTTAAACGGAAATTCTTTGAATGATAAGATTCAGAAATTTTGGCATGCCAAATAATATAAAATGAAGTGAAGGCTGTAAATTAAACGAAGTAACATTAAAAATGAATTCAAGATAGAAAACTATTTAAATTTGGCATGTTGTGTGATAAACTGACAATGGTAGTACATTTATTATGATTGGCTACGGATGTTTAGACAGTCAGAGGGCAAGGTAAATAGAAAAGGAGAATTTGTTATGGCAATGAAGAAGAAGCCGGTTACCGGCATGAAGGATATATTACCGAGGGAAATGGAAATCCGTGATTATGTGATAGGGGAGATTAAGGAAACTTATAAGACATTTGGATTTTCCGGTATGGAGACGCCCTGTGTGGAGCATATCGAAAATCTGTCCTCTAATCAGGGTGGAGAAAACGAAAAGCTGATCTTTAAGGTTTTAAAGAGAGGGGACAAGCTGGTATCTGCGGTTTCAAAAGTGACGGAGGAGAATATAGATGTACTGGCGGATTGCGGACTGCGCTATGACCTGACGCTTCCTCTTTCCAGATATTATGCAGGTAATGCCAATGATTTACCCAGTCCGTTTAAAGCATTACAGATAGGAAATGTGTGGCGTGCTGACCGCCCCCAGAGAGGGCGCTACCGTCAGTTTATGCAGTGTGATATTGATATTTTGGGTGAACCCACAATTTTAGCGGAGATTGAACTGATTACCGCAACTACAACATTACTGGGCAAGATCGGATTTGAAAAGTTTACCATCCGTTTAAATAACCGTAAGATGTTAAAGGCAATGGCGGCTTATAGTGGATTTGAGGAAAAAGACTATGATAATGTATTTATTACACTGGATAAGATGGATAAAATCGGTTTAGAGGGTGTTGCAGCGGAGTTGGAAGAGATGGGATATCCCAAAGAAAATGTGGAGAAATATCTTGCATTGTTTGAGAAAACCGATTCCGGTATAGAAGGGGTTCGCTTTTTAAAAGACATTTTGGGTGATTGCCTGGAAGCAGGAGTTGCAGAAGATCTGGAAACCATTATGGCAAGCGTGGATACGGTAAAGGCGGCAGATTTTAAGATTGTATTTGATCCTACTCTGGTACGGGGGATGAGTTATTATACAGGTCCTATTTTTGAGATTTCCATGGATGAATTTGGAGGTTCTGTGGGCGGCGGCGGACGCTATGATGAAATGATTGGCAGATTTACCGGACAAAATACACCTGCCTGCGGATTTTCCATTGGTTTTGAGCGGATTGTCATGCTGCTTCTAGAGAGGGATTATCAGGTGCCGGGAACAGGTGAGAAGACGGTTTATCTTGTAGAAAAGAATATGCCGCAGGACAAGATGCTTGTAATTTTGCAAAAAGCCAATGAAAAGAGAAGAGAAGGCAGACAGATTAATATTGCGATTATGAAGAAAAATAAGAAGTTCCAGAAGGAACAGCTGTTGAAGGAGGGGTATACTGCTTTTGAGGAGTTTTTTGTGGATCGGATGCAGCAGTAAAGTGGTTGTATAGTTTGGTTTGTCTTCTTTGCGTAGTTTTCATGTGCGATAAAGTGACATATGATTGTTGTGGCTAACAGCCTTATGATTTCGTAAAGTTTTAAGAAGATGTAGAAATATCGGTACTTTTGTTGTGATAAAAAATTATGACGAAAATAGATATTGTTTCTGTTGGATAAAGAAGTGTAATAAAATCAACGATAAATGAGGATTTGGAGGACGGATTATGCAATATGCGAAGAAATATATTTTGGCAATAATAATTGGAACAGTTGTAGGGATGCTGACATTAGTCGGGCAGAAATATCTTCCAATAAATCTGAATTTTCTTGCAAATTCAGGTGCAGTTTGGTTAATTCCTGCATTTTTACTAAGTTATTTTGAAAAGGGAAATAAGTTACATACTATCGCTACCACAATTGTGTGCTTGTTGGGTTGTGTTTATGGTTACTATATTTTTGAGGCTGTCTTGAACCATCATGCTTTCATGCTCGATAGATGGATTTTGTTGTGGTCTGGTGTTGCTTTAATCGCAGGAGCAGTGTTTGGGATTGGTGCTTTTTTTGCAAATCTGGAGAACAGCAAGCTAAAATACATTGGTTTGAATCTGCTTCCGGCTGTATTCACAGCCGAAGGACTGGATAATGTAATTCATATTGAAGACTACTCCCATATGGTTCCTGCGGTAATTATGAAAATAATCATTGGAATTATTCTGTATTTGGTAATCAATAGAAAAGATGCGATAAAGCTAAAGAATATGATATCTTATGTAGTTATTACTGCACTTGGAGTAGTAGCTTTTGCAGTTTTGTCTGGAAACATATAAATGTCAGTTTGTAGCACAGCCATACCAGACTAAATGACCGTTGTTTTCACAACGGTACGTTAAGACAGGAAATCAAAAAAGGTTTCCTGTTTTTTAATACTCATTTTTTCCAAAATCTGTTTTGAAAAATTAAAGGTATTAATAGTATCCAGCACATCGGAGAAAAATTTGTACGACAAAGCAGAATGGGATTTTCGTGTATTCAAAATTCCGCTGTCCGCCATTAGGGTAGATAATCAATAAATAAAAAACTATAGTCAACTTATTTAAATCTATTTTTAATATCAGTTTCAATATTTCCTTTAAGATTACAGGTGTAAAAAGGCTATTGGGTAATTGCATTAGAAGTCTTTGTATAAAATAGAAATGCAGAAGAAAAATCGGATATAATAAAAACACATAGAATTGTAAAATTAAAATAGAGGTTGATTTTGTGATATAAATGTAGTATGCTATTATACAGGGACGAAATGAATCGTATTGTTATGAAGCGGGATGATATAGAGCTATTCAATGATAACCTTGTTATCAGGGAGCAGTAGGAAATGAAAGGGCTATTGATTAAGAGAGATGCAATAGCCTTTTGTCATATATGGATATGGGAAAAGGGGGTGACCTATGAAAAAAGAAGGAAAGATTATCATTGGCATTATGCTGAGTCTGGTATTGATAGGTTTCGTAGTGTATTTTATCTACGAGCGATATTTCCAATATGATGATTATGACGTGGAATATGCATCTGGATATACGATGATCAATGGAACAGAGTATCCGTTTTGCCCGGATATTCCCTGTTATAATGAAAGACAGTCTGAAAAAGAAAGAAAAAAGATGCCCAGACCCAAGATTAGTATGGAAAATATTGAAGGGGGAAAAATATGTATAAGGCTGGAAAATATAGATGAATATGATCTGCCGTTATATGATTTTGAAATAGAGTATGATCAAAATAGAGGAATGGAAGAATATGGTCTGGAGTATCTTTCCGTAAAAGAGGGAAGCAATGAGGCAGCCTTAAGTGATTTGGAGATTGGAAAAACATATTATATCAGGGTCAGATGCAATCTGGCATATATCTATTCAAAATGGTCATGGAAAAAGAAGATTAAGATAGAGAAGTAGGTGTGATATGAGCGAACAGGAAAATAAAGCCGGGAAGAAAAAAAATATATGATTGGTGTAATTGTTGTCCTGCTCCTTGCAGCTATACCTATTGCCATATGTGAATACTACTTTAGATTTCAAAATCAGGAAGGAGGGGAAATAGAAAGAGGGTTCCGACCTGAAATCAGCGTAGAAAATACTGAAGGAGGGAAATTACATATAAAAGTAGACAATATGGATAAAGCATATGAGAAGGATTTGCCAGTATTCAATTTTATCATAAAGTATGACCAGAATAAAAAGATGGAAAACATCTATGCCTGTACGGTTAATGCACCACCGGAAGGAAACGGTGATGAAATTACATTAAGCCATTTTGAAGTCGGTAAAACCTATTATGTGAAACTGAAATGTGATGTGGGGGATAAGGATACCAGATGGTCAAAGATAAGAAAAATTAAGATAGAGAAATAAGGTCCTGCTACTGTACAAATTATCTAAAAGCATATATAATATGATACCAGGATTAAAGGGCAGAGCTGCTTATATGGGAGCAGTTATTGACCCCGGTATTATAATATTTATGTTGTAACAGGAGGCAGTCATGGCAGAATCGATGAAGGGTTTAAAAAGAACCCACAGGTGTACAGAGGTAAGTAATAAAAATGCAGGTGAAACCGTTACCGTTATGGGCTGGGTACAAAAGAGCCGTAACAAGGGTGGTATCATTTTTGTGGATTTAAGAGATAGAAGTGGAATTTTACAGGTTATTTTTGAAGAGGACAAATGTGGCAGCGAAAGCTTTGCAAAAGCGGAAAAGCTTAGAAGTGAATTTGTTGTGGCCATTACCGGTAAAGTGGCACTTCGGGCAGGAGGAATCAATCAGAATCTGGCTACTGGCGATATTGAGATTATTGCAGAGGATTTGCGGATTCTTTCCGAGGCAGAGACGCCGCCGTTTCCAATTGAGGAAAATTCCAAGACAAAGGAGGAGATTCGTTTAAAATACCGTCCTTTGGATCTTAGAAGACCGGATTTACAAAACAATCTGATCTTGAGAAGCAGGGTGGTCAGCATTATCCGTAATTTTCTGGCAGAAGAGGGATTTTTGGAGATTGAGACACCAATATTGAACAAATCAACACCGGAGGGGGCGAGAGATTATCTTGTGCCAAGCCGTGTGCATCCCGGTTCCTTTTATGCACTTCCACAGTCACCGCAGATTTTTAAACAGCTTTTGATGTGTTCGGGTTATGACCGTTATTATCAGGTGGCCAAATGCTTTCGTGATGAGGATTTAAGGGCAGACAGACAGCCGGAGTTTACCCAGATTGATATGGAGTTGTCCTTTGTGGATGTGGAAGATGTATTGGATGTCAATGAGAGATTGCTGGCAAAGGTATTTAAAGAAAGCATCGGTGTTGACGTGCCGCTTCCGATTCAGAGGATGACCTGGCAGGAAGCGATGGACCGTTTTGGTTCCGATAAGCCGGATGTCCGTTTTGGGATGGAATTGCATGATGTGACGGAAATTGTAAAGGATTGTGAATTTGTGGTATTTAAGGGAGCCGTGGAGGCCGGTGGTTCTGTCCGGGGAATCAATGCCAATGGACAAGGAGCAATGCCCAGAAAGAAGATAGATGCGTTAGTGGATTTTGCAAAGGGATATGGTGCAAAGGGACTTGCTTATATTGCGATTCAGGAGGATGGCAGTTACAAGTCATCTTTTGCGAAGTTCATGAAGGATGAGGAAATGACCGCATTGGTTGAGGCAATGGAAGGAAAGCCGGGTGATTTACTTCTGTTTGCAGCAGACAGGGATAAGATTGTATACTCTGTGCTGGGGGCTCTTAGATGTGAACTGGCAGACCAGTTAGGTTTAGTCAGCAAAGAAGATTATAAGTTTTTGTGGATAACAGAATTTCCGGTATTTGAGTGGTCAGATGAGGAAGAACGGTATACTGCAATGCATCATCCGTTTACAATGCCTATGGATGAGGATTTGGACCTGCTGGATTCTGATATGGGCAAAGCAAGGGCAAAAGCTTATGATATTGTATTAAACGGTGTGGAGCTTGGAGGAGGTTCTGTCAGAATCCATCAGGATGATGTACAGGAGAAAATGTTTGGCCTGCTTGGATTCACAAAGGAAGAAGCATACGATCGGTTTGGATTTTTGTTAAATGCATTTAAGTATGGTGTTCCGCCACATGCAGGACTTGCCTTTGGTCTAGACAGAATGATCATGTTAATGACGGGGGCAGATTCTATCCGTGACGTGATCGCATTTCCGAAGATCAAGGATGCTTCATGTCTGATGAGTAACGCCCCGGATGTAGTAGATGCCAGACAGTTAGAAGAACTTTGTATTAACGTCAATATTCCGGAATAGGTAATTGTGGAACTCTGTTTTCATTATTGCACAACTATATTTTGCAAATAGAGATTTTCGCAATTGCCTAAGTATCCAGAAGACACAGAGAAATAGGTGCTGTCAGGTTACCATGATACATGGAAGTAGTATAGACCGGATAAAAAAAGATATCAAAATGGGGCTGCTGCACTAAAGATTTCTCTGCTGTGCGGCAGCCCTATTCTGGTTAGGGAGGGGAGGAGGGGTACAGATTATTCTGTACCGATATGAAAAAACTAATAGCTGATCCAGAAATATCTTAAAAGATTCAATCTGAATCATTACAACGTTACAATACATAGGATAATAAATAGCTGTGAACAAAAAGTGACCAATCTGTTGAAGGTTTGTGAAAAGGAGTAGACATGGAATTTCAGAAGATTGAAAAAAAGGAAGAAGGGAAATATATTACCCGCTATGATATTACATATACTACGGTTGACCATAAGGAGAAAGTATATGAAATGATAAGCAGAAATAAAAATCTGACGACCAGGGAAGAGTTAAAGGATCATGCACCTGATTCAGTGGTTCTCATTATGCATAATGCGGCAGGGGATAAGATTTTACTCAACAGGGAATTCCGTATGGCCTGTGGAGATTTTGTGTTTAATTTCCCGGCAGGACTGATCGATCCGGGAGAAGAGTTTATGGAAAGTGCAAAAAGAGAGCTTAAGGAGGAAACGGGACTTCACCTGGTGCGGGTGGATGATGTGTTAGGAGAGAGCTTCAGTGCCATAGGTTTTTCCAATGAAAAGAATATATGTGTGGTGGGAGTTGCACAAGGAGAGTTTGCCCCAAGCAGTACTACGGTAGAAGAAATTGTAGCAGCCTGGTATACAAAGGCAGAGATAAGGGAATTGCTAAAAAAAGAGTATTTTGCAGCAAGAACCCAGTGCTATTGTTATTTGTGGAGCAGGGAAGATTAAAAAGCTTTATGGAAAAACTGTTTATATTGCCAACTATGTTTTGGAAATAGAGAGTTTTGTAATTGACTAATTTATGGTATAAATAAAAGGAATAAGAGTTTTATAAATAAAGAGTTTCGAAAATATTCAGTAATCTCGCAGTATTCGCTCAATATACCCACTGGTGTGGATGCTTGGCTTATTGCATGAGAAAATAAAAATAGAAAGAGAGGATATGGGTATGATAAAAAATGTAACGGATAATGTATATTATGTGGGTGTGGATGACAAAACCATTGATTTATTTGAGGGACAGTATGTGGTTCCGAACGGAGTTTCATATAATTCCTATGTCATTATGGATGATAAAATTGCGATTATAGATATGGTGGACAAGAGAAAGGCATCGGACTGGATGGACAAGCTTTCCCAGGTGTTAGGAGAGAAAAAGCCGGATTATCTTGTCATTTCTCATTTAGAACCAGACCACTCTGCAAATTTGATGGATGTGATTGAACAATATCCGGACATTCGGATTGTATCCAATGATAAGCTGTTTGGTATGCTGCCGCAGTTTTTTGATGTGGATATAAAAGATAGAAGTATATCAGTCAAAGAAGGAGATACGTTGGAGTTAGGAGGGCATACCCTGCATTTTCTGATGGCTCCCATGGTGCATTGGCCAGAGGTAATGGTAACTTATGAGTCAGCGGAAAAGATTCTATTTTCGGCAGACGGATTTGGTAAATTCGGTACATTGGATACTGATGAAGACTGGGCATGTGAGGCGAGAAGATATTATTTTAATATTGTGGGTAAATATGGAATACCGGTACAGACATTATTGAAAAAGGCGGCGGCTTTTGATATCCGGATAATCTGTCCGCTGCATGGTCCCATACTTTCGGAAAATCTGGAGTACTATATCGGAAAATATCAGACATGGAGCAGTTATGAACCGGAGGATAAAGGGGTATTTGTCGCATATGCTTCCCTGCATGGCAATACTGCCGAGGCAGCACATGATCTTGCCGGTATGTTAAAGGCAAAGGGCGTGGAAAAGGTAGTGGTTTCTGATCTGGCGAGGGAGGATATGGCAGAATGTATTGAGGATGCGTTCCGCTATGACCGCCTTGTAGTCGCCTGTCCCACGTATGACGGTGGTGTCATGCCGGTCATGGAAGATTTTATGTATCATCTGAAGATGAAAGCTTTCCAAAAACGTACAGTTGCTATTATAGAAAACGGTTCCTGGGCACCAATGGCGGGAAAACTGTTGAAAGAGCAGTTTCTTGCGATGAAGGATGTGACTATTTTGGAGGATATGGTTACGATTCGTTCTACGGTTAAAGAGGCTGATCGGAAGAATCTGGATGCACTGGCAGAAAAACTGAAGTAAGAGAGAAAATACAAAGAAGCGAAGGACGAGTCCTTCGCTTCTTTTATGAGGGGGGAGAATTCGAGTACAACTTAATGCACTCATATGAAAAGTTCTTACAAGACATAGTATAGTGAAAAAATGTGAAAAAAACGTGTCCTAATTGTATAGGTTTTGTGAATGCTTTCTTAAAAAATTCATAAGAACAGGAGATTTAAAATGAAAAAGGCGGTACACGAATTGTCGGTAATTCGTGCACCGCCCTGGTTTATAGACTTCTGTTGAAGCTACTGACATATCCAACGACTGGTTTTGCATCCTTGCCATAACAGCCGGGGTCATTTAGAAGCAATGTATCATCTGTTGTATCACAGGCTGTATGAAAAAGGGAATCAAAGGTTGTAGGTTTCTTTGTTCTTTTTTCAGACTGCTGTCTGCTTTGACGATGATTATATTTCGGGGTTGCTAAAATTGCTAAAACTGGAATAACAACGCGACTTTGTGTTTGTGCATTCATGGTAATCTCCTCCTTGAAATTACGTTAGAATGCCATTAGCTTCTATTATATATATCGGAAAAATTGATAGAAAAAATGAGGATAATGGCAAAATTTGCTGTTCAAAAAAGAAGAAAAATTTTCTAAATTAAACATGGATAAAAAGGATATGGAATGTTATACTGTATATTGTATACAAAATGACCCGTTATGGGTCAAGGGGAGGTTTTACAGAATGGAGACGTTGCAGTTAAAGGCATATGCAAAGATTAATCTGGGTTTGGATGTGGTAAGACGGCGGGAGGATGGTTACCATGAAGTCCGCATGATCATGCAGACGGTAAAGCTTTTTGACAAGCTTACATTTCGCCTGTTAGAAGAGCGGGAGATACGGATTAAGACAAATCTTGGATTTCTTCCGGTAGATAAAAACAATCTGGTATACAAAGCAGTGAAGCTTTTGCAGGATACATATGGTGTAGAAAAAGGTATGGAAGTTGATCTGTTTAAATGCATTCCGGTGGCAGCGGGAATGGCAGGAGGGAGTACCGACTGTGCAGCGGCATTAGTGGGAGCTTCCAGATTGTTTGGTCTTGGTTTAAGCAAAAAGGAGCTAATGGAATTGGGAGTAAAGCTTGGTGCAGATGTTCCGTATTGCGTGCTGCGTGGAACTGCACTTTCTGAAGGGATTGGTGAAGTTCTGACACCTTTGCCGCCAATTCCTGACTGTCATATCTTAATTGCCAAACCTGCTGTTTCGGTATCTACCAAATTTGTTTACGAGCATTTGGACGCAGAAGGAATTAAGGTTCATCCAGATATTGACGGTATGATAGCAGCAATTAAGGAGGGAAGCCTTAGGGGGATTACGGACCGCTTGGAAAATGTTTTGGAGACGGTTACGATTCCTAAATACCCGGTGATTGCGGAGATAAAGAGCTGTATGAAAAAGCAGGGAGCATTGAACGCCCTTATGAGTGGTTCAGGACCAACGGTGTTTGGAATATTTGAAAGAGAAGAAGACGCACATATGGCTAGAAGACTGATCCAGGAGCGGAAGCTTGCAAATCAGGTGTATGTAGTGCTTCCCTTTAATCAGAATACAAACAGGTGACAGTGAAAGGAGAACAGCATAGATGGAATTAAAATATGACGGGAAAAATGAATATCTGCCTTTGCGGGATGTGGTATTTCAAGCCCTTAGACAGGCAATTGTTACCGGGGAATTTTCACCTGGGGAACGTTTGATGGAGATTAAGCTTGCCAATAAACTGGGAGTAAGCCGGACGCCGGTAAGAGAAGCAATCCGTATGCTGGAATTGGAAGGTCTTGTGGTAATGATTCCCAGAAAGGGTGCAGAAGTGGCAAGGATTACCGAAAAGGATCTGAGGGATGCATTAGAGGTACGTACCGCTATTGAGGAACTCTCTGTAGAGCTTGCCTGTGCCAGGATTGATGAAGAGGGAAAGGAAAGACTGAAGCAGGCCTGCATGGCTTTTAAGGAGGCCATTGATACGAAACATGTCCAGAATATCGTGGACGGGGATGTCAAATTTCATGAAGTCATATTTGAACTCACCAAAAACCAGAGACTCATCAGCATTGCACACAATCTCAGGGAGCAGGTATACCGTTACCGCGTGGAATATGTTAAAGATTTTTCCTATCATGATGTTTTGGTAAATGAGCATTATGAGATTACCAATGCGATACTCACCAATGATGTGAAAACTGCAAAGGAGATCATGCGGAAGCATCTTTATAATCAGGAACTGATTGTGATCAAGAATCTGAAAGATACGCTATAGAACAGGATAAAAGATTTAGAATAATAAATAAAAGCTTCACACATACTACAATAAGAAAATTATTGGAAATATTGTATGTGTGAGGCTTTTTTCTTTTGAAGGAGATGTTTATGGAGATAAAATATAACAAGGAGAATGAGATAGATTTACCGATTAGCCCAAGCCTTGAAAAAAATATAGAAGCATTGGATTCTATTTTCAGTGAGTGGGGAGATATTGTTAAAAAGAAGTTTGTACTGGAGCGTGCAGAGGATACGCTGGATATGTACATTATCTATATTGATGGTCTGACGGATAATGAAATGGTGGAAAGGACGATCACCCATCCACTTTTGTATGAGTGGAGAAATGCAGGTCCTGGGGATGCAGGAAATACGAAAGAAGAAAAGAAAATGCAGGGAGATGATGTTTTTAAACGCCTGTTCCATAATCAGACGGAAGCAGTGGATCTGGTGGAAAAAGAGACCATGATGGATGCGGTTTCAGCGGTGTTGAAAGGTGATACTGCAATTTTCATAGACGGCGCTGATAAGGTGATGCTGCTGTCTACGAAAAAACTGCCTACCCGGTCTGTAGATTCTCCTCAAAAGGAAGGCGGTTTAAAGGGTCCCAGGGACAGTTTTAATGAAAATCTGCGTGTTAACACTGCGTTACTGCGACGTCGTATTAAGGACCCTAAAATGAAAGCAAAACAGAATCATCTGGGGCAGCGCTCACGGACGGAATATGCATTGATGTATATGGAGGATCTGGTATATCCCTCTTTACTTGACGAGATTGAAAAGAGGTTAGAGAGCTTTACCATTGACGGAATCTTTGACAGCGGAATGCTGGTGCATTTATTGGAAGAAAAGTGGTATTCCCCTTTTCCACAGGTACAGACGACAGAACGCCCGGATAAAGCGGCTTCCGCCATTATGGAGGGGCGTGTTGTACTGGTAGTGGACAATTCGCCGGAGGTTATTATCCTGCCAACTACATTTAATACGTTTTTTCAGGCAGCAGACGATTACTACAACCGGTTTGCCGTGGGAAGCTTTGCAAGATGCCTGCGTTATCTGGCAGCATACATTACGGTGCTTCTGCCCGGATTATATATTGCGATAACCTGCTATTATCCGCAGGTACTTCCTACGGATTTTCTGCTTGCCATTGTAGGGGCGAGAAATGATATTACATTCCCCATCGTGGTGGAGGTTCTTTTGATGGAATTTCTGTTTGAAATTTTGAGGGAAGCAGGAATCCGGCTACCGGGGCAGATGGGAAATACTATCGGTGTGGTAGGTGGTCTGATTGTAGGGCAGGCAGCAGTGGAGGCTTCCCTAGTCAGCACCATCGTAGTGATCGTGGTGGCACTTACGGCCATTGCTTCTTTTGCCATTCCCAATGAAGAGTTCTCATCCACCTTCCGCCTTTTGAAGTTTGCAATGATATTTTTGGGCGCGGTCTGGGGACTGTACGGAATCATGCTGGGGATTCTGGTCATACAGATCCATCTGGCATCCATGGAAAGCTTTGGGATTCCGTATATGATGCCGCTTGTTTCAGGAAGTATTGACGATGAACTGGAGTTTCAAGATTTTGTGCTGCGCAAACCGATTTTCACAATGCATAACCGTCCGCTTTATGCAAGGCGGGGAGCAAGAAGACGGTTTTGGAGGAGGTAAAGAATGTTTAGTCGTAACGGAAAGATTTCAGAAAAGCAAATGCGCCGTATGCTGGTACTATCTGTTTTTGCCAGCAGTATCTTTGTAATCCCATATTTGTCTGCCCGTCTTTTTAAAACGGGTATTTTCCCAGGGCTATTGGCGTTTTGTGCGTTTTCCTGTATTTATGTGAGCTGTATTTACGGGATAGGGGCATGGTATGAAAAGAAAGGGGATTCCGGTGGCTTCGTAAAGGTTCTTGAAGATACCGGGGCAGCGGGAAAAGGGTTATTGCTGTTACAGGTGATCCGGCTGCTGATCCGGCTGGCATTTTATATAATCCTTGCCATATCTATATTAGGGGAAGCACAGGTTCCGTTTATACAGGAGGGGGAGCAGGGAAGCATTGCAAATCTTTTTGTGGTACTGCCGCTTTTACTGGCTGCCCTGTATGGTGCAAACAGAAATGTGGAAAAGCAGGGACGTATTCATGAAATGATATTCTGGGTATTATTTGTCCCGTTTATTGTTGTGATCTTATTTGGCTTAAGGGAGGTAGATTACCGGGTATTTGTGCCTCATTGGGATGTGTCATTCCGAAAGCTGGTTCTATACGGATATGCACTGCTGACCTTTATTTTACCAGTAGAAAACTACCTCTATCTAAGACCTGTTCTTCAAAAAAGAAAGACAACGGTAAAAAAGGAAAAAGCGGGAGACGGAACGGAGCAGGGAAGCACCCTGTATGGGAAAAAGCAGAATCTATGGGTATCCTATACCGCAGTTTTGATGACAATTTTACTGAGCGTGGTGCTCACACTGTTTCTGCTTGGTATTTACGGGGTAAATGGTGCCGGAAAAGAAGAAATGGTGACAATCGCCATCATGCGGTATATCAGACTTCCTTTTGGTGTGCTGGAGCGGTTTGATGTTTTAATGGTGTGGTTCTTTATGACAGGCTGTTTCATTTTAATATGCACCACACTCTATTATGCAGGGTTCCTGCTTAAGCTGCTGTGTAAAAAGATCAAGAGAATATGGCTGCTGGCAGCTGTTCTGGCAGTGTCTTTGGGTATTGTGATGTCACTGCCTGAATATTCTGGATGTGTCATGTTGTTTTTGTTTTATGGTGCGATACTGGATATCCCGCTTTCACTTGTCATTCCGCTGCTGGGAATCGGGCTTTCAAAGCAGGAAACGGAAGAAGAGGAGGTGTAAGGAATTTATGAAGGGTAATAAAACAGTATTCTTGCTTTTACTATTAGGCTGTGTGGCATTTCTGTCCGGGTGTGACAGAGGAAATGTCATGAATGACATGAGAAATGTGGAGGAGAGGGATTATGCGACCATTTTACTGGTTTCTGATGGAGAGGACGGGAAAAGATATCAGTTCTCCCTGGGAATCGCACAGGAAAAAAAGGTGGGGGAAAAGAGCCAGATAGAAGAGCTTTCCAGTTGGAACTGCAATGATTTTGAGGAACTGGCCAGAGAGTACCAGCTTGTAAAAGGCAAAGACCTTTCCCTGTCACATCTGAAGGTGATCCTGTTATCCATGAAGCAGATGGATATTATGGAAGAAATGCAGGAATTCCTGTATCTGCTGGACGAAAACGTGGAGGTTGCAAAGACCTGCCCGGTTTTGGAATTAGAGGAAAAGGATAGATTTTTAAAATATCTGAAAAAAGCAGAGGAACCCGTGGGAACTTATCTGAATAATATGATGGAGGCAGGGAAAAGGCAGGGAAGGAATATTCCGTGGTTAAAGGATTATTTAAAAGCTCTCAGGGAAGGGACGGATGTAGAGGTCTATTTTCTGGAAAAGGTATCGGAGGGCTGGGAGCTCAGCTGTCGGAGGCTGATAAAGACATAAGCCGGATGAATAAATTAAAATGGATAGGATATACTTTCAGATAAAAGAACATGTATAGAAGGAAGGATTGTTTATGAAAGTATTTCGGGATATATTTGCGGCAATGATGATAGGGGTGATGGGCGGTCTTTTAGTATCTACCATTTCCTATTATAACCAGCATAAGGAAGCGGGAATTACCCATACACTGCTGGCTGTAGCAGACAGCTTCGACACAGTGGCAAAAGCGTATTCCTCAGGAGATGAAAATACTTTAACAGTGTGGAACATGAAAGATAGTGTACTGCAAGCTTTTGAGAAAGTGGAGGAAGGTGAAGAGGCTTCCTTATCGGGGGCATTTTTAAATGCGATTTTGTCAGATGATAGTGTGGAAAATGATATTCTGGCTATGGATGGTGAAGACGGAGGCATTGATGAGGGAGCACCTTATTCCGGAATTTTACGGTTTCATGTCCGCGCAAACAGTGATTCGGATGAAGACCAGGCACTTAAGATGGCAGTAAAAGAAGATGTGATAACCCTGCTAAAGCCATTGCTGGAAGAATGCAAAAATGTGGAAGAGAGCAAGGTGGTCATTGTATCTAATCTGCAAAGTATTTACGCTTCGGCAATCAATACCATTACGGAACAGGGTTATGATTATAATGTTAAGGTATATGTGACGGAAGAAGAATTTCCGGCTAAAACATATGGGGATTTGACTTTTCCTGACGGAAACTATCAAGCACTCCGCATTGATATCGGAGATGCCAAAGGGCAGAACTGGTGGTGTGTCATGTATCCACCGCTTTGTTTTATTGATGATTCTACCGTCATCGTGCCAGAGGAAGGAAAGGAAGTTTTGAAAGAGAATCTTACACCTAAGGAGTATGAGGACTTATTTGCTCATTCCAAAGTCAAAGGAAGATCGTGGATTTATGACTGGATTACGGGAAATTAAAGATTTCTGTTGCCTGAAATTTACTTTTTAAGAGGTGTCTGCTATACTGGGGCTGTTGTATTAAACAATGTTTTCTTTGTCATACAACTTTAATAAAGAACGCTGTAATGCGTTGCATAACTTCCGCTTATCTTTATTAAAGTTGTATAGCAAAATGAAAAACAAAGCTTTAATGCGACAGCCCCTTTTTCATTTCCGCGGAATCGTTGGATATAAGGGAGATTTTTGGATAAACGGAGGTCGGGCAGAGTGAGGAATATGAGGATAACAAAGATTAGGAGACGCATGAAAAAACGGAATGCCGGGATGATGGTGTTACTGCTGCTGTGTCTGTTTTTAAGCGGTTGTGGAAATCTGTGGACAAAGGATGCAGTTGATGAGGATATAGGGGCTTCGCCAACACAGACGACTGAGGAAACCGTTTCGGATACGGCTGTGGATAAAGAATCACCGGATACAGAGGATTTTACTGATGAGCTGGAATTCGATGAGTCCAGCCTGATAAAAAGAGGCGATGGGGCAGATAATACCGGGAGTGCCGGGGATGGAGAAACATTAGAGGTTCATTTCATTGATATCGGTCAGGGAGATTCCGTTTTGATCAGGCAGGGGAATTCCTCAATGCTGATCGATGCGGGTAATAATAGCAAGGGTACAGCAGTGTGGTCATATTTGCGAAGTCTGAATGTGGAATCCCTGGATTATGCGGTGGCTACCCATCCGGACGCAGACCATATTGGAGGGCTGGATGTTATTCTATATAAGATTGACTGTGGCATGATTTTTATGCCGTCTGTAAAAAAGGATACAAAGACCTATGAGGAATTGATGGATACCATAAAACAGAGGAGACAGACATATATTGTACCGGAAAGGGGTACTATTTATACACTTGGAAATGCACAGTTTGAGATTCTGACAGATACAGGAAGGGATTATGGAGAGAATGTAAATGATTATTCCATTGCACTCCGGCTGGTTTTTGGCAATACTTCTTTTTTATTTACGGGAGATGCGGAGGAAGCAGCAGAACGTGATATGATAGAGGGTGGACAAAATCTTTTATCCGATGTGTATAAGGCGTCCCATCACGGTGCCGATACGGCAAATACCGAAGAATTTTTGACCGCGGTCAATCCGAAGTACTGTGTGATCAGCTGCGGACAGGATAATACATACGGACATCCCCGGGCAGGATTTTTAAACCGGCTTCGGGCTATGGGGGTAAAGGTGTTCCGGACTGATGAACAGGGTACGGTGGTTGCGGTTTCAGATGGGGAAAATATTACCTTTAACACAGGTTCTTCCACGTCGTGGAAAGCGGGAGAACCAATAGGAAGTGAAGAAATAGAAAATGGCGGGAACGGTCGTTATATTTTAAATACCAGTACAAAGAAATTTCATGAACCGGATTGCAGCAGTGTAAAAAAGATGTCTGATAAAAATAAAAAGGAATCAGATCAATCGAGAGAAGAATTGATTGCAGGGGGATATGAACCGTGCAAGAACTGTAATCCATAAAACACCAGAAAAAAGATAAAAGAAGAGATGGCTGCATGTGAGGGTTTCTACATGCGGCCATCTCTTCTTTTGTCTGAATTGTTTTATAAAATTTGATAATATTTTACTCTGCGGTCTCGGAAGCTTCCGGATCGTCTGAATCAGCAGGTTCCGTGCTCTCTGTAGAAGTATCGGTATCCGCTGCGGGAGCCGGATTTTCCCTGATGTAGAGAATGTTCTGGTCAATTTTTAAGAAATCCTCATCCGTAATGTAATAGTAATCATCGGATGGCTGGATTGGAATTTCCAACACAACAGGATCCATATAGCCTGCATTATCGGTGGTACTCTTCAGAATATCGATAATACCTTCCGCAAATTCAGTTTCATAATCAACTTCTGTTGTATTGTTGAAATCCCCTTCGTCTACCCGGGAATTGAAGTTTTCGATATATTTTACTACCTGATCATAGGTAGTCTCTAAGGTATCTAAAGGATAAATGGTAAGCTCCAGAGTGTAGCTCTCGGAATCTTTATCCTTCTTTACATTAGTAATCTCATACTTGGCATTGGAAAAGATAGATTGTGCAAGATAGTAAAATTCTGAAAGAATAGTACCATCATCTACTTCTTTTACTCCGTAATAGTTCATCAGGTTATGAGCCTGATAATCCATATTTGCAACATATACAGCTTCTGCATCCTTTTGGGAAACGCCTGTTAAGGTCATATAATCCTTGGATACATTTTTATAATTAATATCTAACAGACTTATGACATATCTGGAATATACCTTTGATTTGCTGTCAAATAGGGAACATCCTGCCAAAGATAACATCATGATACATATCATGGAAAAAATAGTTGTTTTTTTCATTACTGATTTCATATATATCAGCCTCCTGGAATTATGATTTGAAACTTCATTTCAGAAAGCGTTGCGATACCCTAAAAAGCATCTCTGCCAAATTCCAAAATTCCGCTAACCAAAGGTAGTATAACATAAATTAAAGTAAGTGTCTATTGGTAATAATATAGATATCGGTCATAATCCAACTGGTATGCAGGAACCGGTGAAGGGCAGAAAGCAAGCGGCTGCTTGACATCGATATCAGGAAATGACATAATTACAGGCAATATGGGTAAAAACCATGGAAAAGGAGAAATTTAGATGAAAAAGAATGGTGGCAGCATAGCAGCTGCAATGATACTTTCCGTGCTATGGCTTGGAATTAATTATTATATTTATTATCCGGCACTGAACATTCAGAGCCAGGAATTCTGGTGCTGGCTTTTGGTACATTCGGTCATTATTAGTCTGATTTTTATTTTTACCGGTATAGTCGGGAGGAGTCAAAAAGAGAAATTTACCAAAGGAATTAAGAAAAATTTTGAGTATTTCCGTTATGGAAAAGGGAGGATTCAGCTGGCATTGCTGGTGCTGATTCCCATATTCTGCGTGCTGGTGCTGTTTTTTGGTAATCTTGCGGGGGCAGCCATATTTAATGCAAAGAGATATGCGGGGCTTTTAAATGTGGAACAAAGGGATTTTGTTACGGATATTCCGGAGTCCGAAAATGTTGATAACATTGCATTGATGGATACTAACAGTGCACGGGTTTTCGGTGACCGCAAGATTGGTTCTTTGTCGGATGTGGTCAGCCAGTTTGAGGTAGAAGAAGAATATACCCAGATTAATATTGATAATAAGCCTATGAAGGTGGCAAACCTTCAATATGCGGATTTCTTTAAGTATTTAAGCAACCGGAAAGAGGGGATTCCCGGGTATGTCATGGTAAATCCGGTGGATTCCACTGCACAGTATATAAAACTGGAGCAGGGGATGAAATATGTACCGTCCGGTCATTTTAACGATAATATTTATCGGTATGTACAGATGCACAATCCCACAAGGATATTTGACGGCTGTTATTTTGAAGTAAATGATGAGGGAAAACCCTGTTATGTATGCCCTGTACTGCATGCCAGAGTGGGCCTTTTCGGAGGTATGGATGTAAAGGGTGCGGTATTGTGTGATCCAGTAAATGGGGAAATGGAGTATTACGACGTAGCAGATATTCCTGCATGGGTGGACCGGGTTTTTGATGGGGAACTGCTGGAGGACAAATTTAACTGGTACGGATTGTTTTCCAACGGATACTGGAACAGCGTTATCGGACAGAAGGGATGTATCCAGACAACGGATGATTATGGGTATAAGACAATTGAAGATGACGTCTGGATATACACCGGTGTCACTTCCGTAACGGGAGATGCCTCAAATGTAGGATTTGTCATGATAAATCAGAGGACTTCGGAAGCAAGGTATTACAGCATTTCCGGTGCAGAAGAATATTCTGCCATGTCCTCTGCACAGGGAGAAGTGCAGGAGAAAAACTATAAAGCATCTTTTCCGAGTCTGATTAACGTGGATGGAACACCATCTTATATCATGGTGCTGACGGATAATGGCGGTCTTGTGAAAATGTATGCTATGGTGAATGTGGAACAGTATAATCTGGTGGTTACTGCCGAGTCTCAGGAGGAGGTGTTTGCAAAGTATAGAAATATGCTGGCGAAGGAAGGCAGGAGTGACGATACCGCTTCTGATACAGAGGAAGACAGTGACAGAATAAAAGAAATTTCATTCGCTGTGGCAGATATGGAATATATCACCATGGAGGGTGAGACTTATGTATATATCAAAGATAAAGATGGTAATGTATATAAACAGAAGTTTTCCGAGGATGAGAGCGTGATTAAGATATCTGCCGGGGATATTGTGCTCGTGCAGTATGAGGAAAAGGAAAGCGGAATACACCGGATTATAACGGTGGAGAAGAAAAGTAGTAAAAGTACGGTAAAGGATGAAAGTATATGAAAATATTTGATACGCATGCACATTATGATGACCGGGCATTTTTGGGCGAACAGGAATCCCTGCTAGAGCAGATGCACAGGGAAGGAATAGAATATATTGTCAATATCGGCTGTTCCATGGAAAGCTCCAGAGTGATTACAGAGCTTGTGAAACAATATGATTTTTTGTATGGCACGGTAGGCGTGCACCCAGAAGATGCAGGCACTTTGATGGAAGAGGATATGGCAGTGCTGGAGAAGCTTTGTAAGGAGGATAAGATTCTTGCCATTGGAGAGATCGGACTGGATTATCACTATGATGAGCCGCCAAAGGAGATTCAAAAAAAGTGGTTTGTCCGGCAGCTGGACCTTGCAAAGCGTGTTGATCTCCCGGTAGTCATTCACAGCAGGGAGGCCGCAAAGGATACATTGGATATCATGAAAGCCGAACATGGGGGGCAGACCAATGGTGTCATTCACTGTTTTTCCTATGGTGTGGAGCTGGCAAGGGAGTATCTTGACATGGGATATTATATCGGGATTGGCGGAGTGGTAACCTTTAAAAATGGAAGGAAATTGAAGGAGATAGCGGAGTATACACCTCTTGACCGGATTGTTTTAGAAACAGATGCTCCGTATCTTGCACCAGTGCCGTTCCGGGGTAAGCGTAACTGTTCCTTATATCTTAAGTATGTGGCAGAGGAGATTGCAGGCTTAAAGGGGGTTTCCCCTGAAGAGGTGTATGAGGCGACTTTCGAAAATGCGAAGAGGTTATATAAGATTTCGGATTAAACAGGAGGGGAATAGAGGGAAGATAGATGTGTAATGTGGTTTGAAAAATGGATAGGGTATTGAAAGAGTAATGTAAAGTGAAAACAGGAGCTGTCATCTGCTGTGTGCGGGTGGCGGCTTTTTATATCATAGGAAGCTGCTCCGCCTTGCCTAGATATAAAAGTGCATTCGTGCGAGAAGATAATGTCACTACTTGACCGCACTCGGTACGGCAAAGCAGTCAAGTTTTCTATGAATGAGGATTTAGGGAGTTGATGTGGATTTGCGATATTCATTAAAATTATTTACTGATGATGTCTGTAGTAAAAATAACTAAAAAAGATTGTTGAAAATATACAATGGATATCCCTTAAAATGTCGTGTATTATTATTTAAAAATTGAAATGATAAAAATAAAGGGCTATATGCATTTACTGCATAAAGAAGAATCCCCTTATAATCAGCATATTATCTGTCAGGGGTGCTATTACTATACAATGAAATACTTCTTTGTGCAGAAACAGCCACATAGGGAGGAGAACAAGATGAACTGTATCAGAACAAAAGATGTTAAAACATGGGGAAAAAGGCTGCTGTCGTTTGTA
>JAIDOW010000110.1 GCA_029063085.1 Lachnospiraceae bacterium
ACGTGTCTTTCGTAGAACCCTATATCCATAGATTCCTGCGTCCGCCATCACCCGCCATGGAAGCGTCCCCCTTTGTAAGATAAACAAGAATTTACAATTTTTTTCCTTTGAGGCGAAGTGCATTGCTTACTACACAGACTGAACTTAGGGCCATGGCAAGACCTGCGAACTGCGGATTCAGCAAATGCCTCGTAAACGGATACAGCATTCCTGCTGCAATTGGGATTCCTATCACATTATAGCAGAATGCCC
Source organism: Lachnospiraceae bacterium (assembly GCA_029063085.1). GTDB lineage: Bacteria > Bacillota > Clostridia > Lachnospirales > Lachnospiraceae > CAG-590. The sequence continues at coordinate 253 of JAIDOW010000110.1, forward strand.
AAAACAGGTTTTGTTTTACATTACGTATCGTAAGTGCAGACAACCGGATAGCTTTTGCCACATCCGACAAATCGGATTTCATCAAAACAATATCTCCTGACTCCAACGCAATATCACTTCCATTGCCGATAGCACAACCGATATCTGCCTGAGCCAGCGCCGGTGCATCATTAATACCGTCTCCTGCCATCATAACAATTTCGCCCTGCTCCTGCAACTCTTTTATATATCCTGCTTTTTCTTCCGGCAGTACACCAGCAAAAACATTCTGTATCCCCACCTGCTTCGCCACGCCCATTGCGGCATTTTCTCTGTCACCTGTTATCATATAAACAGTAAGTCCTTTTTCCTGAAGATCATGGACTGCCTGCTTGGACGTCTCCTTAATACCATCCGCTACCAGTATAATCCCCTGCATTTTTCCGTCTTCTGCTACAAATACAAGTGTCGCCCCGGTTTGTTCCGCTTCCTGGCATTCCATTTTCCAATCCGTTAAATCGATTTGATTTTCCTGCATCAGAGTTTCATTTCCAACACAGACAAAATGACCATTAAGTTTTGCAAGGATGCCTTTTCCTGATACATTTTCAAAATCTGTAATTTCACCCTGCATTTTTCCGCCATAATTTTCATATCCTTTTACCACAGCCTGTGCCAGTGGATGGTCTGAACCCCGTTCCACCAAAGCCGCCCTCCTTAGTATCTCCAGTTGATCTTTGCTTAAAGTATCATTTCCGTCTGCATAAGATTTTTCCTGTTTCCTGCCATCATCTCCAAAATCAAAATTTTCCTTTGACACATCATCCAGACCTTTTGAAATAACATGAATAACCTCCGGTTCCCCCTTTGTAATGGTTCCCGTCTTATCCAGTACAACTGCTGTCACCTTATGAATCTGTTCCAGTGCCTCACCACTCCGCACCAGAATACCGTATTTAGCACCAAGTCCCGTTCCTACCATAATAGCTGTAGGCGTTGCCAGTCCCAGTGCACACGGACAAGCAATCACCAGAACCGCCGTAAAAATCTTTAGCACAAACGCAGTCTCATAGCCAAGAACAGCCCAGACCACTGCCGCTGCAACTGCAATTACAATCACTGTAGGCACAAATACTCCTGCCACCTGATCCGCCACCTTGGAAATCGGTGCTTTCTTCCCCTGGGCATCCTCTACAAAATGAATAATCTTGGACAGTGTAGTATCCTCTCCGACTCTGGTTACTTCCATATAGAGCATTCCATTTTGATTTACGCTTCCACCAATGAGAACATCTCCAGCCTGTTTATGCACCGGCATGCTTTCGCCTGTCAGCATGGATTCATCTACTCCGCTTTCCCCTTTTGTTACAACACCATCAATGGGTACTTTGCTGCCTGGCTTTACCATCAGAATATCTCCAATTCTGACATCATCAATGGATACCTCCATAACCTGGTCTTCACCTGTCACTTTAAATGCCGTATCCGGCACCAATGCCATCAATTCATATATGGCACCTTTTGTCTTTTCCTTATTATTATGCTCTAAATATTTTCCCAGACTGATAAAAGCGACTACAACTGCCGCAGATTCATAATAAAGCTGATGCACATAATGTATGTCTACCGAAATCAGATACGTAACGACTAAACTATAAAAAAATGAAGTACCACATCCGATAGTAACCAGTGCATTCATGTTTGGGTGCAGGTTTTTCAAAGATTTTACTCCCGATACAAATAACTCATAATTTAAAACCAATACCGGTATTGTAAAAATAAGCTGTGTCAGGGCAAAATTAACCGGATACTGATGCATATCCATAATTGCCGGCAATGGAAGAGGAAATGGAAGCATATGCCCCATAGACACATATAGCAATACGATAGTAAAAACCATAGTTGCTGCCAGTCTGTTTTTCCTGTGCTTTAATAATTTATCCGCCTCTTCCTGTTCCTTTTTTCGTTTCTCCTGTCTGGCATCCTTATGAACAGCTGCCATTCCTGTCGCAGCTTCGATAATTTCCACATTCTGTCCGACACCGTTTTTCCTCTGTTCCTCTATCCGTTCGCAGCCAAAGCCTGCTTTTTCTACTTTGGCTTTAATCATCTCCTGATTCACCAGGCTTTCATCATATACAATCCGCATGCATTCCGTCGTCAAATTGACATCACTTTCCGCAACACCCTCAAGACGTCTTGTGACACGTTCCACGGAAGCACTGCATGCAGCACAGCTCATACCGGATATCCGATACCTTTCTTCCCTCATTTTCTTCCCTCCTGTTCTTTACTTATAACCAATTGCAAAGCAATTGATTATCTATTCACGTGCCATTGAGAAGCAATTTTCATGCACGCGATACCTTGAGTAAGCAGATTTTAATGCGGGCAATTCCCGTCTCGTAAATTTTCATAATCCACTTGACACTACCTCTTTGTAACAACTGATTATCTGGTCACATACACCATTAGCAAATACATATACTGATGCAACAGTTCCTTAATATAGTATTGGCAAAAATAATGCTCCTATGACGCATAATTTTTGAAATTTCTACTTTTCCAACTTGACCAACACAAAATATTTCTTAAACAAATACCCTGCATTTATAATATACCCCATAGGGGTATTTGTCAATATAAAAAAAGAACAGCTACAATTACTTATAACTGTTCCTTCGTATTCTTATAATGCTAAATCCACATGCTGTATCGTTCCAACTTCGCCGGTTTCTTTTAGAAACACGCCTGTCTTCTGAATAACGGCATTAGTCTGATTGGTATAAGCATTATTCAGATGAAACTGCGTATCAGCGCTTCCAAGATATATAGCACCCACATTTGCCTCTTTCAAATCCAGAAGCCTGTCGCTTCCATCTTCATTTTTCACCCATACCTTCAAGTTGTTAAATATACTGTCATTTTCATCAATCCAGCCATTACCATCTTCATCGTACTGTGCCAGATCCGCAAAACCGTCACCTGACTTCGTTCCGAATAATTCCGAACCGTCATTAATGACACCGTCGCCATTCTTGTCGTATGCAAGGAAACCACTGCCTGAACCCAGTGAAGAGATTTCTTCCGCTTCACCATCTGCATCCAGATCAAAAAAGAATTTCTGATCCGTCACACTTGCCATATTACTGTCCAGATTAATAACCAGCGGATCTGTCAGGATAACCTCCTCATCCTTTGATGAAAAAAATGCGCCTGCAAATCCCCTAGACATCTGTAAATCCACACCAAATTTGATTTCCCTGCCATCTGCGGTCTTTGCAATCCCTGTTGCGGAAAAAGTAGTACTTTCCTGTTCCAGGATATAACCGCTTTTTTCCGTATGCCGAATCCACGCTGTCGCACCTCCGGAGGACACACCGTTGGCACTTCCCATTACTATACTGGCAGAACTGCTCCGAATATCCATAACTGAAAGACTCTGCATATTGGAATATTCCTGCTTTAATCTGGCCGCAGTATCAGAAAAGTTATTGTCAGCACTGTAAAGATCATAAATGCTAAACTGTTTTACAAATCCATCAGCAGATAACAAACGACCTTTTCGCATTTTTCTTAACATCTCCAGCATACGCTGTAATGTTTTCAGCATTTGTTCATTCTTATCTGTCTTCTTAATATTCAGACCGGATTCCTTTACCTGTTTTGCACTTTGTGTATCATTCAGATACTCTTCTACAAACTGCTTTGATGATTCCTTTTCTTTTTCCTGCACATTCGCAAGCTTTTCCTGGGATTCTTCTGAGATAGATACATCGGCTGCTTTCTCTTCGTTTGCAGCCTGCAATGCTTTCCACTGTGAAGCCCGCATCTGCGTAGTAGTCACATGCGTCTCCTGATAGTGGCTGTAGCTCTGTTTACCTGCCATCGCTACTGCACTACTCTTAATTTTCATGGTACTCAACTCCTTTCTTTTCCATGAAATATGTGATATTCAACCTGTTGCTCTGATATATTAATCTATCAGCATTATTTAACATGAATATCCATAAATAGATGTAAGATTGACAAAAAAGAAAAGTGACAAAGCCTCCATGTTCCGCCACTTCACCTTTTCAGATTATATATCGGCTTCCCCATAGAAAAAGTTTACAGGATAACATCAGCAAATTTTCCATTTATCACCTTTGCCAAATCAAAAGGATTTATCAAAATCTGCATTCCCAATTTTCCTCCGCTGATAATAATCTCATCAAATTTTTTTGCATCTTCCTGAATAATCGTAGGATATAATTTCTTCATACCAAGCGGTGTGCAGCCGCCACGAATATAACCGGTAACAGCATTAATATCCTTCACATGTATCATTTCAAGCGATTTTTCTCCTACAATCTTTGCTGCTTTTTTAAAGTCAATTTCTTTGTCAATAGGAATGGCAAATACATAATAGGCACCAGTCTTTCCTACAGTAACCAGTGTCTTAAAAGACTGATCATATGGATCCCCATTCAAATCTGCCACATGAATACCATCCACAAATTCATCACATTCATAGGTTTTTATACGATATGCAATCTTATTGCTATCCAATATCCGCATTGCATTTGTTTTATTTTCTTTTTTTGCCATATTAATATTTTCTTCTTTCCGAAATTACACTGTCTTTAATATTTTATCCACGCTTACTATCTTCACACAAAGGGCAAATAACTCAGCGGCCTCCCTCATTTCTTCCGGTGTCGGGAAAGATGGTGCAATACGGATATTACTGTCCATAGGATCCTTGCCATACGGATATGTTGCACCGGCACCAGTCATAACAACACCAGCTTCTTTACATTTTTCCACAATCTCCTTTGCACAGCCTTCCAAAGCATTAAACGATATAAAATATCCACCCCTTGGTTTTATCCAGCTTCCTATCTCAAGTCCACCTAATTCTTCTTCTAACACCTCTAATACCGCCTCAAATTTTGGTCTCATCAGTGCCGCAAGTTTCATCATATGTGCATCCAGACCTTCTCTGTTTTTAAAGAATTTTACATGCCTTAACTGGTTAATCTTATCGTATCCGATTGTCTGAACCGTCATGGTTTTCTTCAGATCTTCAATATTTGCCTTAGATGCTCCGATTGCAGCAACACCCGCTCCGGAAAAAGAAACTTTTGATGTAGATGCAAATTCAAATACCATATCCGGATTCCCTGCCTTTTCACACTCGGAAATAATATCTAAAATAACATCCTGCTGATCTTCATATAAATGGTGGATGCAATATGCATTATCCCAGAAAATGCGGAAATCCTTTGCAGCAGGTTTTAAATTCGCCATTCTCTTTACTACTTCGTCAGAATAAGAAATGCCTGTCGGATTTGAATACTTAGGCACACACCAGATGCCTTTAACTGCCGGATCTTCATTTACATATTTTTCTACCATATCCATATCCGGACCATCACTTAAAAGAGGAATATTAACCATCTCTATACCCAAATATTCCGTAATTGCAAAATGTCTGTCATATCCCGGTACAGGACACAGGAATTTCACTTCATCCAGCTTACACCATGGTGTCTCCCCAAGGAGTCCCTTCAGCATAGCTCTTGAAACCGTATCATACATAATCGTCAGACTGGCATTTCCAAATACAACTACATGATCCGGTGTCGTATCCATCATCTCAGCCATTAACTGTTTTGCTTCCGGGATTCCGTCCAACACACCATAATTGCGGACATCCATACCATCACTGGACGTCATATCATCCTCTGAAGTCAGTACATCCAGCAGGGGAAGGGATAAATTCAGCTGGGAAATACCCGGCTTTCCTCTGGACATATCCAGCTGGAGGCCTTTTGCCTTTGCTTCTATATATTCTCTATTTAACATTTCCTTCAGTGCAAGCAGTTCCACTTTTGTCAATTCTTTTAGTGGTTTCATAAATAAGCCTCCTACGATCCTGTATCTTTTGTTCCATATAAAACAAATTAAGATTAATTTTCTAAAGTACTGATTTTTTTCAAAAAACCTCGTAACAACCTTATGTATAATATCATAAACCCTACTTTATGTGAAGAAGAAATGTATGACTTTCCTCTTTTTGCTAAATTTTATTAATTTCTATTTTATTCTTATTTATTTTATTATCCGCCATTCATATTTTTCTTAATTTTAATAAGTCTTAGCAGCTGCTTCTCTTTCTTCCAAACCTTCACATGAAAACCTTCAATACGGAGCAACACAGAAAATTTTCAAACCATAAAATAATGTCCCAAAAGTGTTATAACTTTCGGGACATTTTGTACAATCAGTCTTTATTTTCCATCTCTGTAATTATCTCTTTTGGTAAGTCACCATTTTTAATCATCTCTTCTACAAATTCCACTATATCATTATGATTCCAAAAACTAATGTGATGTTTATATAATTTACGTCTATATGCTTTTTCCGGAATCAGAATCTTATATGTATATATTTTACCATTACGTTTCAACTGCACATAATTTTTTCTAACAAGTTTTGCTAAAAAAGTAGATACCGTTTGAGGCTTCCAATCTTTATGATATATTTCTGTTACTACCCCCATGACATCCGTCAAACCCGGTTCTTTACCACAAGTCCAAATGGCTTTCATTACAATTTCTTCACTCTCAGTTAATTTTTCAATCTGCATATAATATAAATCCTCCTAGCATTCAATTCTTTCAAATTTTCATTTTACCTTTAGTCAGTGTTCGTTATTGAATAATCAAAATCCACATCTGGAACGTCAAAAGACTTTCATTGTTATTCTGAATTTATCACACCCCTCCTTTTAATATATATTTGACTTTTTCTTCTTTATCCATATTCATATCCAAACCGACCTTTTATAAAATTACAATCCTATTATAAGCACTCTTATTATAAACTATTATTTAACATTTGACAACAGGTCTTCTTCTTTGTTTTTTGTATTTGTTTTTTGGGGGCAGACAACGAATAAAAACTCGGTAAATCCATTCTCCAGTCAGATATCGAATCAGAAAATAATTCATTTATTAATCTTCTTGTATTGGATATTGATGCTTACTTGGAAAAACACGGTTCGCAGACCAAAAATGCTGCACAAAAAATATCGTATGATAGGAAAGCACTGAAACCTATGTATATTCAATAGATTTCAACTCTTTTCCTATCATACGATATTATTTCATAATGCAGAAGATGGGACTTGAACCCACACGAGTGTTACCTCACTAGAACCTGAATCTAGCGCGTCTGCCATTCCGCCACTTCTGCATGTCTGTCACTACAAGCGACTGTTATATAGTATATCATTTTCACAAAAAAAGCAAGTATAAAATTACAGGAATCATATAAAATCTTTTATCAGATCAATCTGAAACTCTATCAGCAGCCAGTTCCTGATGACTGCAAACAAAATCACAATTAACAGATACGAATATAACGGACCGCATTTCTGATAAAAATAGACTTTTCCGTTTCTTCTTATCAAAGTAATAAGGACACCAGCTTCATAATATAAAATCAAAACTGCACCTAACACAATTGCAGGATTATAAATCAAAGAATGCAGTACCTGACCATGAAACAGAGCAAACAATGCCCTTGTTCCTCCACATCCAGGACAATACACATTAAAAAATTCATGCACAAAACAGGGAAATGCAGGAATCAAATGATAACGCTGTAACAGCATAACAGCAATCACAAACAACGCAGAACTTCCCAATGCTGCATTCACTATCATAAAATCCTTCCAAAGTATTCCGTAATCAATCTTTGGTATCTTTTTTGCTTTCATGTCCATTCCTTTGAATATTTTTTTCATTATATCATGAGCGTTGCTCATGATCAGCATTCAGAAAAATCACCCTTGCAAGCAAGTGATTTTTCTTCATTATATCATAATCATAATCGAAATGCTATACACCGAATTCTTCTTTACATATTACACCCTGAAATGATATAGTATGTATTAGATGCAATCAGACACATTTTTATAATACAGGAGAAAAATTATGGACGAAAACAATAACAACAATCAAAAAGAGAGCATTAACCAGAATACAGCTGATTCTCATGAACAGATAACTGATACAGCTGCAAAAACCGTTTCGGCATTTGATATGCCGGCAGAAAACAAGACTTATGCCGCACCAGACAATACACAATATACCAATTATAACAGCAATACATCATATAATACAGCTCCAGAAGAAACTTCCCTTGGTTTTGGGATTGCCTCTCTTGTACTCGGCATTCTCAGCATTATCACAAGCTGCTGCTGTGGTCTGGGCCTGATTACCGGTATTCTGGGTATCATTTTTGGATGTGTCCAGCCACAAGACTACACCGGAAAAAAACCAGGTATAGCAATCGCAGGTATTATCACCAGCTGTGTGGGTATCTTATTTAGCATATTAACGATCATTTATATGTTTCTTGTGGGCTCTCTTTCCGAGATTACCATGATGTAATCGCCCCATCAACGGAATCAGCTCCTTACTCACTGATATGCTCCAGCCCCTGCTCAAAAATATGCTTAATATGTTCATCATCCAGTGAGTAATAAACTACCTTGCCATCCTTCCGGTTTTTCACCAGTTTCGCCGACTTTAAGACGCGGAGCTGATGGGAAATGGAAGACTGGCTCATTCCCAGCAAAATAGAAATGTCGCATACACACATTTCACTCTCAAACAGTGCACATAAGATACGCACTCTGGTGGTATCCCCAAACACTTTAAACAATTCTGCCAAATCATACAACCTCTCATCATCCGGCATTAATTTTTTTACCTTTTTCACCACATCCTGATGAATTGCATTGCATTCACAAATCTCTGCATGTTTGTCGTCCATTTTTCCCTCCTGTAAAAATATTCCCATCGAATCTTTCTATTTTCCTGTTTCCGAGAACGGAAAACGGTTTACCAGTTTCATATCGACATCCTCACTGATATTAAAATGGGAATCAAAATGCTTTAACCATTCCTCATACACGCCACTGAAATATTCTTTCTGTTTCTTTGCTATAATTGCTTCTTTATTCTTTTTCGTAAGCTCCTGATCATTTGCCTGTAACATTTTAAATATGTGATATCCATATTCGCTTTGAATCACAGTACTGACTTCTCCATCCGACAATGCCAAAATTTTCTCTGTTATGGATTCTCCATATTCCTCGATCATATCCGTCCTTGACATCGTGTAAGAACCTGAATATTCCAAATTATACTTATCCACTATCGTATCATAAGAAACATCTTCCTCCTGTGCCAGCGAAGATAGTGCCTCATTTGCTTTTTCTAACTGGGTTGCTTTTTTCTCATCCGTATATTCTTCTACGCTTCCATCTTTTTTAACACGGTGGCACTCAAATACCATATCATAAAATGTGGTCATTCTTGCCTCTTCCTCAGATATTTCAAAGTCATAATCCGAAATCATCTGATTATATACTTTTTCTGCAATCATATTCTCTTCAACCACCTGAATTACAATCTCTTTGGTCACTTCCGTTTCTGCACGATCTTTCTCTGTCAATCCGTTATAAAATGCTGCTGCTGTATTTTCCGCCTCTGCCTTTTCCCCGTCACTTAAGAATATATTCATATCTTCTGCCTGAGATGTTAACACCTTAATACGGTTAATATTATTTATCAAATCCTTTATCGTTACATCTCTTACCGTACTCTTTCCGTCATCTGTTGTAAGCTCCAGACTCCAGACTCCATTCCCGTATGTTTTCTGATAATCCTCCTCGACTGTTTTGGCATAGACATAAAATTCTCCAAAAGTAATCGTACAATCACCAAATTTGTACACGATGTTTTGTATATCTTCCGTTTCTTCCTTGCCACAGGCGGCAAATGTCCATATACATAATACACTCAGGAAAATTGCCAATAATCTTTTTTTGTACTGCATCCACTATTCCTCCACATACTTTACAAAATCATACAAGGAAATATTCTCCCATGTGCTGCCCACAAAGTCAGCCCCAGAACCGGCTCCTGCTTCCTCATACCATTTTGTCTTATTCTCATCTATCGTCTCCTGCTCCAGATCTGATTTATAATATCCCATAATCTGTTCCACAATCTCCTCATTATTTTCCGTAATCATCTTGAGAATCCCATAGCAGCTTGCAGTCTCCAAAATCGGGCTGTATTCACCCTCTTTTAGTTTTACTGCATATTCTGAAAACGGTTTCTCAAAACTTTCTGCCAGATTGCTTTCCTCTCCTGAAACATTAGATACCCCATATTTATCAGCTATCTCCTCAATGTCTGCCCCATCTTTTAATTCTTCATAAGCCTTTTCACAATCTTCTTTCTTTTTCTTTATATCCTCTTCAGACAGCATAACCGGAGTTTCACCATCATCTTCTCTTATATAATCACCGTTTGTATCAGTCTCAACTTTTGGGAACAAAAGCATATACATGGTACAATATTTTTGGTCTTCTACCTCCAGATCTTTTATAACGGATTCCTCCAAAGCATGTGCAAGATACCGCTGTGTATAGATTTCAATGACTCTTTCCTGAGTAATTCCCAGCTGCTTTAGAATACGTCCATCAACCGTGCCCATATATTCCACGGCATCAACCCTGATGGCATCCCTGTCTTTTTCCGACAACGTAATACCTTGTTGCTCCGCAATCTTTGCCTCTACTTTATAATCAGTGATAACCTGTAAAATCTTACCTTTGTAAAAATCATCCATACTGCTGCCATCTTGTGCAGTAGTATTTAACATACTTTCGGTAATTCCGATATTCATTACATTTTGCAATATACAAAGATTTACTTCATCCAGAAAAACTTCTTCCCCACCTATCCTAAATACGGATTTTTGGGAAGGCACGGTTCCGGCACCTGAAATTTTCCATAATACAGCAGCCGCAATCATAATTCCTGCCACAGCAAAAACAACAGAAATAAGTATCTTTTTTCTTTTCTCTCTTTTTTCCAACGCCATGCGCTCTTCTTTCACTGATGGTTTCTTTTCCCGCAGATTTGTTTTTTTACTTTTTTTCTTATTTGTTCCCATATTTTCTTTTTCCCAGTCATTTATACTACAAATTTCTGCAATTATCTCCAATTATAATACATTCTCACCGTTCTATCAACTCATTGATTTCCTGTATGATACCCTCCAGCTCTCCAATAAAACTTTTTATACTCTTCTTCTCCAAATCCACAACAAAGCCTGGATTGCTTCCTGCCACAATTCGGATATTATTCAGATACTTTGCCAGAAAATCATCTAAAAGTTCTACTTTTACCTTAACTTCCGGTGCCATCTCAATATGCACCTGTTTGTTCTTATAACTAATAGATGTAATAAACGCTTCATGTGCCGCTGCCTTTATTCTTGCAACAGTAAGCAGATTTAGCACCTCATAAGGGGGCTCTCCGAAACGATCCGTCAGTTCATCCAACATGTCTTCATAATCTTCCCTTGTCCAAACCCCGGAAATCCTTTTGTAAAGTTCCAGTTTTGTCATTTCATTTTTTACATAGGTTGACGGAATAAATGCATCGATCGGAATCTCAATAGAAGTGGAAAATTCCTCCTTTGTCAGTTCTCCCTTCTGCCGTAATATAGCATCATTCAGCATCTTACAATACAGATCATAACCAACAGCCTCCATATGCCCTGACTGATCGGCTCCTAACAGATTGCCGGCTCCACGGATTTCAAGATCACGCATGGCAATCTTAAACCCTGATCCTAAGTCAGTAAACTCTCTGATCGCTTTCAGCCGCTTTTCTGCCGTTTCCTTTAACATTTTATCCCTTTTATACATAAGAAACGCATATGCCGTCTTATCGGAACGTCCCACACGCCCCCTTAACTGGTAAAGCTGTGATAATCCAAAAATCTCCGCATCATGTATGATCATTGTATTTACATTAGCAATATCCAGTCCGGTTTCAATAATCGTTGTAGTTACCAATACATCGATTTCCTTATTGATAAAGGCAAACATGACATCTTCTAATTCTTTTTCCTTCATCTGTCCATGGGCAAATGCAATCCTGACATCAGGCATCAGCTTTGCCAGATCTGCCGCTACATCCGCTATCGTATTCACGCGGTTATACACATAATACACCTGTCCTCCACGGGACAGTTCCCTTGAAATCGCTTCTTTGACCAACTCCGGATTATATTCCAGCACATAAGTCTGAATCGCCTTTCTATCCACCGGAGGCTCCTCTAACAGGCTCATATCCCTAATCCCTATCAGACTCATATGAAGCGTTCTGGGAATCGGCGTAGCTGTAAGGGTCAGTACATCTACATCTTTCTTTATCTGTTTGATCTTTTCTTTATGTGTAACTCCAAACCGCTGTTCTTCATCAATGATCAAAAGTCCCAGATTACTATAGTCCAAATCTTTAGAAAGCAGCCTGTGCGTACCGATAATAATGTCAATCTGCCCCTTTTTTAAATTCTCAAGGTTTTTTTTCTGTTCTTTCGCAGATAAAAATCTGGACAGCATTCCCACACGAACCGGAAAATCCTGCATACGTTCTTTAAAAGTATTATAATGCTGCTGTGCCAGAATCGTAGTCGGCACCAGATATGCAACCTGTCTGCCATCCTGTATCGCCTTAAATGCTGCTCGGATTGCAACTTCCGTTTTCCCATATCCCACGTCTCCACAAATCAGGCGGTCCATAATTTTCGTACTCTGCATATCGGATTTGGTTTCTTCTATTGCTTTTAACTGGTCCTCTGTCTCCTCATATGGAAACATTTCCTCAAACTCTTTCTGCCATACGGTATCCGGCGAAAAAGCAAAGCCTTCCTTTGCCTGACGCACCGCATACAAATCCACCAATTCCTTCGCAATTTCCTTTACCTGTCCCCGAACTCTGGATTTGGTCTTTTCCCATTCTGTGCCGCCTAATTTATTCAGTTTAGGTCTTCTGCTCTCCTTGGACGAATATTTCTGTATCAGATCCAGCTGGGAGGCAAGTATAAACAGCTTTGCCCCACCACTATATTCGATGGCAATATAATCTTTCGCCACCTGGTCAACTTCTATTTTTTCAATTCCCAGATAAATACCCAGACCATGTTTTTCATGTACTACATAATCCCCAATGCTTAAATCATCAAAGCTTTTGATTTTCTCTCCCGCATAGAGCGGTTTCCGTTTTGATCTGGATTTTGTTTTTTTCTGTCCAAAAATATCTCCCTCTGTTAACACTACCAGCTTTATCTCTGGTACGGAAAAACCTGCCTGTAATCTCCCACTTGTGATCATCATTTCAGACGCGGCCAGAATCCTGTCTTTGTCGGCTGAAAAGAAACAATTGATATCCTGTTCCTGCAAATCCCTTGCAAGACGTTCCCCCCGCATAGACGACGGACAAAATAATAAAATACGGTACTCTTCTTTTTTCCAGCGTTTGATATCCTTTAAAAGCATCTCAAAATTATGACGGTATGTGGGCACCATTTTGGTATCAAAGGATATCCGTGTTTTAGGCTCAAATAAAGAATCTTCTTTTCCCAGAATGCTGAACATCAGGGTATCCATTCCGGCAATCCTGCCTGCCACCGCCTTATAATCAAACAAAATATCAGCCTGGCTTGGAAGCATATAGCCCCCTTCTATTCTGCTTATCATACTTTCCCGAAATTCAATCTGGCAAGCCTCGGCCCTTGTCAAAACATGTACCGGATCATCCACAAATACCATTGTATCCTTAGGCATATAAGAAAGAAAACTTACCAATTCCTCATAAAATGCTCCTATATAGCTATCAATTCCCATAGCACTGTGGAAATAGGCAAGCTCCTCTTTTAATGCTTCTATCTCTTTATTAATTCTGGCATAGGCTTCCGTTTTAAAATCCTCTTTCAGTTTTTTCGCATAAGACTTATGTTCCTTTTGTATCCTATCAAGCCCTTCTTCAATCCTGTCCTCCTCTAAAATCATTTCTGCGGCAGGATAAACCAAAAGTGTCTGCACATTTTCAATACTTCTCTGGCTTTCCACATCAAAGCTTCTGATACTGTCAATCTCTTCTCCCCAAAGCTCTATACGAAAAGGGCACTCACTACTCATAGGGAAGATATCCAGAATACCTCCCCTGACTGCAAACTGCCCTACACCATCCACCCAGTCATTCCGTTCATAGCCAAGTGAAACCAGTGTTTTTTTCATTTTCTCCAAATCCAGAACCTCACCGGACTGGAATGTCACAATATGTGCCTTGATTTCATCAATTGGCACGATTTTATTCAGAAGTGCATCGATTGAAACCACCACCGTGGATACTGTTCCCTCTATGATTCCCTTTACAACTTCCATTCTCTGTCTTAAGATGGTATGCCCATGAATATCCGCACTGTAAAATAAAACATCCTTCGCCGGATAATATAGGATATTCCTGTCAAAAAAACTATAAGAGTCCAGTATTTCTTTTGCCCTGTCTTCACTGTAGGTTATAATCAGCTTTACACGGTCAGTTCCCAGACAATCCATCACATAATAACGGGCAAATCCATCCGTTCCAGTAATCTCTACCGGCATATTTTTCTTCTTTTTCGCAAGTTCATACTTGCTCTCCAGATCCGACAATCGGAAAGGTGCTCTCAATACTTCCATTTTTCCCTCTTCTATTTCCCATTATAATCGTTCATTGCCTTTGCTGTCTCACCTGCTGCCAGCAGTCCTGCTGCCTTACACGCTTTCTCATACCCATAACCCATCTGTTCCTGTTCTTCTTTTGAAAACCGGGAAAGCACATATGCTGCCAGATCCATTCTTGGAGGCTTCATTCCTACACCAATGCGGATTCTGGGAAAAACATCCGTTCCCAGTAACGCAATAATATTCTTTATCCCATTATGTCCACCGGCACTCCCTTTTTCCCTGATTCTCAGCCTTCCCACATCAAGATTAATATCATCATATATGACAATGATATCCTCTGGCAGAATCCTGAAATAATTTGCTGCCGCCACAACGCTTTCCCCACTCAGATTCATAAAAGTCATCGGTTTCAGTAAAATGACCCTTTCCCCCTCTATTTTGCCTTTTCCGGACAACCCTTTGAATTTAGCTGTGTCTACTGCTATATTATATTGTTTCGCTATTTCATCTATTACCTCAAATCCAACATTATGCCTTGTTCCCTGATATTGGGGTGTCGGATTTCCAAGTCCCACAATTAACTTCATAAATTTATTCTAGTCCTTTTCCTAAACAAAAACCGAAATCCGGTCATCTGATCTACCTGTTCCTGTTATCTGCTCTTTCCCCGTTTTTGTAAAATCTGCTCTGCTTCCGCCAACTGCTCTGTGGAATTCACTCCTTTAATTTCATCTGCGTCCTCCACAATCACCGTGGCAACTTCACCAAGTCTTTCTGATTTTATGATCTCAATGGTATCTGTCAGATAATATTCACCCTGGGCATTATCATTGTTAAGCTTTAAAAGTACCTTGCTTAAAATTGCTGAATCAAAGACATACATACCGGAATTGATTTCATCTACCCTTTGTTCCTCTAACGAAGCATCCTTTTGCTCCACAATCTTTACAAATTTCCCCCAGTTATCTTTAATGATGCGTCCATATCCCGCAGGGTCATCCAGTACAGCAGTCAATACTGTAACCGCATTTTTCTCTGTCATATGTGCCTTCACCAATTTCTTCAATGTCTTGCCGGTAACCAGTGGAGTATCTCCGCAAAGTACCATTGTAAGACCTTCATTTCCGATAAATTCAGCAGCACATTTCACTGCGTGCCCGGTTCCCAATTGTTCCTCCTGCAATACATAACTCACCTTATCTCCCACAGTTTCTTTTACCATTTCTGCTTTGTGCCCCACAACCAGACAAATATCAGTGGCTTCAGCTCCTGCCTCCATTGCTGCTTCTATGGAATATTCCACCATAGGTTTTCCTAAAACTTCATGAAGCACCTTTGGCAGTTCCGACTTCATTCTGGTTCCTTTTCCTGCTGCTAAAATAACGGCTTTTATACGTTCCATTTCTTTCATCCTCCACTATTTATAACTTCTTTTCACATTACAAAAGTAATTCCTGTCTGCCGCTTACAGCGGCTTATTGCATTTCATAATTATCAAATGCAATTACAGACACGCGAATAACTCAAACCCCGGTTTACAGAGGTTTGAGTTATTAAAAAGGTACTCGTATTCTATCACATTTTTTTACATTATGCCACAAAAAAATGACAGTGTTATTTGGAAATCACCAGTTTGGATGATATTCCTGATTTTTGAATCAGCTTTTTATATTTTGACATTTTACTTTTGGGTAGCTTAAACCGCAAAGTTTTGGCATTCTTATAAAATGCTTTTGATTCAATCTTTGTAATTTTTTTAGATTGGATAGTAACCTTCTCTAATTTTTTGCAGTTATAATATGCCTTTTTTCCAATTTTTCGCACATTTTTACCGATTGTAACTGCTTTTATCTTCTTATTATTTTTAAAAGCCTCTGGTGCAATACCGTATACTTCATATTTTTTCCCACATAAACGAATAGTATCCGGTATTTTCACACTGCCCTTCGCTTTTTTTGCATCCATAACATATAAAACCGGTTTTTTCTTTTCATATTTCACTATATATTCCACTTTATTTTTATCAAAGGAATAGTCCATGGCTATAACCGCCTTCTTTTTAATCTCCTGCGGTACCGTTACAGACTCTGGATAGTAATAATAAGCAACCGACTTAACTTCTGCCATGGATTCTTCCACTACTGCCAGCCTGTATGATACTTTATCAATATAATAATCATAGTGAACGCTATATCCCTGTTCTATATAATCTGCTGAAAGCTTATAGCAATCTACATTTTCATTGTTCACTCTATATGTTATTTCTCCCTCATAAGTAAAGGCTAACGTACGGTTAATATCAGCGGAAAAATCCATATTTTCATATGTATCAGCAATTTCATCATTACCCAACGGCATGAAATAATAGTCTTTTCCATCGGATATATAACTCATCTTTGACTGTTTATCAATCCATATCTCACTTCCCAACATATTCATATAAATCACTCCGGTATTCGTATCAGCTTTTACCTCCGTCAGCAATTCACCATTTACAAGAACTCCGTTACAAATTACCTTAACTTGTTTCATTGCCTTTTCTGTTTCATTTAAAATCTCATCAGCTCTGGCATCTGCCGCCTGCACGGTTCTGCCAAATACCACCAGCAAAACCAGCATGAATAAAACTGTCCCTTTCCTCATCCTCTCTCTCCTTTCAAAAATAAGGGGCTGTAGCAAAAAGAGAAAATCTTTCTTAATGCGACAACCCCTTACTTTCCACCTACTATGCATCAGCACATTAATATCACATTACTCAACCTGTTCATCTCCATCCAACAGAGATTTTTCGTACTCAGCCAGAATTAAAGACTGAATACGCTCTCTTGCATTCTGGTTAATCGGATGTGCGATATCCCTATAATCGCCATCTGCCGCTTTACGGCTTGGCATTGCAATAAAAAGTCCTTTTTCACCTTCTATTACTTTGATATCATGAACTGCAAATTCATTATCCAATGTAATAGATACGATTGCTTTCATCTTACCTTCCTTTGTAACCTTCTTTAATCTGATATCCGTAATCTCCATTATTACACCCCTTTGTACTCATAATAATATTATTTCTCCAGAAAAGGTCTTATAACGCATAGCGGAAATTCTTCTCCACGACAACTTTAATCTGCCCTGGTTCCGCAGTATGAATCGTGTTGGCCCGCAACGTATCACGACTTTCTACTATACAATTCTCAATAACGGAATTATCCCCAATGTGCACGTCATTTAAAATTATTGAATTGCGGATCACACAATTATTACCTACATATACTTTCTTAAACAGTACCGAATTCTCTACCGTACCATTAACGATACATCCACTGGCAATCAAGCTGTTATTCACTACTGCATCCCCATTATACTTTGCCGGTGGCAGATCATCTACCTTAGAATACACGTCTGGATATTGTCTGAAGAAATAGTCTCTAATATCTTTCTTTAGAAAATCCATGTTTGTCTTAAAATAGGAATCAATTGTTCCGATATTACGCCAATAAGAATCCATCTTGTACGCATATATCTTCTTGACATTCTTATAACGAATCAGAATATCCTTTACAAAATCTGTTCTCCCTTCCTTTGCACAGGCTTCTAACAGTTCGATCAACTGTCTTCTTCTGATTACATATACACCAATAGATGCCGTTGACGTCTGTGCTACTAACGGTTTCTCTTCAAAATCCAATACCTGCATGTCATCATTGCATTTAACAACACCAAAACGGCTTACATCATCATCTTCCGGATCAATATCCTTACAGACAATCGTAATATCGGCACCTTTTTTGATATGTTCTTCCAAAACCTTGTTATAATCTAACTTATAAACACCGTCACCGCTTGCAATCACAACATAAGGCTCATGGCTGTCCTTTAAAAAGTTAATATTCTGATAAAGAGCATCTGCTGTACCCTGATACCATGTATTATTAGCTGTGGTGATCGTTGGTGTAAACACATACAGACCACCCTGTTTTCTACCAAAATCCCACCATTTTGATGAGTTTAAATGCTCATTTAAAGAACGTGAATTATACTGCGTAAATACAGCGACCTTCTGAATATGGGAGTTACTCATATTACTTAATGAAAAATCAATTGCACGGTAACTTCCTGTTACAGGCATTGCTGCTACTGCTCTCTTTGCAGATAACTCTCCCATTCTGCTGCTGTTACCGCCTGCTAAAATTATTCCGATTGCTCTCATGCTAAGTCACCTACCTTTATCAAACTAGAACCACTCTTTAACAATCCGTCTGGATATTCTGAATTCTCTGTAGGTCCAAAGATAGCTGTATTCTTACCAACCTTCACACCATCCGGAATCGTAGAATTCTCTCCGATGGTAACAAGACCAAAGGAATAAATATGCGGAGCCATATCATTCGGTGCTTCCTCTCCCACACCAAGCTCAACATTCTTTCCTACCTGTACATTCTCTGCTATAATCGCCTTATTTACCACAGCGCCTTCACCGATGGTGGTTCCATTCATGATAATAGAGTCTTTCACAACAGCACCCTTTTCAATCGTTACACCTGAACCAATCACACAATGGCTGACCTCTCCGTAAACTTCTGTTCCTTCACCGACAATACTCTCTGTAACCGTTCCGGCTTCATCAATGTACTGCGGAGGTAAAATATCGCTCTTAGTATAAATTCTCCAGAACTCTTCATATAAATTAAACTCCGGAATGATGTCAACCAACTCCATATTGGCTTCCCAATAAGAACCAAGTGTTCCTACATCTTTCCAATATCCCTTGAAGTCATAAGCAGCTACTTTCGCTCCCTGTTCATGACAATGTGGAATGATGTGTTTACCGAAATCACAGGAAGGAACATCTTTTAATTCCTGCAACGCTGCCTTCAATATACTCCACTTGAAGATGTAGATACCCATAGAAGCTTTGTTACTTCTCGGTTTTTCCGGCTTTTCTTCAAATTCCTGAATAACACCGTTCCCATCTGTGATCACAACACCAAAACGGCTTGCCTCTTCCATCGGTACTTCATATGTTGCAAGTGTAATGTCTGCCTCCATAGACTTATGATAATCCAGCATTACTTCATAATCCATCTTATAAATATGATCACCTGATAAAATCAGTACATATTCAGGATTATAGTAATCAATATATTCCAGATTCTGGTATATTGCATTCGCTGTACCGGTATACCACTGACTGTTACTGCTCTTCTCGTACGGTGGCAGTACCGTTACACCGCCTATGCTACGATCTAAGTCCCAAGGGATACCTATTCCGATATGCTGGTTTAATCGAAGTGGTCTATATTGTGTCAATACACCTACTGTATCAATTCCCGAGTTAATACAGTTACTAAGAGGAAAGTCTATAATCTTATACTTTCCACCAAAGGCAACTGCGGGCTTAGCAAGTTTTGAGGTAAGTACGCCGAGTCTGCTTCCCTGTCCTCCAGCTAATAGCATAGCTATCATTTCTTTCTTAATCATAATGTCACCCCTTTACGCAAGATATGTGTTAATTATAACATTGAACATAAAAAAATAAAAGATTTTTTATGCAAATTTACATATCATTTCTTATTTTTGGTAATTTTCTCACCAAAAACTTATTTTCCAATGTAGTTTTGTTATTTTTATGTCGTTTTTTTACCTATATTTTAGATATTTTGCACAACCCAAACTGTTTATCAAAAAACATTTATCATTCAATTTGAATATCCTATCACCGTTTTTTAATGCATTTTACCGAAAATCCTTTTACATCCCGCATATCTTTGTATTCTCTCCAATAATTCCAATCTTCTTATGGAACATTTTGGATAAATGGGGTATAGTAAAAGCATCAGGTTAAAATTTTTCAGAGAAAGGATTGATAAAAACCATGAATATGATTCAAATGAAGGAAGTGTTTGCCAAAAGCCATTCATATGCCGATAAAGAAATCACCATCTGCGGCTGGGTAAAAAGCAATCGAAATTCCAAAACCTTTGGGTTTATCACATTGAATGACGGAACTTCATTTTCTCCCATCCAGGTAGTCTATGATGAAAAACTTTCCAACTTTCCGGTCATTGGTAAAATCAATGTAGGTGCTGCCTTAATCGTAACCGGAACTTTGATACTCACTCCGGAGGCAAAACAGCCATTCGAAATCCAGGCATCGGAAATCACGATAGAAGGAAACTGTACCAGTGATTATCCCCTTCAGAAAAAACGCCACAGTTTTGAATATCTGAGAACCATCTCGCATTTAAGACCCCGGACAAATACCTTTCAGGCAGTTTTCCGCGTGCGTTCTCTAGCTGCTTTTGCCATTCACAAATTTTTTCAGGAGCAGAATTTCATTTATGTTCATACCCCGCTTATAACAGGAAGTGATTGCGAAGGTGCCGGTGAAATGTTTCGGGTAACTACATTAGACCCTGCTGCCCCACCGCTTACAGCGGATGGTCTGGTTGATTATAAAGAAGATTTTTTTGGTAAAATGACTTCCTTAACTGTCAGTGGCCAGCTAAACGGAGAAACCTATGCCCAGGCATTTCGTAACATATACACCTTCGGTCCTACTTTTCGGGCAGAAAACTCCAATACTACCAGACATGCTGCCGAATTCTGGATGATCGAACCTGAGATTGCTTTTGCGGATCTTCTTGATGATATGCAGCTGGCAGAAGCCATGTTAAAATATATTATTTCTTTTATCATGGAACAAGCACCGGAAGAAATGCAGTTTTTTAACAGTTATGTAGACAAAAATCTTTTGGAACGTCTAAATCACGTATTACACTCTGACTTTGGGCACGTAACTTACACCGAAGCCATCAATCTCTTGGAACCACATAATGACCAGTTTGAATATAAAGTAAGCTGGGGCTGTGATCTTCAGACTGAACATGAACGTTATCTTACTGAGACCATTTTCAAGCGGCCTGTCTTTGTAACAGACTATCCAAAAGAAATTAAAGCATTCTATATGAAATTGAACGAGGATAATAAAACGGTTGCAGCCATGGACTGCCTTGTACCGGGAATTGGAGAAATCATTGGGGGAAGCCAGCGTGAAGATAATTATGATAAACTGATTACCCGTATGAAAGAATGCGGTCTTAAGGAAGAAGATTACAGCTTCTACCTCGACCTCAGAAAATATGGATCCACCCGTCACGCAGGGTTCGGTCTTGGTTTCGAACGTCTCATTATGTATATTACGGGAATGGGTAATATCAGAGATGTCATTCCATTCCCACGAACCGTTAATAATTGTGAACTGTAAACCCAAAAGGCTTACCATGAGAAAAAGGGACTGCCGCATTAAGAAAACTTTAATGCGGCAGCCCCTTCTTTATTTATTATATTCCTGTTATAACCGGAAAGTACCCACAGTTTCTGCAATGCTTCCTGCAATATCCTTTAAAGATTCCGCAGCTTCTGTTACTTCATTAAAGCTGTTTGCAACTTCCGTGGTTGCTGCGGAAGTTTCTTCTGTACTTGCCGCATTCTCTTCAGCTATGGAAGAAAGATTTTCAACTACCTGTATAATTTCATCCTTCACCTCATTTAACCGGTTACTCTTTTGCTCAATAGATGAAATCGCCCGGATAGATGTCTCAATACCACTGATCACTTCCTCCACGATCGCCTCTGTCTGTTCTACATTCCGGCTCTGTGCCTCGATAATATCACGAACCTTTGCCATTGTTTCCACTGCCATATTGGAATCATTGATCAGTTCATTCACCATGGCCGCAATGGAATCCGTGGAAGTTCCCGACTGTTCTGCCAGATGTTGGATTTCATTAGCCACAACAGCAAATCCACGCCCCTGCTCTCCTGCCCTTGCAGCCTCAATGGATGCATTTAAGGATAGCAGATTCGTCTCTTCCGAAATATTACTTATAATATTCGTAGCTTCTTTAATCTTCTGAGAAGACTCATTTGTCCTATGAGTCTGTTTATAAATCAGTTCAATGGCATCCATAACTTCCAGATTGACTTTTTTAAGTTCTTCCAATGACTGGGTAGCCTGTGCACTGGCATTTTTCATAACCTGAGTATTATCATTCAATCTCTCAATCTCTTCGTTTGATGCCGTCAACATCTCTCCCATAACCACTACATTTTCTGATGCACGTATTGCATCCTTCGCCTGGGCAGTTGCACCCTCCGCAATTTCATTTACCGCATGGTCAACGCTTCCCACTGTTGTTAATGTAGACTGCGCATTACTATCTAAAGAATCCGCAGATGTCAGCAGATTCTGTGCATGATTGTTGACATCCTCAATGATAAAGCGTAATTCATTCTTCATTCCGTCCACAGCTCTGCAAAGCTCACCGATCACGTCTTTTCTATGTAGACATTTTGATTCCAGCTCCACTGTCAGTTCACCGGCAGCAACTGATTTTACAGCCTGTGTTCCCGCTTCTATCGCATGACTAATGGAAGCAGCTGAAAGGTTGCCGATAATCAGATATAAGACAAGAAAGACTACTATCACTTCTGCCAGAATTTTCAAAATAGCATGAAATGTCACTTCCTCCTCCGAAGCTGGAGCACCTGCAAAAATCATACCTACTGTTTCACCAGTCCCATCCTGATATACCGGAGTATAATAGCCATAATATTCTATTCCACCTATCTGTATATCTTCCACAAAAACCGGTTCCCCATTTCCTAAAACCTGCTTTGTGACAGCATCCTCTACCTGAGAACCTACAATCCGCTCGCCCTGATCATCCAAAATAGATGTCATAACCCTCTTATCTCCATAACAAAACGTAACATCTATACCTGATTTTTCTTTAATGGAATCCACCAGCGCATCTGAACCGGAAACATTATAGTCTCCCTTCCAGACCTCCTGATCCTCAGTCTCCCGGTACTCTCCTTCATTTTGTTCATATGCCGCCAGACAGGCAGTGGCAACACCCTTCAGATTCTTTTCTATATCTCCCTTCATCTTCGATTTTATCATAGTCAATGTAAATATGATAATTGCCAGACCCATTAAAAAAATCGGAAGCACCGATAACATCATAATCTTTTTCCTCATATGCAACTCCTCCTTTGTCATAGTCTATTATTAAACAAATACAGTATGTTTTGACCATTCCTTCTTGTAATCAGATTATATCAAGTCCCTGTTTCTTTCGCAAGCTTTAAATATTTTCCTACATACCTGTATTTCATGCCAGGAATTCTTCTTTCCTGCTTTATATGAACAATAGTGCTATCTGATAGAATAATGCAGACACCAGCCATGCAGTTCCCAGTTGAATACAGACAGATATCATTGTCCATTTACGGCTTTTCGTCTCCTGTCTGACCATTGCAATGGTAGCAATACAGGGCACATAAAGCAAACTGAACAGCATCATGGAATAGGCATTCACCCCGGTAAATCCCTGTGTACCAAGAAGCTCCACCAAAGAAGCCATCCCCGCCGCAGAGGATACGTTCGTTATCCCATAAAGGACACTCAAAGAGGAAACCACTACTTCTTTTGCCGCGATACCGGAAATGAGCGCCAGCACAATCTGCCAATAACCCAGTCCCGTCGGTTTCATGATTGGTACCAGAAGCTTCCCAATGTAAGCACCAAAACTGTCTGCCATATCCTCTACCATTCCATGAGGTCCGAAATTCATCAGCAGCCATACCACAACCGAGGCAACAAAAATCGTCGTTCCCGCTTTTGTAATATATTCTTTAATCTTTTCCCACACATAAATCCAGATACTTCGCACATTTGGTGTCTTATATTCCGGAAGTTCAATCAAAAGATTGTTTACATGATCAGTCTTCATAATTTTATTTAAAATCACGGAAACCAAAACTGCTATCACCATTCCGATTACATACATGGAAAATGCCGCAAATACTGCATATTTTCCAAAAAACATACTTGACAGCAGTACATAAACCGGCAGCCTTGCAGAACAGCTCATAAACGGTGTCACCATGATTGTCCTTAATCTGTCTTTCGGATTCTCCAGTGCACGGGATGCCATAACAGCAGGCACACTACAGCCAAATCCTAAAAGCATGGGAATAAATGCCCGACCAGAAAGTCCCAGCCTGCCCATGATATGATTCATCACATAAGCGACACGGCTCATATAGCCACTATCTTCCAAAATTGCCAGTGCCAGAAACAAAATAAAGATATTAGGAAGAAAAGACAAAATTCCCCCTACTCCTGCCAATGCTCCATCCACCACCAGAGAAATCACCCAGTCTGACACATGACACATTGCAAGAAATCCTGCCACTGCCTCAAACAGCCAATCCAGACCAATTTCCAGATATCCTTTCAGCCAGTCTCCTACTGTAAAGGTAAAGAAAAAGACCAGAGCCATGATACCGAGAAATGCCGGCACTCCCCATATTTTATGGGTAAGAACAGCATCTATTTTATCCGTTCTTGCACTTTTTTCCGCACGGTTTACCATACATTCTTCCATGACTTCATCAATAAAATCATACTTCTGGGCAACGATATCGGACTCATAATTTTTATCCACGATATCAGAAAGCTCCACCGGATATTTTTTGCAGACTTCGTCATCCAAAGCCAGCATCTTAATGGCATGCCAGCGCTTATTTTTCATATCAGGGTAGTGTTCTTTGAGCCTGCTCTTTACTGCATCAATCTTATCTTCAATCTCATCACTGTACACCAGTACATACTCATCATGGTGTCTGTGAATATGTTGTCCCTCACTGTGATGATGCTCTGTCTTGTCCACCGGTTTATCCTTATGATGCGCCACTGCATGCATTAAGATATTCAGTCCCGTTTTCTTTCTGGCACTGACAGGAATCGCCGGAATCCCCAGCATTTCCGGAAGGCGGTGAAGGTCGATTTCCATGCCCCGTTCTTCCACAATATCCATCATGTTAAGTGCCAGCACCACAGGTTTCCCAAGCTCGATCAATTGTAAAGTCAGGTAAAGATTTCTCTCAAGGGAAGAGGCATCAACCACATTCACAATAACATCCACATCATCCCCAAGAATATATTCCCTTGAAAGGGTCTCCTCCATCGTGTATGAAGTCAGGGAGTATATCCCCGGCAAGTCCACCAGCTTATAATCGTGGTCGTGGTAATGGGTATGCCCTTCCTTCTTCTCTACTGTAACACCAGGCCAGTTGGCAACCTTTAACCTCGCACCGGTAAATGCATTAAACAGAGATGTCTTTCCACAGTTTGGATTTCCGATAAAGGCAACATTAATCATATTTCTTTGATTATTCTCACTCTTTGGCATTTTCTGCATCCCCCACATATATCCCCTGTGCATAGCTTTTTCCAATAGCAAACCGGGTTCCCCGCACCTTTATGATCATAGAACCGTCACGCTTTCTGTTTAAAAGCAAAATCTCTGCATCCTTTGTCATTCCAAGCATCTGCAACCTCCTTGTGACTGCTTCTTCCAGTTCCATATGCAAAAGCCTGTATGACTGTTTTAAACTTCCTTCCAGTAATGTCATATTCTATACCAGCTTTCCTAAAAATCTGCTAACTCTGTTCCTTCCACAGCTTTCATTGTATCATAAATTTCCGGAAAATCTCTCTTTAAATGAACCGGCTTAAAATCAAAATCCAAAAAACAATGCGAGCTTTCAGCTTCATTATGGAGAACCTTGTAATCCTCTGAATAAATGCGGTAACTCATTTTAAATTTAACACCATGAAACTTTTCGACTTTGGGGATAATACAGACTGTTTCCCCAAATCTGACAGGACTTTTATAATCACAGCTGACGCTAAGGACAGGAATCATAATACCTTTTTCTTCCATCTTATAATAATCCAGATCAAGCTGCCTTAAAAAATCCATTCTGCACTCTTCTAAAAAACGGATATAATTAGAATGATGTACGACCTGCATTTTGTCCGTTTCATAATAATTAATACAGCGTTTAAAAACCTGATATTCCATCTCGGTTACTCCTCTCTTTATTCCACTATGAAATGGAGCTGCCACACTAAATATACGTGTCATTAGTGCAGCAGCCCCATGATATTTATCTTTATACCTTTCAGGCATAAACTAAAATTCCATAATCTCAAAATCTTCATCGAATTTCATGGTTGCCTGTACATACTCATTTCCTTCTTTGTCGGTTTTAATGTCTTTATCCTTAGCACTTTCCGAACCTTTTTTCGTATCCTGTTTCTGCCCGGCAAAATCCTTCTTATGCTCTATCAAAACCTTTGTTTTTTCAGCTTTTTTTCCAGCCTTGGACTGAATTGGAATAGAATTTGTCTCCTCTACCGTAACAGCTGCTTCTGTTTTCTCCCTTTCCGCCACGGCACGGCTTATTAATCCGCTATACTTTTTTTCTGTTGTAATGGCTGTTGCCATTTTGGCGATTCTTTCAGACGGAACACTCGCAATCTTCTCAGATTTCTTAAAATGCGGAATCAGCGGTATCTCTTTTGACTCATTCTCCATTGCCTCGAGTTCTCTGATCGCTTCCTTTACTTCCTTTTGTTCTGAAGCAGTTTGCTTATAATCAGCTGGTTTGAAATCATCATTAGCTTCGTTCTCTTCCGCTGGTTCATCCTCATGTTCTTTGTCTTCCTCAGATTCTTCCTTATCCTGATACACCGTCTCCTGTTCTCCGGCTTCTTCCGAAGCATCCTCATTCACATACTCGATTTCGTATTCTTCGCTGTCCTCCAGTTCCTCTTCCTCTACATACACGGTCTCGTATTCTTCGCCCTCTTCCAGCTCATCTTCCTCTACATACACGGTCTCGTATTCTTCGCCCTCTTCCAGCTCATCTTCCTCTACATACTCAATCTCGTATTCTTCGCCCTCTTCCAGTTCATCCTCTGTCACATATACAATTTCATATTCATCATCATCCTGCTGCTCCCGGACTTTGTCCTTATCTGGTACTGTCCCTGTCATTTGGGACATTCCCTCCCCTGGGAAAACGGATTTTTCCATACCTGCTGCCACTGATGAAACTCCACCTGTTAAGGAAGCTGCTTTCCCAGCCATCTCCATTGTTCTGACAGGTGCGGTCCTTGCACTTCTCAATGCTGCTCCTACACCTTCCTGTTTCATCTTGGTAACAGTTTCCATAAGTGCATCACGTTCTGCCCTCATTTGTGCCAAAGCCGCTTCTGCCATCTGCGCTTTCTCTTCCGCCAGTCTTGCCTTTTCTTCCTGTTCCTCCTGTAAATCCAGACTCAGCTGTATGCTTCCGTCGTCATATTCATCCGGATTCACTCTGCCCTTCATCCTTGCATTAAAAAGTTCATTAGACAAAAGCTGCCCAATCTCCAAAATCTGCTGGCTTCTATCATCCGTATCCATCTCCTGAAGACCATCCATCAGTTCTGCCCTGTTGGCAGCAACGATATTCATCTTTTCCTCTAATGTCTGTAAAATAATCTCATAATCGCTCCTAATATTCTGGTACATATCTGAAATCAGATTATTCACTTCTGTCAGCATTTCATCTGTATAAATCAAAGACGCACCATATATCTCATTAGCATTTCCCAAGGCACTGCGTTCTTCCTCTGTCAACATATCATAATCAATCGGAGGCACATTCGTCACCCGCTTATTGACACGCATACGACTCGCTGTATGTTCTGCCTGAAAGATAATCTTCTCTGCTTCTTTCTTCGCCTCGTTGATAATCTTTCCTTTACGGTCATTTACTTCGTGATAGGTTTTTAACTCGATCTCCATTTGAGACGCCAGCTCTATCAAAAGCGACTGCATCTCATCTTTATAAATTGTCACCTTTCCAGATGCTAACGGCACTGGTGAAGCGTTATTTATAATCGCCTGTAACCGGTCTATGATTTCTTTGGTTCTACTCTTTTCAGCAATGGTCGCCATTGTACATTCCTCCTGCTCTTCCTTTGTACAAAGTCATTGTTTCACCCAGTGTATGGAGCAAATCTGCCATATTATCCGTTCATGATACACAAAATTTCCATAACTGGATAGATTATAACAAAATTATTACATTTCCGCAATTTTTTTGTAATATTATTTCTTTTTTCTTAATGCTTTTTATTCTGCATATTCTTTCCATTTTTGCATATTATATAATTGATGTTGTTTTAATCTAATCATTAAACAATTTTATCAGCTTATCATTATAGAAAATGGCAAAGCTGACAACATTTTGCAGCTGCCAATTATATCCACAGCAGAAAGGAGTTTATTATGCAATATCCATTTGAAGCAGAACCTTTACCATACGAGTACAACGCACTGGAGCCTTATCTTGACGAGGAAATTCTGCATTTCCACCATGATAAGCATTATGTGACCTATGTCAACAAATTAAATGAAATACTTAAGAATTATCCGAATCTTCAGAATATGACCCTGGAGGAACTTTTAATCAACACAGATGAACTGCCAAATGAGGCAAAAACAGCAATTAAAAATAATGCTGGCGGTGTATATAATCATGAATTGTACTTTGCCTGTATGAATTCTGCCGACTGCGAGCTCCCAACTGACAAGCTGGCTCTTGCCATCAACTCTGCATTTGGTTCTATTGACCAATTCCGTGCAGAGCTTACTGCCGCCGCAGTAGGACAGTTTGGTTCCGGTTACGCATGGCTGATTTTAAGCAATGGAAAACTGGAAATCATTGCCACTCCTAATCAGGACACACCGATTTCCCTTACGGTTACACCCCTTTTATGCATTGATGTATGGGAACACGCTTACTATCTGCAATACCAGAACCGCAGACCTGACTATGTAGACAACTGGTTTAACCTGATCAACTGGGACTTCGTAGGCGCACGGTACATGTCCCTGGCTTCCAAATCATCTGTTTCTTAAATTCTTGTTTATCGTGCTAGAGGACGCTTTCAACATGAGGGGTTGGTGGGGTTCGCTGTGGAGAAATACTTGCTGTTCTCGTTCGTCCCCGCTTTCGCTCCTTCGCACACATAGCGGTACTAAACTCTTGGACGTCTGCGACATCCAATCGTTAAGTACCGATGGGTGCGAAAGTCCTACCGAGAAACAGCAAAGTATTTCCCCACAGCTTAGACTTTTCAAAGGCTCATGTTGAAAGCTGTTTTCTGGTAAAATCAACACAAGAATTTATTTGCCTCCGGCGGGACGGGGGATATTTGTTCTGGGCGGAAGGTAGTCTCTTATCCTATATTGCTTTTCTTACCGGATGGTAATAAATAATATTTTAAAGTCCAATAACTAACCGGTCACAATAGTACCGGCCGTGCCGCCCGCAGGGCAAAAATTCTTGTTTATTGTATCAAGAAACAGCTTCCATACGACGGTATCGGTACACAGCAGGAAAAGGGGGGCTTATGGTTATCCTAAGAGAGACCCGTCTGAAAACGTCGGTACTTAGAGGGTAGCCTGCTTGCAGGATAGCCTCTTATGTACCGCTACGTTGAAGTTAGAACGCAAGTGTGTCTCTCGTGGAAACCATAAGCCCCCCTTTTCCTGCGTCCGCCACCAACACCGTATGGAAGCGTCCTGTAGTAATATAAACAAGAATTTTTACAATAAAACTTTGCAAAGGTTGGGCAGCATTTCCACACTTCTTTTTAAAATTCCATTCATATGTGCAATAGCAATCCCATAATTTGTAAAAGGTACTTTCTGATCCTTTGCACACTTCATGCGATAACGGACTTCCCTTTCATTTAACATGCAGCCGCCACAATGCAGGATAAGTCTGTATTCCGATAAATCCTCGGGAAACTCCGTTCCTGAACAAAATTTAAACCCCGGTTCTTTTCCTGTATATTCCCGAATCCATTTAGGAAGCTTGACAGTACCGATATCTTCACACTGCCTGTGATGGGTACACCCCTCAGCAATCAATATTTTATCCTTATCCTGTATGGAATCTAACGCCAGAACTCCTTTTACAGCAGTATCTAGAAAGCCTTTTTTCCGTGCCATTAATATGGAAAACGACGTCAGATAAACATTTTCCGGAACAATTGCTGCTGCCTGCCTAAACACCTGGCTATCCGTAATTACCATATCTGGCTTAATCTCCAGCTTATCAAGGGCTTCTTTCAGTTCCGTATCCTTTGTGACAACAGATACCGCTCCTGCCTCTAAAATATCCCTTATGACCTGCTGCTGCGGCAAAATCAATCTTCCCTTTGGTGCCGCCGAGTCAATTGGAACCACCAGAACAACAATGTCCATTGGTCGAAGCAGATCTCCCACTATTTTAGAATCATCTTCTCCTGACTTCACAAAATGGGCAAGCTTTTCCTTTAACGCATGAATACCCTCTTTTGTATAAGCACTGACTGCTATCCTGCCAAGACAAATATCCTGCCTTTTTTCTGCCCCAACGTAACTTTTTATATTCAACCCATCCTCTGTCAGATCCACTTTATTGTACACCAACAAATACGGAACCTGTTTTTCTTCAAAGAGAGCGATCATTTCTTTTTCTATCTCTGTGATTTCTTCTACACTGTCAATAACCAAGATTGCGAGATCTGTTTTATTTAAAACCTGCTTTGTCTTCCTGACCCGAAGTTCACCTAAACTGCCCTCGTCATCTATTCCCGGTGTATCTATGACCAGAACCGGACCTAGCGGCAGCAATTCCATAGCCTTATATACCGGATCTGTTGTAGTTCCCTTCGTTTCTGAAACCACTGCAAGCTCCTGTCCGGTTACCGCATTGACCAGACTGGATTTTCCGGCATTTGTCCGCCCGAAAAAACCAATATGTATCCTGTCCCCTGATGGTGTATGATTTAAACTCATGTCATTTCCTCCTCTGCTTCATCATTTAATACATGATAATAAATTGCAGTGCAAATATATTTTACATTATAAAAGAAGCAGGGTCAAATAACTCTGAATTTAAGCGATTTGGAATATTTTTAATGAATCTTAATAAATTATTTATCTTTTATGAGT
>JAIDOW010000111.1 GCA_029063085.1 Lachnospiraceae bacterium
ATAATAGGATATTATAAAAGAGTATAAAGAATAAGGTAATTTGAACTCTGAATAAAGTTAATAAGTTTTTATTTACAATAAGCAGGAATAAAGTATTGTTTTGGCGGATTTTTATATGTTTTGCCAAACGCCGTTTTAATGGAGATAGATTTTGAAAAAATATCTTCTGAAAAATTGGTACAGGTAATTATGTGATTTAGAAAGGGGATACATATGCAGAATATTTTTAAAAATAAGTTTATGCAAACCGGTATTTTAATGACAACGTTAGTATTTTCCATTGCTGTTTTTGGCAATTCGGCACAGGCCGCAACAGGAATAGACGTGAAAACACATACACAGGAAGAAATCCGCAGTTATATTAAGAATTATGGAGGAGATATCAACAAAGCTCCTGTTTATGCAGATACACCTGTAACTTCAGCACCGTATGCAGCTGGGGCCTTGTCGGATGAAACCCAGCAGAATGCATTAGCAGTGTTAAATGGTGTACGATATATAGCAGGTATTCCCTATAATGTGACATTAGATGCCACGTATATATCAAAGGTTCAGGCAGGTACGCTGATTAATTATCTGAATAAAAAACTGACGCATAATCCGGACCGGCCGTCGGGGATGAGTGATGATTTATACCAGCTGGGGTGCTCGGGGACCGGCAGTAGTAATATTGAGGGTGGTTCGGGAACCAGCGGAAGACCACTTGGAAAATCTATTGTGAGCGGCTGGATGGGAGACGGGGATGCTTCTAATATAGACCGCGTCGGGCATAGGAGATGGTGTTTGAATCCATCAATGGGAAAGACGGGATTCGGTTCGGTATGGGGACCCAATGGCTGTTACAGTGCAATGTATTCTTTTGACAAATCCAATACCTCGTCCGGGGTATCGGTTGTTGCGTGGCCGGCACAGAACATGCCGACGGAATATTTTGCCGCAAATTCACCATGGAGTATTTCCAGATCAACCGCATTTGATTCGGGAGCTACTGTAAAGCTGACAAGAACATCAGATCAAAAAGTATGGAATTTTGCTTCACCGGGTACAACGGGTGCAGATGGTTATTATAATATCAGCAATGCCGGATATGGTCAGACTGGCTGCCTGATTTTTCGTCCTTCGGACATTACGGGTTATTATGAAGGTGACAGTTATCAGGTACAGGTGACAGAAAACGGTCAGGTGGTTATCGAATATACGGTGGACTTTTTTGATATCGATACTACTTCGGATGATGTCACGGTTAATCTGTCTGCTTCGTCAGGGAAAATAGATGTGGCAGCGGACAGTTATTATTGGAGTGGTCCAAAGATAACCCTTTCGGATTCCAGTATTTCCTTTAGCAAATTGAGCGTCGTATCCTCTGATGAAGATGTCGTGAAAGCAATGATCAGATCGGAAGATACAGGTTCGGGTTATTTGTTTTTAAGAGGAATCAAAGACGGTGTGGCAACGATTACTGTTTCCCTTTCAAAGAACGCATATGCGACTTATCAGGTTACTGTAGGAAATGGTGGAGGGCATACGCATGTATATAGCCAGGAATATACGATATATGAAGCACCGACCTGTGGTAAAGCAGGAAAAAAAGCAAGATTTTGTACCGGATGTGGTGAAAAGACGGATGACACGACAGTTCCTGCAACGGGTTTACATACCGGAGGAACGGCCACCTGTAAGGAGAAGGCAAAATGTACAGTATGCGGCATGTTATATGGAGATTTTGAGGAACATATATCCAGTGAATGGATTATTGATATAGCGGCAACTGTGGAAGCAGAGGGCAGTATGCATAAGGAATGTGTGGTATGTCAGGAGGAACTGGAAAAGGAAAGTATCCCAAAGTTACAGGAAGGCGAAGGGCATACGCATGTATATAGTCAGGAATATATGATATATGAAGCACCGACCTGTGGTAAAGCAGGAAAAAAAGCAAGATTTTGTACCGGATGTGGTGAAAAGACGGATGACACGACAGTTCCTGCAACGGGTTTACATACCGGAGGAACGGCCACCTGTAAGGAGAAGGCAAAATGTACAGTGTGCGGCATGTTATATGGAGATTTGGAGGAACATACATCCAGTGAATGGATTATTGATATAGCGGCAACTGCGGAAGCAGAGGGCAGTATGCATAAGGAATGCGTGGTATGTCAGAAGGAACTGGAAAAGGAAAGTATTCCAAAGTTACAGGAAGGTGGAGATCAGGAAGGAGAAAAGCCGGATGATATGGACCAGAATGGCAATGTAAGTTCCAATCCACCTGCCGGGGATAATACAGCTTCTGATAAGGATCATCAGGATTCCGGTTCTTCTAAAGAGGACACGGATAACAAAGATGAGGATAAGGGTTCTGTACTTGGTAAAATACAGGCGATAGCCGGAAGCTTATATAAGGTGACAACAGATAATAAATCCGGTGGGACTGTAACCTATATGGGTCTGGAAAAGAGTAAAAAAGCCCGAAAAATAAAGAGTGTGAGGATTCCTGATACAATAAAGATTGGGAACCGGACTTACAAAGTAACTGCAATTGCGGCTAATGCCTTTAAGAATAACAGGGTATTGAGAAAGATTACGATTCCGGCATCTGTTAAATCCATTGGTAAAAAAGCATTTTATGGCTGCCGGTCCTTGAAAACAATTACCGTTAAAACCACGAAGCTGACCAGTAAGAATGTTGGAAAGGCAGCATTTAAGGGCATTGCAAAGAAAGCAGTGATTAAAGTTCCAAAGAGTAAATTAAAATCATACAGGAAATTTTTAAAGAAAAAAGGTGTGCCGTCGAAGGCGGTTATCCGTAAATAGAGTCTAAAGCAATGTAAAAGCATGGTATCTGGAACGGTACGAAGACAAAAATCAAAGGGAATAAAGGAAAAACAAAATAAGCTGTTATCTTATATGGAGTGCACAGACATGCGGTATCGAAAAAACACCGCATATGTTTGTGCATTTCCTATGCACGACTTATATTCTGTCTGAATATTTTAATAATAAGTAAGGAAAGCAGCGGAATTTGTTATGGCATTTGAACACATTAACATCAGAAAAATTGTAGCAACAGCACTTTCAAATAATGCCATTATTGTTGACGTAAGAAATGCAGAGCGGTTTTGTCAGGGGCATATTCCAATGGCAATCAATTTACCGCTTGACCGGATTGAGAGAAAACAGGTGAATCTTCCTAAAGGAAGAACGCTGATCGTATATTGTGATACCGGTGGAGCCAGCATTCAGGCGGCTTGTATTCTTTCAGATATGGGATATAAGGTCATCAACTGTATTGGTGGATTGAAAAATTATAATGCCTCTTTAACGAAATGAAAAAATCTGTTATAGTAGAGAATGATTATGTAAATAATGAAAAAAGATTGCGGGATTTGCAGTCATAGGAACCGGAAATAGGATCATACAAGTATGGATAAAAGAATACTTGACATAAGAGGAGAAACACATGCAGGATTTAGAATTCATTGCCCCCTGCCATTTTGGGCTGGAAGCAGTGTTAAAGAGGGAAATTACAGATCTGGGATATGAGATTGTTTCAGTGGAGGACGGACGGATTATTTTTAAGGGTGACCAGACAGCGCTTGCAAAAGCCAATATTTTTATCCGAACGGCTGAAAGAATTATGATAAAGGTAGGAAGTTTTAAGGCTGTGACCTTTGATGAATTATTTGAAGGTACAAAAGCGCTGTCCTGGGATGCATATCTTCCAAAGGACGCAAAGTTCTGGGTAACCAAGGCGACAACCAATAAGTCTAAGCTGTTCAGCAGTTCTGATATTCAATCCATTGTGAAGAAAGCGATTGTGGACAAACTACAGGGAATTTATCATACCAGCTGGTTTGAGGAAACCGGTGCCGAGTATCCGATTCGGGTATTTATTTTAAAGGATATGGTAACGATTGCGTTAGATACGTCAGGAACCTCCCTTCATAAGCGGGGATATCGTCAGTTGGTTGGAAAAGCCCCTATTTCAGAAACCCTGGCAGCAGCGCTGCTCATGCTGACCCCCTGGAATAAAGATCGTATTTTGATCGATCCGTTTTGCGGAAGCGGTACATTTCCTATAGAAGCTGCTATGATCGGGGCAAATATAGCACCGGGAATGAACCGGGAATTTACAGCGGAAAACTGGAAGAATATTGCACCGAAAAAAATCTGGTATGATGCAATTACGGAGGCAGAAGATTTGATCTTACGGGATATTGAGATGAATATTCAGGGATATGATCTGGATTCAGGTATTATAAAATGTGCAATGCAGAATGCAAGGGAAGCCGGTGTGGATGAATATATTCATTTTCAGCAGCGGGATATGAGGGAGCTTTCCAGTCCTAAAAAATATGGATTTATCATAACTAATCCGCCCTATGGTGAACGTCTGGAAGAAAAATCCGATCTGCCAAAGCTTTATAAGGATATCGGGAAGGCATTTAGCCGGCTGGATACCTGGTCCAAATTCATTATAACCTCTTATGAGGACGCAGAACGCTATCTGGGGAAGAAAGCGACTAAAAACCGTAAGATATATAATGGTATGATCAAATCCTATTTTTATCAGTATATGGGACCAAAACCGCCGAAGCGAACATAATAGGAAGGTAAGCAATTCGGGTGAACACGAGCCAATTGGGAATGGTGGTATGTATATTTGCGACTACCGTAGTATGCGAAGCATTGTGTTGTAAAATTGGTTACAAATGGTAGTGTAAAGTAGGTTATGAAAATCTGTGTGACGGGAATTGTTAGCATTAAAATCTGCTTATATTTAGAGAGGAATATATTATATGGAAAAATTAATTTTTGCTACAGGTAACGAAAAAAAGATGAAGGAAATCAGGATGATTTTAGGGGATCTGGATTATGAGATTTTGTCCATGAAGGAAGCTGGGATTACGGCGGATATTGTAGAGGACGGCAGCACTTTTGAGGAAAATGCAATGATTAAGGCAACGGCAATCAGTAAGCTTACAAACTGTCTGGTGTTGGCAGATGATTCCGGTCTGGAGGTGGATTATATGGACAAGATGCCCGGTATTTATTCCGCAAGATGGCTTGGGGAGGATACCTCTTATACAGTAAAGAATCGGAAAATCATAGAGAATCTGGAGGGAGTCCCTGACGAAAAAAGGACTGCAAGGTTTGTCTGTGCAATCGCAGCGGCATTTCCGGACGGACGTGTACTGACAAAGCGGGGTACGATAGAAGGAATCATCGGTTATGAGGAGAGAGGCAGTAACGGATTTGGCTATGATCCGATTTTTTTCCTGCCAGAGTATGGAAAGACCACCGCAGAACTTGATCCTGAAGAAAAGAATAAAGTCAGCCACAGGGGTAAGGCATTGGAGATGATCAAAAAGGAGCTTTAGATGATTCGGGCAGGATTGCTGATTTTGCAAACCGGTTGCCAACACCGGAGGAGCTGAAATGGGATTAAAGGAATGGGCAAAAAGATTTAAGGATTTGTTCCGTAAACCGGAAGCAGGGCAGGCAGTGGATAAGCGGAAGCCGGTTGAGGTAAAGATAGAATTTAAAAGTCTGGATAAGAAAAGTGGAAAGAAGAATGAGGAGATAGAAATGCGAATACTGGTAATTAGTGATTCACATGGTAAAAATGACGACGTGAAACAGGTATTGGAACAGGCAGGGGATATTGATATGTTCATCCATCTGGGAGATATCGAACGTGGACCGGAGTATATCAGAGAGCTGGCAAAATGCGAGACCCATATGATAGCAGGTAACAACGATTATGATATCGCACTGCCGGATACGGATTCCTTTATGATAGCGGACAAGCGGGTGTTTATTACGCATGGACACCGGTTTTACGTCGGTTCCGGTGTGGAACGGCTAAGGGAGTATGCATTGGAAAATGGATATGACATTGTGATGTATGGTCATACCCATATGCCGTTTTTAGAGATTGGAAAAGATGTGACGATCCTGAATCCCGGAAGCATTTCTTATCCCAGACAGGACGGAAGAAAGCATACGTTTATGCTGATCGAGGTGGACAAAGAGGGTGAATTTCATTATTCCCAGGGTCTGCTAAAGTCTTCCCTGCGGGATTTTTACGAAGGGTTTTATTAGATTAAATGATAGATATTCTGCATATTTTTATTTAACATCGATTTAATACGCTGGAAAATTTGAAGCTGAAAGTGGAAGGAATATGGTAATATGAAAAAAGGTCAGATTTGTGAGGGAGTGGTAGAACGCTATACATTTCCCAATAAAGGATATGTAACGCTAGAAGACAGGGAGATTTGTATTAAGGGTGCACTGAAGGGACAGCGGATCCGTTTTTTAGTGAAAAAGCTTCGGAAGGGAAGCGGGGAAGGCCGGCTGCTTGAGGTGCTGGAGAAGTCATCGATGGAAGATGCAGTACCAATTTGTCCGCATTTTGGGGTTTGCGGAGGGTGTGCTTACCAGACCATGAGCTATGAGAATCAGTTAAAACTGAAAGAAGAACAGGTAAAGGAGCTGTTAGATAAGGTTATTACCGATTATCAGTGGGAAGGAATCAAGGGAAGTCCGGTAAGGGAAGCATACCGCAATAAGATGGAGTTTTCCTTTGGGGATGAAAGAAAAGATGGTCCACTGGCACTTGGTATGCATAAAAAGGGAAGCTTTCATGATATTGTCACGGTTGACCACTGCCGGATTGTAGATGGGGATTATAATCTGATTTTGAGGACCGTTCTTGATTTTTATGAGGAAAAAAAGATTCCGTTTTATAAGAAAATGCAGCGTATAGGCGTCCTTCGGCATCTGGTGATCCGCCAGGCTGCATGCAGCAAGGACATACTGGTAAATCTGGTGACTACGACCCAGGATAAAGATACCGGAGAGCACTTGGATGATGGGGAGCTTGCAAAAAGCCTGTGTCTGGAAGAATTAAAGAATAAGCTGTTATCTCTGGAACTTCATGGCAGGATTACCGGAATTTTACATACCCATAATGACAGCCTATCCGATGCAGTGATTCCGGAAAAGATTGTTACAGTATACGGGCAGGATTATATTTATGAGAAAATTCTGGGACTTACCTTCAAAATCTCTCCGTTTTCTTTCTTTCAGACAAATTCTCTGGGGGCAGAGGTACTATACGAAACGGCACGTTCTTATATAGGAGATACAAAGGATAAAGTTATTTTTGACCTTTACAGTGGGACAGGTACAATTGCCCAGATGTTAGCCCCGGTAGCAGAGAAAGTGATCGGCGTGGAAATCGTAGAAGAGGCGGTGGAAGCGGCAAGGGAAAATGCTGCCCTGAATGCTCTTACAAATTGTGAATTTATTGCCGGTGATGTATTAAAGGTGATTGATGAAATAGAAGAAAAACCAGATATTATTGTGCTGGACCCTCCAAGGGACGGTGTGCATCCCAAGGCACTTGATAAGATAATTGCATATGGCGTAAATGAGATTGTATATATTTCCTGCAAGCCTACCAGTCTGATCAGGGATTTGGAGATTTTTAAGGCGAGGGGATATAAGGTAGTGAAAGCTTGTGCAATTGACCAGTTTGTGAATACTCTGCATTGTGAGACGGTTGTCAAATTATCAATTTAAAAACATAAAATTTTAAAGTTTGAGCATATTGCAGGGATGATACTAGAAATCATTGACAGAGGTATTGATGAATTTTGTACAGGTATTGGCGGCATAGAGTTTAATATTATGTATTCGGATAAGACTAAGTTTAAGAAAATATACAGGGTGTCTGGTGATAATTT
The DNA here is from genome assembly GCA_029063085.1 of Lachnospiraceae bacterium. Taxonomy (GTDB): domain Bacteria; phylum Bacillota; class Clostridia; order Lachnospirales; family Lachnospiraceae; genus CAG-590. Next base: position 7,749 of record JAIDOW010000111.1, read on the forward strand.
TGAGGAGCTATTTAAGATAATTAAGAGCCTGGTTCTTGAATGCGAATATACGCCAGCGGTTTTAATGACATCGGAAGATTATGAAGAAGAAAGTGTGGTTGCAGCAAACACAATAGTTTAACAGATATGGCAGGAGGCGGTTTGATGGATAAAGATCCTTTTAAAGAGTATATAAAACAATCGGAACCAAACAAAAGAGATAAAGGATATGCCTGGCATACAGCTATTGGTCTTCAGGCGGTTGATGGACTAAAAACTTCTAAATATTTGATTGATACTGCAATAAAAAATATTGAAGGTGATATTTCAATTGATGAAGCGCAGGAACTTCTTAATACTTATTATGAAGAAAATCCGAAATCGGATAAAGAAGATCGTACCGAAGAGGCAGATAAAGTTGCGGTCAGAATTGCAAAAATTCTGTCAGAAAAGGCATTTAGTTTTACTCCAAATGAGTATATCTCTATTCATAAAAGGTTGTTTACGGGAATTTATGGACATGCCGGAAAAATGAGAGATTATAACATTACAAAAAAAGAATGGGTGCTTAATGGAGCAACTGTTCTTTATGGTAGTGCATCAGAACTGCAAGCAACTCTTGATTATGATTTTTCAGAGGAAAAGAAGTTTAGTTATAAGAATCTGACTATGGATGAAATTATTTGTCACCTAGCAGTCTTTGTATCAAGATTATGGCAGATACATGTATTTGGAGAAGGAAATACAAGAACAACTGCGGTATTTTTCATTAAATATTTGAGAACTCTTGGATTTGATGTAACCAACGATATTTTTGCAGAGAATGCATGGTTTTTTAGAAATGCACTTGTTCGAGCAAATTATAATGATTTAAAAAATGGTGTTCATGAGACAACAGAGTATTTGGAATTGTTTTTAAGAAATTTGTTGTTGGATGAGAAAAATGAACTTCATAATCGTTCTATGCATATTAGCGAAGTGTTTGAAAAGGAAGTGGACATTCAAGGTGTAAAAGTGGACATTGAAAGTACTAAAGTGGATATTCGAAATAAACTATTGTCATTTTCAAATAGGATTTCGGGAAAGACAGTAAATCATGCGTTAAAGATATTTTCAAAGTGTGGAAAGGATGTTTATTTTGGAAGGATGGTGGTAGAAGATATCACTGGACTAAAATCTTCTGGTGCATCTAAGTTAATAAAGTTGTTACTGGATAGTAATGTGATTATACCTGTGACGGGGCATGGAAAAGGAAAATATCGGTTTCGATAGTCTAAATAATATTAGTATTATTTAGATTGCCAAATTGAAATTCAGAAAATGTGTGAGCAAATGGCGAATTGATAAAGACATTATGGGAGTATAAAACATATATTGGCGGTAATATATTATACTGATTGTGTTGGCAAGGAAAGGAGGGGAGTATGCCGGAAAAGCATAGAGGGCGACCAATGACAGACAATCCCAAAACTATGCGTGTTGATGTGCGTTTGACAGAAGAAGAACTGAAAATGTTGGATAGATACTGTCAACAGGTGGGTGTATCACGCCCACAGGGATTACGTGACGGCATTAAGGCTCTCAATGCAGAAAAATGAAAAGGAAGTGGTGCCGTTGGCAAACGTATTTACACCACTTCCCCCATGCCACCCGCAACAAGGCGAGTCGCACAAATATTATAGCACTGTTTGGCTCTGTCTTGCAAGCGGCTTATGGACGAAAAAGAAAGGACAGGAAACAGAATGGGGAATATTTTGACAGCGTTTTTGACTGACCAGCTTCATGTAGACAGCGGTACGGAAAGGCGGAATCCCGAATATTGGGAGCTATGCGAAAAAGGCAACTCACTTCATGACCAGTTAGCTGAAATGCTGAACGACAAGCAAAAGGCGATATTGGAAGAACTGGTGGAAACACTTTTTGATGAAAGCGGTTGTGCCGAACAGGTAAAATTTGAGCGTGGTTTCCGTTTGGGCGTTCTGATAACATCGGAAATCTTTTACAGGCAGGACATATTTCTTTGAGAGGGGGAAGGAATGAGCGTTTTGGAATGCCTGTATATGAGAACATTTTAATAATAGCATGTAATTTATAATGTGGATACACTATGGATGAATTATGAAATGATAGTTTGTTGCAGTATAAAGGTTTTTACTGCACTATTTATTTAAAGGGGTGATATAAAATGGCGGCATGGGGAACTGGGCTATATCAGGATGATGTGGCGGAAGATGTAAAAGAGGATTACTATAATTGTTTCAGGGAGGATGGACTGGATAATAAAGCAGCATACGAAAGAATGTTATCTCGATATAGTGAGATAAAGGACGATATGGAAGACGGTCCCATTTTTTGGATGGCATTATCGGATGTTATGTGGGATTTAGGGAAATTAAATGAGGAAGTAAAGGAAAGGGCTTTGTATCACATTGACGCTGGAAACGATGTCGCAAGATGGGAAGCGGAGAATAAGGAAAAGGGGGCAAAAAGAAGGCAGGTTCTGGAGAAATTAAGGGAAAAACTGGAATCCCCCATGCCGAAGGAAAAGAAACTGCGGAAAAAAAGGATATTGAAGAATAAATGGCAGCTTGGTGATATGTATACCATGCCAATCGAAAAATCATATCCGAGATTTCCAGAGATGAAAGCGAAATATCTGCTGTTAATTAAGGTGGGCGATAGAAAAGATTTGACGGATAATATTCAGCCTGTCGTATATATAAAATATCTGGAGGAGGAATATCATGAGGGTATTGATATCAATGAGCTGAAATTTTCAAGTTGTTATGATCATAGTTTTTGCTTTATTATTGGTGGAATTGCGGGAAGACCGAAACCAAAGGAACTGACTTATGTGGGGAATTATGGGGATATTTCTCAATTAAAAAGACCGGATGAACAAGAAATATGTGTAGAACAGCTTACCGTTAATTCCATACAATATGTGAAGTCATTAGAACGTGTTTGCGTAGGCGTATATCTGATATATACACTGAGTGTTGATGGTCATGCGATTGCAGGAAACCAGATATATATGACTGAACAGGAGTACCAGGAAGAGTGCATACGGCATCAGGAGTATGAGAAGAAAAGACAGGCAGAGAGGAAAGCTAGGGAATATTACAGATGTCCGTGGGAAGATGGTGATACATTTTATCTGCCCATTCGTGAAGATGCTGAGGGAAGCAGGTTACTGATTGAGAATGGATATATCGGAATTGTTATGGTGAAAGTGGGAACGTATGAGGATGAAACGTGGACGACAAACCTGTGGCCGGTAATGCTTACGTGCTGTGTAAAGAAGGAGTATAACAGTATAGAGGATATCATAGGGGATGATGCCTTTAATCAGTGTTTTCTGCCATTAGAATTTAGAGTAGACCATGGAAGAGATCAATGTGTTCCAAAGGAGCTAAGGGAACTGGGAAATATCCCGGATATATCTGTGCATTGTAAAAGAATGCGTAAAATTTTAGGAACTTCATGGCGTCGCCTGGAAGAGCAGATGGAACGGGGATTATAAATATTTCCCTAAAAATCTATGAACAGTGGGAATGGTCATCAGGGAGATGTAAAAAACCAGTAAATCAGAGATTTCGGCAAAGACCTTTCCCTTTGGAAAATCATCTGATAGAATGTGGTTATAAATTTTGGTTCCGGTTTAGCCGGCATAGGAGATGTTTTTTTGAATAGACAGGAAGAAAATTTACAGCTGCTCCGGGGAGAGGCATTGTCTTACAGACAGCAGATTTGGATGGTGATCTGCCTGAGTATCCCGGCGATTCTGGCAGAAATCAGCTCCATTGTGATGCAGTATATTGATGCGGCAATGGTGGGAAGTCTGGGAAAGGATGCGACAGCGTCCATTGGACTGGTAACCAGTACTACATGGTTTGTAGGTGGTTTATGTATCAGTGCTGCGATGGGTTTTTCAGTACAGGTGGCACAGTATATCGGTGCAAAGGAAGAGGCTGCGGCCAGAAGCGTGCTGCGGCAGTCTTTGATTGTTACTGCTGTATTTGTTTTGCTGTTGTCGTTGGTCTGTATATCCATCAGCGGCATTCTGCCAAGGTGGCTTGGAGGGACACCGGGAGTATGTGAGGGGGCATCACGGTATTTTCTGGTTTATGCCTGTGCACTGCCGGCGGTACAATTCCGGCAGCTTGGCGGAAGCATGCTGCAATGCAGTGGTGATATGAAAACCCCCAGTATTTTAAATGGGTTCATGTGTCTGCTGGATGTGATATTCAATTTTTTTCTGATTTTTCCAACCAGAACAGCGGAAATCGGAGGAGTAGAAGTTTCAGTATATGGTGCAGGGCTTGGTGTGACAGGGGCGGCTCTTGGGACGGCGCTTGCTGAAGCAGTGACAGCAGTGTTTATGCTGTATATGCTTTGCTTCCGCTCCAAGACGATGCGGATAATGAAGAAGGATAGATGGACTTTGAATGGGAGCTGTTTGAAGAAGGCGGTCCGCATCGCACTGCCTATGGCTTTTGAACATGGAGTACTCAGCGGCGCACAGATTGTTTCCACGAAAATCGTATCGCCTCTGGGTACGGTGTCTGTGGCAGCTAATTCCCTTGCAGTGACTGCAGAAAGCCTTTGTTATATGCCAGGATATGGAATTGCGGCGGCGGCAACGACACTGGTGGGACAGAGCATCGGGGCGGGGAGAAAGGAACAGGCAAGGGACTTTGCAAGGCTGTCGGTACTGCTCGGAGCGGTCATGATGACAGTGACAGCCGTTTTGATGTTTGTGTTTGCCCCGACGATGTTTTCCATGCTTACACCGGACAAAGCAGTGCAGAGTCTGGGGGCCCGAGTGCTTCGGATTGAAGCTTTTGCAGAGCCTTTGTTTGCTTGTTCCATTGTAGTTGCTGGGGCATTGAGGGGTGCTGGTGATACGTTGGTGCCAAGTATAATGAATCTGCTGAGTATGTGGGGGATTCGGATTACTATGGCAGCTTTCCTCGCACCATATATAGGGCTGACAGGAGTGTGGATTGCCATGTGTGTGGAACTGTGCATCCGGGGAATCCTGTTTTTGATACGGCTTTTCCGGGAAAAATGGCTGGGAGAATAAATATATTGAATCTGACAATATTTTAGCGGGCAGGTTGTAAATGCATTTGAAGATTTTGAAAAACTGTAAGGTGTTATAGGTTTATCCTATAACATCTTGCAGTTTTTTTCGATTAGACAGAAATCAGAAAAGGAGTTATTATAAGCATATTAACATGGTAGGTAAATAAAGTATGTGATACCGTGGCCGCTGGAACGGCATAGGTTTGCAAAACTGAAGTTGTGGGTTCGAGTCCCACCGGTATCGTTTATGGAATTTGGAAATGAGGTAGTCTTTATGTGTGAGTTGTTTGGGGTAAATACCCCCAGGAAAATACAATTGAATCATTTACTGAATGTGTCAGTGTGCAGTAAAGGGTTCGATGGACTTCATAAAAGTGATTCCTGCGGGCAACAAGCCAGATGAAAGATTGCTTGTGATTGCTGGTTTAAAGAGCAAATAATAAAAAGGAGATGTGTGGAATGGCAAGGGAAATAGAAACCAAATGTCTGCATTTGGAAGAGGAAGAAGGATGTAGCGAGAATTATGGTGCAATCAGTTATCCGATTTATCAGACTGCTACGTATGCCCATCCGGGGGTTGGACAGAGTACAGGATATGATTATACCAGATTACAGAACCCGACAAGGGAGCATTTGGAAAAGGTGGTGGCATCGCTGGAAAATGGAGTAGATGCATTGGCATTATCCACTGGGATGGCAGCGATAGCTCTGATGATGGAGCTGTTTGAACCGGGAGATCACTTGATTGTGGATTCTGATTTGTATGGAGGAAGTATTCGGCTGTTTCAGAATGTGTCTGCAAAAAATGGCATTTCTTTTTCTCATATCGATTGTTATAAGGAAGATATAGAGACATATATTAATGGGCAGACGAAAGCTGTTTATATTGAGACACCCACGAATCCTATGATGAATGTCACAGATATAGAAGAACTTGCCAAAATAACGAGGAAGCACAATCTTTTATTGATTGTAGATAACACATTTCTTTCACCGTACTTTCAAAATCCTTTGGAATTGGGTGCAGATATTGTGGTACATAGTGGTTCTAAATATCTGGGTGGGCATAATGATACCCTGGCAGGATTCTTAGTGACGAACAGAGACGATATCAGTGAAAGGCTGCGTTTCTTAATTAAGACAACAGGGGCAGGGCTGGCACCTCTAGACAGCTGGTTGCTTCTTCGTGGAATCAAAACGCTGGGAATCCGGATGGAGAAAGCACAGGAAAATGCAATGCGGATTGCAGATTGGTTATTAGGACGCAAAGCAGTAACCAGGGTGATTTATCCGGGACTTACGAAGCATCCCGGGTATGCAATCATGAAGAAGCAGGCAAGAGGATTTGGAGCAATGCTTACATTTCAGGTGGAGAGTAAGGAATTTGCCCTGGCAATTCTGGAAAAGGTCAGAATGATAAAATATGCGGAAAGTCTGGGTGGTGTGGAGACGCTGATTACCTATCCGGTCACGCAGACACATGCAGATGTTCCACTGGAGATACGGGAACGAAATGGTATTACAGACAGTACCCTGCGATTGTCAGTGGGCATTGAAAATATAAAGGATTTATTAGGGGAATTAGGGCAGGTATTCGATGCGATAGAGAGAAGTTAGATTTTGTTTGGAATGGAGGCAAAGGCTGGTGGAGAGGAATTTAGATTTTGATATTGTTGTTGATCGAAGAAATACAAAGTGTCTGAAATACGATTTTGCAAAGAAACGTGGAATGCCCGAAGATGTATTGCCGATGTGGGTGGCAGATATGGATTTTAGAACTTCTTCCTATGTGGAGGATGCCATTACGGAATGGGCAAAACATGGTATCTTTGGTTATAGCGAGGTGGAGACACCTTATTTTGAGACAGTCCGAGACTGGATGAAAGAGTATCATGGATGGGAACCGCAGGAAAAGTGGCTGGTCAAGACACCGGGAGTAGTCTTTGCACTTGCGATGGCAGTCAGGGCATATACGGAGCCGGGCGATGCCGTGCTAATCCAGCAGCCAGTCTATTATCCATTTTCAGAAGTAATCAAAGATAATGGCAGGAAAGTGGTGAGCAACGATTTATATCTGGGGGAGGATTACAGATACCATATTGATTTTGAAGATTTTGAGAAGAAAGTGAAAGAGAACAGGATTCGGTTGTTCCTGTTATGCAGTCCGCATAATCCAGTGGGCAGGGTATGGACGAGAGAAGAATTGATCCGGTTGGGGGATATCTGTGTCAAATATGGGGTGACGGTGGTTAGTGATGAGATTCATCATGATTTTATCTTTCGGGGGATTCATCATGTGTTTGTTAATCTGAAAAAAGAATATGAAGAAATCAGCGTTATATGCACCTCTCCCAGCAAGACATTCAATCTGGCAGGAATGATGCTTTCTAATATCTTTATTCCCAATCAGATGCTGCGAAGGAAATTCAGAAAGGAGCGGGATCGGGCAGGCATCAGCCAATTAGGTATTATGGGGCTGGTGGCTGGTGAAGCGGCATATTCTAATGGCGGGGAATGGTACCGGGCTATGATGTCTTATGTAAGAGATAATATTGAGTTTACCAGACAATATGTGAAAGAACATTTGCCCGGAGTGGCTGTAGTGCAGCAGGAGGCGACTTATCTGGTCTGGCTGGATTTTAGAGGGCTGGGGCTGGAGGCAGAAGAACTGGACCAGCGTATCATTCATCAGGCAAAATTATGGCTGGACAGTGGTAAGATTTTTGGAATCAGCGGCAGAGGGTTTCAGAGGATTAATGTGGCATGTCCGAGGAGTGTTCTGGAAGAGGCGTTACAGAGATTGGAAAAGTGTGTATGAGTGGGTACTGGGTCAGTTTGCAAATTAAGATTCATTTTGCGATAAAAGGAGAAGCAAAAGAATTTTACGAGTATCTCCAGACAGAACAGTCGACAGGCAGAGAGGTGATAAAATGATAGAACAGAGTATAAAGAATAGAATTTTACAATTAAAGAAGGAAAAAGATGTAGTGATTTTGGCACATTATTATGTGGATGGAGCAGTGCAGGAAATTGCTGATTATGTTGGTGATTCTTATTATCTTGCAGAGCAGGCAACAAAAGTGGCACAGGAAAATATATTATTTTGTGGTGTTATTTTTATGGGTGAAAGTGCAAAAATATTAAATCCCCAAAAGAAAGTATATATGGCAGATGACAGTGCTGATTGTCCCATGGCTCATATGGCAGATATAGGCAAAATACGGACAATCAGGGATGAATATAATGATGTTGCAGTTGTTTGTTATGTGAATTCTACAGCTGAGATAAAAGCAGAGTCTGATGTATGTGTTACATCGTCAAATGCTGTGCAAATCGTAAGGGCCTTGCCCAATAAGTATATTTATTTTATTCCTGACTATAATTTAGCACATTACATTTCAAATCAGGTTCCAGAAAAGAAATTTATATTTAATGATGGTTTTTGTCATGTACATAAAAGTATCCATAGTAACGATATAAAAACAGCTGCGAAAGTTCATCCAGAAGCTTTGGTGCTGGCACATCCGGAATGTACAGAGGATGTTTTGGAACTTGCTGATTATATTGGCAGTACATCACAAATAATAGAGTTTGTGACAAAATCTAAGAATAATACCTTTATTATCTGTACGGAAATGGGCATTTTTTTTGAACTGATGCAGAAAAATCCTACAAAAAAATTTTATTCTGTGGGACATCGGCAATTTTGCCCCAATATGAAAAAGGTGACTTTAGAAAAAGTATTGGACAAACTGAAAAACTTAGATAGGGATATTGATATCAACGAAAGTTTACGAGCAAGAGCCATGAAACCGTTAAAACGTATGTTGGAGATAGCAGGGGAATAAATGTAATAGGCAGATCCGTTGTGAGAGGGAGGTTTTGTCTGTATGAAAGTATCAACGAAAGGAAAAAATGCATTAAAGTTTATGCTGGATTTGGCGACTTATAGCAGGGGACAACCGGTTCGCTTAAAGGATATTGCAAGAAGACAGCATATATCTGAAAAGTATCTGGAACAGATTGTTTCAGGAATACAAAAGGCAGATCTGGTTCGGAGTCTAAGAGGAAAAAATGGAGGATATACTCTCCGATTTCCACCAGAGGAATACACAGTTGGGCAGATATTAAAGGCTGTGGAAGGCAATATGGCACCAACAGACTGTGTGGGAGAAAACGGAATTCCCTGTAAGAATAAAGGAACCTGTGTTAATTACAGAGTATGGGAAAAACTAGATGCAGCAATAAGTGGTGTATTGGAGGAAATTACACTAAAAGATATGTTAGAGTGGCAGTATGGACTTTTGGTAGATCAATATATAATTTAGCAAGGTAAGAGATTTAACACCCTGCCTAATGGAAAAACTCTGCATTAGCGGTTATAGGATTTTCCTATTAGGTTTGATAGAGAAAAACTGGAAGTCATGATATTGACAAGTGATAGGGTTATGATTATAATAAATATATAAACATACTATGTTAGTATGAAAAGGAGGTAATTGGTATGAATAAAAATATTGTAAAAAATGGGAAGATGTGTATGTGCTGTTGTTCAACGATATGTAGAAATGCGGGATGTATTCCATATACGGTCAACATATAGTGTATTATATTTATTATGAGATAATGCAGTTGTTGAAAAGTATATGGCAGCTGCTTTTTTTATGCCAAAAATAGGAGGATGATAGTTATGAGTCAGATTAAAGAAAATGCAAGGAATAAATCACAGATGTTATTAGAAAATGAGGGGTGAAATGATAAAAAATTTACTTTTGCAGCTTGCAGAGGAAGAGACAATGCTGATTGCCACAAGAAATTATCTGCACCAGTATCCTGAACTTTCAGGAGAGGAAAAAAATACGCTGGATTACATACGAAAGCGACTTTCAGAATTGCAAATACCTTTTACGGAGGTAGAAAAAGGCGGTATAATCGCAACACTGTCAGGAATGGGAGATGCGGCACCGAATCACCAGCAGGGATTAATTTTACTGCGTGCCGATATAGATGCACTCCCAGTGGAGGAGCATACGGACAATCTGGTACAACGGAAAAAGGTGGTTTCACAAAAGAAGGGGATTGCACATGTATGCGGGCATGATGCCCACACGGCAATGCTCCTGACGGCAGCAAAGATTCTTGGTAAATGTAGAAAGGATTTTAATGGTACGGTTCTCTTTTGTTTTGAAAGAGCAGAGGAGGGTGGAGGGCCTGGACATTCTTTTGGGGTAGATCCCCTGCTTGCCTATATGAAAGAAAAGAAAATCTGCCCCGACAGCTGTTTTGCCTTACATGTTGCTCCTGAACTTGCCACAGGAAAGATTTCTGCCGAGCCTGCTGCTGTAATGGCAGGTAGTTTCGGATTTGAGATACATATAAAGGGGAAGGGCGGGCATGGGGCACGACCGGATCTTGCTAATAATCCACTGGATTGTTTTACAGCATTTTACCAGGCACTAAACAGTATCCGCCTGCGACATATTAGTCCCCACCGTTTATTAACTTTTAGTATTCCTTTTGTGAGGAGCGGAACACGGGGAAATGTCATTGACAGTGAATTGTATTTTGAAGGTACTGCTCGTTCGCTGGATCATGAAAGCCTTGTAGCTTTCCGTGATGCTTTTTTAAAACAGCTTGAGCACATAACACAGGCTTTTGACTGTACTTTTGAAATTGATTTAATGTATCTGGAAGAACCATTATACAATAATCCAGCGGTTGCAAGGGCGGTACGGGATACAGTAGAGTTATTGTTTGGTTCGGAGCAATATGAAGGCTGTGATCCCAAACTCGGTTCAGAATCATTTGCTTTGTATACGGCAGAGTATCCTGGTGCAATGGCATTCCTTGGAATACGGAACGAGGAGCTTGGCAGCGGTGCCCCGCTTCATGAGTGTCGTTTTGACATTGATGAAAGAGCCTTGCGATATGGAGCAGGACTTCTGGCAGGATATGCTCTGCATGAACTTGGTATTAAATAAAAGATAACAAAACATGAGAAGAAAGAGAGGAACAAATTATGAAAAGAAAGAAAAAGATACTTCCATTAGTATTAAGTGCGATTCTCATCGTAGTTATACTGGGAGGCTGCGGGAAACAGAAAATTCAGGAAACGGACAAAAGTGAGACCAGTCAAAATGATGAACTGGCATCTATCCAGAAAGCCGGTAAATTTATAGTTGGTATTGAAGGAGCATATCCCCCATTTAATTATCATGATGATGACGGTAAATTAGTGGGATTTGATGTTGAGGTTGCACAAAAGGTTGCACAAAAGCTGGGTGTCGAAGCAGAGTTTGTAGAAGCTCCATGGGATTCTCTTTTGGCGGGTGTGGACAGTGGTCGTTTTGACACCGTCATCAACTGCGTTGGCGTATCTGATGAGCGTAAAGAGAAATATGATTTTTCAACATATCTATATGCATCTACACAGATACTGGTACGTAGCGATGATGACCGGATTAAGACTGTGGAAGATTTAAATGGAAAAACCCTTGCGGGTAATGCCACAAATGTGTATGCAGCATGGTTTGAGGAAGTCGGGGCGACTCTTGTTCCCATTGATACTGCCGCTGAGGCAATCAACCTTCTGCTTTCAGAGCGGGCAGATTTTCTGAGTTTTAACAGTATTACCTTTCAGAGCTATATGAATGAACATCCGGAAACAAAAATTAAAGCGGTTTTTGAAGTGCCGGCTTCTCATGAGCAGATTGCAATACCGGTACGTAAGGGAGAGCAGCGTCTTTTAAAGGAGATTGACAAGGCTTTGCAGGAGCTGCGGGAAGATGGTACACTGGCAGCTTTATCAGAACAATATTTTAACAAGGATTTCACAGTAGACACGTCTGCTGAAAATAAGTGAATGGTGAATGATTATGAGTGAACGATTAGTAAATATATTGATAACATCCTTTATGAAAATCCTGATTCCCTGTATACAGGTTACCATTCCACTGACAATTATTGTTTTTGCTATCAGTTTGGTTCTGGCCTTTTTTCTGGCACTTGTACAGGTGATGAATGTACGATGGTTGAAAAATGCTGCCCGTATTTATATTTGGATTTTTCGTGGGACACCTCTTTTGGTGCAGTTATTTATCATTTTTTATGGGCTGGCATCACTGGGGATTTCAATTCCGGCATTTCCCTCTGCGGTAATTGCCTTTTCCCTGAATCTTGCCGCCTATAATTCAGAGACCATCCGTTCCGCAATTCTGTCCGTTCCGAAAGGTCAGACAGAGGCTGGTTATATGGTGGGAATGAACTATCGGCAGATTATGATAAGAATTATTTTACCACAGGCAATGAGAATGGCATTTCCTAATTTGTTTAATTCATTGATTGGCTTGACAAAGGATACTTCTCTTGCCTCAAGTATAACTGTAATAGAACTTTTTAAATCAGCGCAACAGATTGCAGGAAGATATTTTGAACCGTTTGCCCTGTACTGTGAGGCAGCAGTCATTTATCTTTTGCTGTGTTCGCTGCTAACATTATTACAATCCTGTCTGGAAAAGAAGTTGATTTGGAAACAACCGGACAGGAAAGGAGACAATCGTATTGAAAAAGGAGGACAAATATGAGTAGGATTACAGAGATAGATATCAATCAGGCATCGACTGATGTACAGAAAGTGGTTGCTGACCATATAGCAGGAGGGCACCGCATTACAAGTGAAAAACGTACGCTATTACATAATATTATTGCTTTTCAGGCACTGGAAGAAAGTTCGTATACATTGGATGGGGAACTCCAGCGGTTAATCGGAAAACGTGCTGCGGATTTTTATGAATATGCAATTTCCCTTGAAAATGACTGCCTGGTATGCTCTACATATTTTACAAAGCTGCTACAGGAAAATGGCATTGACTTTGATACATTTAATTTTACCGATCGAGAGCAGCTATTAATCGAATACGGGCGTGCAATTGCAAAGGATCCAAAGCATGTATCCGATGAGTTGTTTGAACGGATGAAGCAGAAATTTAATGAAGAAGAGATAGTGGTAATAACAACAATGGGGGTTCTGATGATTGCAAACAACTATCTGAATGATATTTTGCAGGTGGAAGCAGAAGAAATAGTCTGATAAAAAAGGAAATGGTGAATCATGTTAGAAATAAAAAATCTTCACAAAAGTTTTCAAGATACAGAAGTGCTGAAAGGAATTGATTTTCGGGTAAATAAAGGAGAAGTTATTGCTCTTCTTGGCAGCAGCGGTTCCGGTAAGACCACTCTTTTGCGGTGTATCAGTTTTTTGGAAAGCGCCGATAAGGGAGAATTGATTTTTGATGATTTCAGGAAAGATATTACACATATCCGAAAAAAAGAAATCCGCAGTCTTCGAATGAAGATGGGATTTGTTTTTCAGGGGTATCATCTGTTTCACAACAAAACGGCATTGCAAAATGTCATGGAAGGACTGGTTACGGCGAGAAAAATCCCGGTGTCAGAAGCTAAAAAGACAGCGGAGCTTATGCTGGATAAGGTTGGAATGTCAGATCGGTCCGACTATTATCCCGATCAATTATCCGGTGGTCAGCAGCAGCGTGTCGCTATCGCCCGTGCCATCGCACTGTCTCCGGAAGTGATTTTGTTTGATGAGCCAACCTCAGCATTGGACCCGGAACTTACGAATGAGGTGCTTCAGGTCATGAAAATGCTGGCAAATGAAGGAACGACAATGATTGTTGTTACACACGAGATGAACTTTGCAAGGGAAGTTGCTGACCGTATTGTGTTTATGGAGAATGGTGTTATTGTTGAGGAAGGAGGGGCAAAGGAGTTCTTTACCTTTCCTAAAATAGAAAGTACAAAGCGTTTTCTCCGAAGAACTTTATGCGATTATGAATACAGTATCTAATGAGTTGAAGGGACATTTTGCGGCAGCTTTTACTGTTCTTGTCTGGGGCAGTACTTTTGTTTCAACGAAAATATTACTGCACCAGTTTGGTCCTGTTGAAATTCTCATATTGCGTTTTTTAATCGGATGGAGTTTTTTGTGGCTGATTTGTCCCACAAAATTTACTGTTGTAAACCGAAGGCATGAATTGCTTTTTGCCCTGGCAGGATTAACTGGAGTGACAATGAATTATCTTCTGGAAAATATTGCACTCATGCATACGCAGGCGTCGAATCTTGCAGTTATTGTATCTACAGCTCCCCTGTTTGTCGGAATTTTTGCTTTTATGATTATGGGACATCGTCTGAAGTGGAATTACTTTTGCGGTTTTCTGCTTTCTATGATTGGGATATTCCAAATCAGTTTTCCGAATCTGGGAGATGTGCAGCTGCATTTATCCGGTGATTTGATTGGTGTTGGCATAGCTATTGTATGGGGCATATATTCTATACTAATGGAGCAAATCGGAAAGTACGGTTTTGATAATATTTTGGTGACACGAAAGATTTTTGGCTATGGAATTCTTTTTATGATTCCTTTTATCGGATTTTTTGGCTCCTTTGAAAATGTTTCTCTTTGGATGAAGCCAAAGAATCTGGCATTGCTTCTTTATCTCGGCATCATAGCCTGTGCTGTCAGCTATATGACATGGAATTATGCAATCAGGGTGATAGGTTCCGTGAAGGCAAATTTGTATATTTATGCTTCCCCCGTTATAACCATTCTCTTTTCTGTGTGGATTCTGCATGAAAAAATAGATGGAAAAAAGGTTTTGGGAATGATGCTTACTATATTAGGTGTTATTTTATCAAGCAATATTTGTAACAAAAAAGATATGAAAATCAGAGGTGAAAATATATGATCTACACATTTCAGCCTGAGGGTGTCTGCCCGAATGAAATAATAATTGAATATGATGAAAACAATGTAATACAGAAGATTACTGCCAATGGCGGTTGTAGTGGGAATTTGCAGGGAATATCTGCTTTGGCACGAGGAATGTCCATACAGGATGCCATAAACCATATGAAAGGTATCCGATGCAGTTTTAAACAGACTTCCTGCCCGGATCAGATTGCGGCAGCTTTGGAGAAGATTATGGAAGATTATTCTTCTGCCAGTTCTTGCACAGTTTGAAGGTTATATATCTTGCTGAACGGACTGCTCTCGCAGCAAAGTCAAATCCGCTTTTGCCTTCCTTAATAAAGTTTTCCATCCTGCCACGGCTAAGGAAAATATTTCTGCAAAAGCAGTAAAAATACAAAACATATGATTTTGTAAAAGCCTTTAGCAAAACTTAAAAAAATATTATGTATTCAGGTTTTATGATAGAATGGAGAAAAAATTATAAGAAAAATTGATAAAAACTGGTTATTCGTCCTTAAAATAATACAAAATCGTTAAAAGATGTTATAGTATAATAAGTTCAGAGAAGGTTTTTATATAATGCAACAGCACATGGCTATAAAAAAGTAAACAATAGAAAATATGTATTATTTTGGAATTCATGGGGTGCTGGAAGCAATCAAATTATGCAGTACAAAGAAAATGGCTGTACCTATTCTTCTTCCCAATCTAATAAAGTATTTGTTTGGAAATATTCATTATCTAATAAATGAAATGGAGATAAAATATGAAATTTGGAAAAATAATTCACTGTATAATATTTATAATATGTCTCATGGGCTGTTCCTTAAGCACAGGTCAAGTAGAATCAGAGAATGCTAAAAATAAAAAGGAAATAACATTGGAGGAAGAGATTATAACGACAGAGTCAGGAAAGGTATATTATGTCCAATCCATTATTCGTGTAAATGACCATTATTATGTACCGACAGGAAAAAGCAGTATTGATCTGCCGGAAGGGTATGAAATAAGCGGTGAAGTGGTTTACTCTGGCAAAGAGGAGCTGCCGCAGGAGAATTTTGTTATGATACCCAAGTCAGAAGAGACGAGAATTATATATGAAAACCAATCAGATGATCAGTTTATTTATATAGAAGTTCCGTATTTGGATATTTCCAGTGAGGAAAGGACGGAATTGTCTCATTATGTGTGTTATGGTAAGGAGGATAAGCCCGAGATATTTGTGGAACCCTTGGAAGGGTTTCCTGTATATGTCTGTGTGGATGGGAAAATTTTTTATCCGGATTCCGGTTCATGGCTTACGCTGGAAAAGGAAATAAGAGATAGTTTGAAAAAGGTGGGGATGATAGAGCATTGTGATGAAAATGGGATGATAGAACAGGATGGCTATGGAGGTCAGGAGAGATATCTGGGTGCCGTTATTTATAAAGAGGAATCTACAGGAAATTATTATATGAATATGGCAGAACGCGATTTGTGGATAGCACTTATGGAAGGAACACAAGAGTAACCGGTAAAGAAGATATATACCGGAGATGAGGAGTTTTCGGTGAGACTTCGTACATATTGACAGTTTTGAGACTGCTGGTAAATTGCAGGGACCTTAGAAAATACAGTCCTTGCAATTTTCTTTATATCATGAGCGTTGCTTATGCTGCGTTTTGCCAGAGGTTAAGGGTGACAGTATATTTTGTTTCTGCCTAAATTGTGATATCCTTTTCAAAAAAGGAGAATCATTATGTGCACGACGCAAGAGCAAGTCAATGTTTATTTATTTTATTGCAGGGAGCAGAGGAGGTTGGATGAGAAGACAGTTAGAGCATATGAAAATGATCTGATGCAGTTTCAGGAGTATTTACTTGGAAAGGGGTGTGATGTTACCAGGAATTTGTTAAATGCGTATATTGTCCGTATGCATGGAAAATACAAACCCAAAACGGTCAAAAGAAAAATAGCCAGTTTAAAGGCTTTTTTTTCTTTTCTGGAAAGAGAAGAAATCATAAATGAAAACCCGATGCGGAAAGTGAGAACGCAATTCCGTGAGGAAAAGCTGCTGCCAAAAACGATTCCCGCTAAGACGATTCAAAAGCTATTAGAATATATGTATCAGAAAGAAAAGAATCCCGGCAATACAAGATTTCAGAAAAAGATGATAGTAAGGGATATCGTTATTGTTGAACTGCTGTTTGCAACCGGACTTAGAATTTCGGAGCTTTGCAATCTGGAAAAGGAAAGATTCAATATAAATGATGGGATATTATGTATAAAGGGAAAAGGTGCAAAAGAAAGATATTTACAGGTTGGGAATCCGGCAGTTTTAAGACAGGTAAGAAGGTATTTCAGGTTGTGGAAATCGGAGATTGAAGATGATATTTATTTTTTCTATAACCGGAGCGGGGAAAAATATTCGGAACAATCTGCAAGGCGCATGATTAATAAGTATGCTAAGGAAGCATTTATAGACTTACATATCACACCCCATATGTTCCGACATGCTTTTGCCACGCTACTTCTAGAAGAGGATGTCGATATTCGTTATATTCAGAAACTGCTAGGACATTCGTCTATTGTAACAACACAAATCTATACAGAGGTTGCCTGCAAGAAACAGATGGAGATTTTAAAAACGAAGCATCCGCGAAATAAAATGCAGATAAATATAAAACTGTAAATGAAATATTAGTGTTGACATTTTGTTTGGGGAGAGGTATACTAATTTTGTCGGAAGAAATTTGATGGGTAGTTGTTAATAGCAGATGGTTTGCAATGAGGTTTATGCTAAAAATAATATAACAAAAGATTGGGAGGTAAAAAATGAGATTAAGTATTAAGAGAAAGCTAATGTTAGTAGGGATGGTATTATTTATGTGTGCAGCTGCAATCAGTTCACAGGCTGCAACCAATGCGAATTTTTCAACAGGAGATGATTTAGTTAAAGCGTATGGAAATGGAAACATTAATTCGGCAGTTTTTACATATGGAGGTTTTCGCACAGGTTCATATGATAATAAATATGCAGTGGCGAGAATGATTGTAGATAGAGCTTGGTATGCAAAAAGTTATGAAAATAAAGTATTAACACGTACTACATTTAGCAAGCAGCGTAATGCGGCAAAAAAGGACGAGGAAGGGATAAGGTTACTGCTTAAAACATATGATACCAATGGCACAACGCAAAGGTCCATGGCTATGCGTGTAATTAGATGCAGATAATATTTAGCAAAGTGGCATATTATAGGATACTATAATATGCCACTATTTTGGCGGAAGGGAAGGAAAGAACATGAATTTGCAAATGCTATATAAATATGCGGCCAACAGAATGCTGCATAGGTTGATTCGGTATATGGTGACGCTTATTCTCTGTATGGTAATGTTTCTGCTCTTGTTGGTTTCCTTATTCGCATGGAGATATATCAGAAGGGAGCGAACTGCCTGTGACTATTGTTTAAATGGAGGGATTAAACAGGCAGGGATGCTTATTTTTGAGGAATATTCAGAAGAGTTTTTGAACGATATGCTGAATATGGATGAAATCATAGGTGTTACCAGCGGTAGTATCTATCAGCCGACAATGGATATGATAGAAGAATTGGGGGCACAGCAGGAGAAATTAGACCCGGAGTATGTAAAACAGCAAAATGGTGTACCATGGTTTCATATGAGCTGGTCCGGAGTGGATGTGTGCCATTTCAACTTAAGTGATGGTAAACGACCGGAAGAGTGGGATTTGGCAGAAGATGAGAGCCTGATTTATCTGGGGGCGGGTTTTAAAGATATTCCTGTGGGTACAAAGTATGACTGCGAATTTGAACAAACCACTTATGTTGTAGGGGGAATCTTGGAGAAAGGGACATGCTGGATTTGTGATGATGTATATATTTTTGAATCGATAAGGGATACCCGGTATGTAGAGAATCTGGACAATATGGTCGTTTATATAGCTCCTTACCTTGTAAGTTTGCGGTGTACATATACGGTAAAAAGCGGATATAGCCTAGAGGAAACGGAGCAGCAATTACAGCAGCTGGCAGAGAAACATAATGCAAAAATCAAGCTTGCCAGACTGGAAGATGTGATAGATGAAAATGAATATCAATATTCATATATATTAAATGCGATTAGAGCAATGACATTTATTATTATGATAACTGCACTGGTTATTTTGGAACGCACACAGTTTTCTGAAATGATCAGTGATACGGAATATTTTGGAATATTCTATGCAAACGGAGCGACAACGAGGGATCTGGTGCTTATTTTAGTGGGGGAAAATCTGCTTAAAGTTGCAGCAGCTTATTTGCTGGCAGGGATTGGCGGATATTTTGTACTGAGAAGCACGTGGCAGATTTTTCAACCGGGAATAGATAATTGGCGGAATGTGAGAACAATCTACTTTGGACAGGCGATGTTACCGGCATTTTTGATTGGTCTGCTGATTGTTGCTCTGGCAACCTTGAAGCCAATCTTGTGGATGAAGAAGAAGAGTCCGGTGGAATTAATTCAGGAATATAAGGTATAAGGAGAAAAAATGAGACAAGGGGAGCATTTGTGGATACATGATAAACTGGCAGGTTCGGTGATGATGATTGCATTTTGTTTTACCTTTTTTATCATAGTTAATGTACTTCGGATACAAAATGCACAAAGTGCGGCGAAAGAGCAGGCAGGGAAGGAACATTATGCGAACAGTCATATATTCCAGTATCAAACACCGGATACGGAAATAATAAATGCAAGGATACAGGTGGATAAATTAAACATCACACAGGGAAATGTGATTCTTGTTTTTAAGACAGTGGTTGGAACTGGATATTCTATCGCACCGATTCACCTGGTGGTAAGTTATAATGAGCCTCTTGTGGAAGAATTACAGCATGGAAGGTTTCCAACGGATAATGAGATTTCCCATGGGCGCAAATGTGTGGTCGTGGGAGAAGGATTATTGCGTCTGGCAGAGACAAAAGGAAATAGCAGGGAGATTGTGATCAATGGTGTTTCATATGAAATATCAGGGGTACTAAAGGATGTTACCGGAGATGGAAATGACAATCGTGTGATTGTTTTTTATAATTGTTTTTCTGAAAGGTCGATGGAGGATTTGAATGGTGAGTACTGGTTTGATATTGAATATGGAAGTAATATTGGTGAAATTGGACAGATTGAAGAATTGCAGACATGGTTATATCAATTTGCAGGACCGGAACATTTTGTTACAGTTGAGCAGGAGGATATGGAGGAATTGAATGATGCGAGAACATTGGAACAAATGATGGACAGATACAAAAAATTTGTTCTATATGGTCTGCTTATACTTTGCATGGGTGGTTGTTTTGTTGTATCTTCGGTCTGGATAAAACGCAGAAGAAAAGAAATGATGATCCGCAAGGCTTTTGGGAGTAGTTTTTGGAAGATATCAGGCATTTTATTCAAGGATTTGGCTATTATGATGGCAGGAGCTGTTTTGATCGATATCGTAATATTTTCAATACAAGGTATGATTACCGGGGAAGCCATAATGAGGCAGGAGTACTTATATAATAATTTATTGTATTTAATTGGAGCAGGAGCAGTTGTGATTTTGGTTACGTTAATTCGACCTCTTTATATGGTTTTCAAGATTAGTCCGGCAGAGGGAACGAGAAATTTTTAGCGGAGGACAGAAAAATGATTACGTTAAAACATATAACAAAGACTTATGGAAAAGGAGAAGGTGCTGCCCGTGCCTTACAGGATGTATCGCTTGAAATACAGGAGGGGGAGATGATTTCGGTTATGGGGGCATCCGGTTCCGGAAAATCGACACTTCTCAATATGCTGGGCTGTATGGATCAATTTGATTCTGGAGAGTATTTTTATGGGGATATTGAAGTGCATAATTTGGAAAAAAGTAAATTGCATCAGTTTCGAAAAAAACACATTGCTTTTGTATTTCAACAATTTGCATTAATGAATCAGTATACGGTATATGAGAATGTGGAATTACCACTTTGCATTCAGAATGTGCCAAAGAAAGAGAGAAGGAAAAGGGTGTATGAAGCCTTGGAGCAGATGGGAATCCGGGAGCTTGCAAAAAAAATGCCGGCTAAAATATCGGGAGGGCAACAGCAGCGTTGTGCAATCGCAAGAGCGCTGGCATCAGGGAATGAACTAATTCTGGCAGATGAGCCAACGGGAGCATTGGATGTGAACAATGGGAATGAGATTATGAATATCTTAGAGCAGCTCAATAAACAGGGAAAAACTGTTGTGGTCATTACACATGACCCGAAAATTGCAGCACGCACACAGAAGATTCTTTATATGGAAGACGGAAGGATTGTGGAACATGAAGCGTAAAATGCGGTGTTGCAAATACATAGCAGTGGTTTTTATGATAGGACTTATGCTTGCCGGATGTGGTAAAAAAGAGGTATCGGGAACGGAACCATTTCATATAGAAGAGATATGCAGTGTGAGTCAATTACAGGAAGAGAGCGGAATCGATCAAGGAGCAGTATTGACCTGGGCAGGACGAAATGATAACGCTTGCATTGTATTGGCATCATATGAAGAAGAGGATACGGAATGGTTATTTTATCAGGTGCAGGAGGAAGGCGTGTCACAGACATTTTCTATGGAGGTAAACGAGGATGATGAAATAAAAGCATTTGATATCGATTCAAAAGGAAATTACTATCTTCTGGAAAATGAATATGGGGAGATGGAGCGGATGACCTCCCTGGTCAGAATTGACAGTGCAAAGGGGGAGACAAAAGAGGTTTCGCTGGATGACAGGATCGGTGAGTACGATACGGTTCAAAATCTTCAGCTGGATCAGGAGGATAATATCTATCTGTTTTTTGAATCGGGGAAAATTTCGGTATTTTCTGCGGACATGGAATGGCAATATGATATAACGGAACATGAAGAAGAGTATATTTTAGACGTGGCAAGATGTACAGATGGAGCTGTGATTTTTGTGTCTGCAAGATATAAGGGAGATAAAGAGGTTTTAAAAATTTATCAGATTGACAGGAATGCAAAAAATACTGTGGAAATCATGCAGCTGGAGGAAGATCAATATGTATCAGATATATTGATAAATGGAACCAAGCAGTATGACTACTACGTGCGGGGACAACGTGAGATCAGTGGTGGACAGATAGGGGAAAACCGCATGACACCAATCCTTTATTGGGAGAAAACAGATTTTGTTCCCGATGAAATCGGTAAAATCTATGCGGTGTCTGATGAAAAGTGGTTTGCTTTGGAGCAGACAGATACTCCGTATTTGGTCTATATGGTGAAAGGACAGGAAAAAGAGGAAAAGGAAAGACAAGTCCTACGGTTGGCATGTCTGGAGGCAGATAGTGATTTACAGAAGGAAGTTGCAGATTTTAATAAGAAAAATAAGGATTATGAGATTGAGATTACTTCCTATAGTGATAGAGAGAATCCCGGACAGGGGCTTATGGTGGATTTGGCGACTGGTTCAGATATTGACATTGTGTTGATTCCGGTTGAAGAGGAAGACCAGTTGATTGCCAAGAATCTGTTTGCAGATTTATATCCTTTTTTGGATGCGGACCCGGGTTTGAAGAGAGAGGATTTTTTTGAAAACCTGTTACAGGCATATGAGCAGAATGGGAAATTATATCAGACTGTTTCATGGCTGCATTTGCAATGTCTGGTGACAAAGAAATCTAATCTGGGGAAAGAAAATGAATGGAATCTCGATGTGTTTGAAACATTGCTTGAAACCTATCCGAAGGCAGCAGTCTATACAGATGCGACAAGCACATCTATTCTGAAACAATTTCTAAGGACGATCGCTGTTGATCTGGTGGATTGGGAACAGAAAAGCTGTTCATTTGATTTGGATGTGTTTGGGAGGATGATGGAATTAGCAAACCGGTATGGGATAGAAGACGAAAGTGTGGAAGCGGAAGATGAGATACAGGCATTGCGGGATAATAGATTATTATTTTCCCAAACGATACTGACACCGACAGAAGTTGTGTTATATGATGATGCGTTATCCGGTGATTATATTGTGGTGGCATCGCCTTTTCAAGAGGGTATGGGTGCAAATGTATATTCCAGTGCTCCCCAGTTCGGAATTGTTGCAGGAAGCAGAAATCAGGATGCAGCATGGCAGTTTGTGAGGCGTTTTTTTACAAAACAGTATCAGGATTTTTCGAAAGATATCTTGCTTATGGGAACGAGCTATGTTGGAGTACCAGTGAGAAAGGATTGTTTTGACGCATTGCTAAAGAGATATACTGCAACAGAAGCCTATGAAGTGGATGGGGAGTGGTTTGACCCATATATAGCCGCTATCGGCAATGACAGTTACGATTTCGAGATGAAACAGCCTTTGACAGCTGAACAGGAAACGATTTTTAGAGAAATTGTGGCGAATGCAGAGAAAAGAGAAGGAATTGACAGCCAGATCGAGGAGATTGTATTAGAGGAGGCACAGAGTTATTTCTCAGGAGAGAAGGGATTGGAGGGAGTAATAGAGATTATACAAAAAAGGGTCACCACATATTTAAATGAGTAGCAATAAATTAGGGTTTTTTGAGATTGGATGGAAATCACTACCTCAAGATTTACAGCAATCTGCAAGGTACATGATTGATAAGTATGTCAGTGAAGCATTTATAGACTTACATATAACACCTTATATGTTTGTCGTGCGTTTACTAAGCTACTTTTAGAAGAGGATGTCGGTATTCGTTATATTTAGAAACTGCTAGGATATTCGTCTGTTATAATAACAACAATCTATACACAAATTGTTTACAATAAATAGATTCAGATTTTAAAAATGAAACATTCGCAAAATAAAATGCAGGTAAATGTAAGTTTGAGTTGAAAAATGTCGGGAAATGGTGTATGATGTTTAAGTATCGATAATATTTGATTATCGGTAGGAAAAGGCTGACAGAAGTTAAAAAATAGTGAGGGACTCTCTGTGA
>JAIDOW010000012.1 GCA_029063085.1 Lachnospiraceae bacterium
ATGTTATAGATTGGATTAGAAGTTTTAAAGATATAAGCAACTTTAGGTTACGATTGAAATCCAATCATATTATTTGTTTTTTGGAAATTATTTATGGATATCAGTCGAGAGGAATATCTTAAAAATTTATTAATCCTTTCTGGCATTTAAAAGAACTGTATGAAAGGAGGTAAAGATCTGATTACACTAAGTAGTATGTGAATTACAACGTTGCAAAAATGGAAGAGTCAAGTAAATTATGAAAATTACGTGACGGAGTTTGCAAAGCAAAATTGGTTATAATGGAAGGAGGATGTATTATGAAGAAAAAAACAGTATTTTTAGTAATGGTTTTGGTATTGTCATTGGGATGCGGAATAATGGCTGTAGCTAAGACTGCTACTTTTAATGATAATGGTGTTAAAGGAAGTGCAACGCTAACCTGTGCAGGAAAGACTGCTGGTGCTGCAACTTCCCAAACCAGCGGGGATACCTGTTATGCGTTTGCACAGGCAGTAGCCTGCAAATCAGATGGAACATATTTGAAGGGGGTTGATAAAACCCAGTTGGGGTATGTTTCAGTGACCTGTACATATACAGGAACCGGATGTAAAAAATATAAGGGTGTGCATTCACTTAAGAATGATGTGTACAGACCGTTAGCTTCTAAAAGCTGGTACATAAATAAGTAAGGTTTTGTTCTGTAGAACTGATTGTAAAGAAGGTGGGAAGATGAAAAAAATATTTATGATACTGTTTGTTCTGGTTCTTCTTGGAGTGGGTTGCCTGAGTATAAGATATCTTACCCGGGACTGGACTGATTTGGAGAACATTACATTTTACTATTATCTTGATGAGGACAGGGAAGAGGATGAAGATTCTCCTTTGAAAGAATGGGAGAATCTTCATGGGAAAATACAGGAACCGGCAGATGATCCCTTCCCGCCTTCTTTTGAAGAATATGAGGATAGATGCGGTGCTTCAGAAATCGACCGGAGTTATTTGAATGATTATTCCAGCTGGAAAATGCAATGCGATAATATGCTGATAAGCGGTATGGTTTCCGTTTTTCTTTACGATGAGGAGGGGAATATTCTATATCGGAAGGAGAAGATTACGAGGGATATGGGAAGCTTTGAGGAAGAGATTGCTGACGATATGATGCAAAAAACATATTTTCTGATGGTTCTTCAGGAAGAGGAAGAAATGGAAGGATCGTTCGGTGTTACTTTTTTTGGAAAATGAGGATATGGCCTGTTGTATGTATGGATTATAACATCATTAAAGAAGGTGAATTATGAAAAAAATATTCATTATATTTTTTGTTCTGGTTCTTCTTGGAGTGGGTTGCCTGAATATAAGATATCTTACCCGGGACTGGACTGATTTGGAGAACACTACATTTTACTATTATCTTGATGAGGACAGGGAAGAGGATGAAGATTCTCCTTTGAAAGAATGGGAGAAAATTCATGGGAAAATACAGGAACCGGCAGATGATCCCTTCCCGCCTTGTTTTGATGAATATGGGGACAGATGCTGTGCTGCCGGAATCGACCGGAGTTATTTGAATGATTATTCCAGCTGGAAAATGCAATGCGATAATATGCTGATAAGCGGTATGGTTTCCGTTTTTCTTTACGATGAGGAGGGGAATATTCTATATCGGAAGGAGAAGATTACGAGGGATATGGGAAGCTTTGAGGAAGAGATTGCTGACGATATGATGCAAAAAACACATTTTCTGATGGTTCTTCAGGAAGAGGAAGCAACGGAAGGATCGTTCGGTGTTACGTTTTATGGGAGATAATGATGCAGCTGGTAAAAAAGGGAGGATACATATTTTGAAGATCAAGAGACGGATAATACATTATAAATTATCTAATTTGTTACTGATAACAGGATTTGTTGTCTCTTTCATTTGTTATGTCAATTGTATCAATCTCTATCATCTGAAGACAACAAAGGAAAAAGAGAATGCAAAATATCAGTATGTTAACCAAATGACACTGTTTTGTTCAAACCAGACGGATGGAAGGTTTTCACTGGAACCGGTGTTTGAGGATTTAGAAGGAAATCTGATTGCAAAGGAGCTTGGAATGTATCGGAATGCGGTAAAAGCTGAGGGTATAACAGATGTGATTGTAAATCAGGCAGAGCCCCTGCAATATCCCGTTTCAGAAGGGGAATTACCGGAGAAGGATACAGATATCATTCAGCCGACGATCATTTTGGGCAGGGAGCACAAAAAGGATACTGTTTTTTCTGAAAATGCTTATTATTATGAAATTGAGGGAATACCGTTCCGGGTATGTGCATTTATAGGTTCAGACAGCAGCGACCTGTTTGATTACAATGTTATTTTATATTATAAGGGAATGCCGGAAGAGGTAAAACGTAAAATTGATTTTGGTGAGGCTTTACAGATTTTGCTTGGCAGTAATGGGGCAGATACTTATCCAGTCTATGAAGAGATGAAAAGGCGTGCAGACAGTATGGATTCCCATATACTGGTTACGGCACAGAATGAGAAACATTTGGTTATGGGACAGAGTGAAAGTGTCAGCATAAACTATTATTTTGTCATCATGTTATTCTGTATCGTGAATTCCATCATTGTTTCAGAGTATTGGATTAAAGGAAGATACCGGGAAATAGCCATTCGGGAGTTGCTGGGTTATTCGGATTTAAAAATATTTCTATTGTTATTGAAGGATATGATAAAGAATATTCTTTGTTCGATGGTAGCGGCATTGATGATACAATTTATACTATATATATCATTTAATGATTATATCAAGCTCTATATAAGCCAGATTATTTACTATCTGGGGTACTGTATTCTTTTTATTTTTGTTCTAAGTTTAGTGATGCTGATATACCCTTTATTCCTGCTGAAAGAGGAAAACATCTTAAAGCAGGCAATATCAAGGTAATGCAGGTGGGAGGGACAATCATTTAGTCAGGGCAAAATAGGCTGTAAACGGAGGAAATGATATGGATATTAGAAATATATGGATTATTTATCTGCGCCATGTCAGAAAAAACCGGATTATGCTTGCAGCACTTTTAATTGTTGCAGCGATTTCGGTTTTTCTGATATATATCGCTTTTTATGAATGGAACAGAGAAAATTACAATGTATATCTGACACGGCAATTGTTAGGAGATGTCCCTGGTTTATATAATATCAGTCTGGCAACGGTGGATGCTGATGAGATGACGGAGCTGGCAGTTGAAGAGTTTTTGTTGAAATTACCTGAAGTGGAAGGGGTTACTGCTTCCGGGCGGCAAATGTCTACCCGGGGTGAATGGATAGAGCTCATAGAGAATGAAGCATTTTTGAAGAGAAATATGGAGCTGCTTGCAGGAACGATTGGGGAAGCATATCCAACTTTGATCAATATTCATTGTATTGATAAAGAGCTATTGGATATCGTTGGTTTATCTGAATTGGTGGATGAGGATGTTACGGAAGCCGTGCCGGCATTGGCAGGATATAATTTTAGGGAGATTTTTACTGTAGGCGAAATATATACAGATAATATTAGTAAATGTCAATACCGGATTGCCGGATTTTTACCAAAAGGATTTCAACTGCCATCGGAAATGCCATTATATTCTGAATTGTATATTGATGCAGATAACGGTATGGTCGCTATATATGACAAAAGACTGGACCCGGGCCATATGCAGACGCTGAATGCCAGAAATAGTATGTATTTTATATCGGATGGGTCGGATAAGGTAAGAGATCAGGTTTATTTATTAGCAGAGGCGTGCGGGTTGCATGTCAAGATATGTACTATTGAAGAAATGATATCAGAATATAAAGATGAAAATAAAGAAAGCATTGCAATTACATTTTTGTTTACTGGGATTGCAGTTTTGGCGGGATTTATTGCTATCATTTCTTCTTCTATTATAAGAATACTGTTAAATAAGCAGGAGTATGGGATTATGTATGCTAATGGAGTGTCATTTGTGGATATTTTTAAAATGATTATGTTGGATAATGGAGTAAAACTGTTGACAGCACTATTAGCAGCATTTGTGATAGCACAATTGTATATTAAAAGAATAACACTGACTGATTTAGAAGAATGTCTGCGTATGCTGTATATCAGGGTTGTACCGGAAGTGAGTGTGATCGTTCTGGGACTGTGGTTGCTTGGTACCGCTGTTCCTGTTTATATTCTTAGCAGGATGAATGTTGTGGATTTGCTGGGAGGGAATGAGTTATGATTGAAATTAATGATCTTTCTAAAATATATGAAGGCGATGATTATCGTGTTGCAGCATTGGATTCCATCAGTCTGAAGATTGAAGAGGGAGAATATGTTGCTGTTATGGGACCTTCCGGATCCGGCAAAACAACACTTTTAAATATAATTGGCTGCATGGATTCCCCGACGGAAGGAGATTATTTTTTGAATGAAAAGAATGTATCGGAAATGTCAGGAAGGGAATTGACAAATATCAGGAAAGAATATGTAAGCTTTGTGTTCCAAAATTTTGCATTGATGCCCGATTATACGGCATATGAAAATATTGAAGTTCCTCTTTTGGCGAGAAATGTGCACCGAAAGGAACGAAAAGATCGAATTATTAAAATAATGCAGCGATTGGGAATAGAGAACCTTATAAATAAACTGCCCTCACAAATGTCAGGAGGACAGCAGCAGCGTGTAGCGATTGCCAGAGCACTGGTGGCAGACAATCTGCTGATTTTAGCAGATGAGCCTACCGGGGCTTTGGATCAAAATACATCAAAAGACTTGATGGACCTGTTTGATAAAATACATAAGGATGGCCATACAGTCATTATTATTACCCATGATTTGGAAGTGGCAAAACGGGCAGATAAAATAATTGAAATCGTTGATGGAAAAATAACTAAAATAAAAAATAAATCAACACAAGAATTCCAAGGATAATGCGATACCATCCAAAAACCTTGAAATCATGTTTTTTGATATATCCCATCAGGAATTTAATGGCAACGATGGAAACCACAAAAGCAACTACCATACCTACGATCAGAACGGCTAATTCCGTACCGGTAAAAGCAAGACCGAATTTTAACAGTTTTATGAAGCTGGCACCGAACATAACCGGAATTGCAAGGAAAAAGGTAAATTCTGCTGCAATTTCCCTGGAAGCTCCGATGAGAATTCCACCGATAATGGTAGAACCGGAACGTGAGGTTCCGGGTATCAGAGAAAGTACCTGAAAGACGCCGATCAAAAAGGCATCCTTAAAGGAAAGGTTATGCAGGGTGGTGATTTTGGGGCTGCGTTTTTTATTATAATTTTCGATTACGATAAATATTACACCATATATGATCAGGGCAAGAGCGACTACCGTGGCATTGTGAAAATGTTCTTCCATCCAGTCATCAAATGGCAGGCCTACTACCATAGCGGGAATACAGGCGAATACGATCTTGAGCCACAATATGATCTTATCCATATAACAGTAATTGTTACAGAAGGTCTGAAAGCCTTTTGCAAAGCCGGTATCGGCAGAATTAACAAACCAGCTTTGTTTTGGTGCATTTTTCTTTAAATGGAAGGGCCATAATTTTTCCCAGAATAGCACAACGACAGCCAGTATGGCACCAAGCTGGATTACCACATTGAACATTTCCATAAATGCATCGCTCTGATTTAGTTTTACAAATTCATCTACCAGAATCAGATGTCCGGTGCTGCTGATAGGAAGCCATTCCGTTATTCCTTCTACAATTCCCAGTAATATAACCTTTAACCATTCTATCATTCTGATTTTACCTCGCTCTGTTATGTTTTTCTGTAAGAGCCGATTTTGTTACACGGCTCCCGATTGTTATATTCTATGAATGAACATTAATAGATTATCCCATTTTTTGGACAAAAGGGCAAGGAAAACTTTAAAGAATTTCAAGATAAGTAAAAAGATTTGCAGGTGATGTTTTAAAATTACTGCATTAGTTAAAATATTCGTATACTGTTTTGGAAATGGACTGTATGTTTGTAATAGCACTGCCGCAGTTACTGCTCATAACGCAGATGATATAAGTCCCCTTTGGAGCATATACAATAGCAGCATCATGTTGCACATCATCAGTATCCCCTGTTTTATTTGCGCATTTTACATGTTCAGGAACTCCTGACGGAATCTTGGATGTATTTGACTGTTCCGATAAAAGCGTAAGAAATGAATCGGAGGCTTCAGGGCTGACACATTGCTTTTTATAAATCTTTTCCAATAAAAGCCCGCAGTCTGTTACAGTAGTATAATTCCTTCCCGGTGAGGATGGCGCCTTATACCGGGTTGGAACCAGCATGGAAGTGATAGTGGTTCCAGTGTAGCCGTTTCCATCTATGTAATCCTGAATCACACTGCGTCCGGCAATGTGGCTGTGGTTTTCGCCGCATTCCATGACCAGCAGATTAAATGCGTCATTGTCGCTTATGGAAATCATCTGGTAAAGCAGGGAATCAATGCGTTCGGTTTCTTCCAAAGTACCTTTTTCTATTAAATCATAAATGGTAGCAGCACAATATAATTTGATCAGGCTGGCAGAAAAATGCTGTACATTATTGATAGCCATGTATTCATTTTTATTTAAATCTTTTACATATACAGACCATGTTCCGGAATATTCGCCTATCATGGATTCCAGTGTATTTTTTAAATCAGAAAGCCCCTCAATGCTTAGTGCAAGGCTGACAGTGTTGTCAAGGTTCCCGCTTACATCAACATACCGGCCGTCGGGGGTAAAAGTATCTTTTAGGACATAGCCGTCTTCGCCTACATATTTATTATCAATCCAAAGGTTTTTCTGCATAACGCCATCATCATCAAAATAATACTGTTTTCCCTCCGTAACATACCAGCCGGTTACCATTGTTCCGTCCTCACGGAATAAATAACTGACATCATCTATCATAAGCCAGCCGGCAACAGGAGTATTATTTTCTGTGTAATAGTATGTGTCGTTTTCATAGCTTGTGAAGCCCGGTTTGGTGTCTTCAATTGTGTTTTCACTGTTATCCGGTGAGGTGCTCGTATCTTCTGTATTGGAAGTATCCGGAATCAGCACGGATAAAAGAAAAATAATAAGAATACAGATAAAAGACACAATGACGATCATTTTTGTATTTGCCTTACTGATATCAGGATAACCAATCGGTTGTTCTTCCTTATCTTCTGTTTTTTGCATAGTGTCCTCCTAAAGCGTATTGGACAATTCTTAAGAAAATCTTAAGGACTGCATGTGCCTATTATATAAAATATGATGTTGTCTTTCAAGAAAAATTTGGAGCTATCTTTTATAAAAGCATTATGAGTTAAATTAGAAAAATAAGAATGATGGATATGCGGTATATAATACATACCTGTATGGTGTACAAAATGTACCTGTTGCGGGTATAAAATATACCTGATAAAGGACATATAATATGAATCGGTGATATGTAAAATATGGACTTATGGGAAAGGGCATGACTATTTATGATATAAAAATGTACCATTAGGACATAAAAGGGACATTTTTTAAAAATTATATTCAGGATACTATGGAGCTATTCCTGAGTCAGAGTGCTAATGATATTACAAAATGACATGAATACAAAACTATTTGTAAAATATACTTGACAAAATGTAAAAAGGGAGTTATACTGCGTTTAAACCAAAAGGTAATGGGGATTGCCGCCCAAAATCACTTTGTGAAAGATAGTAAACAGGCAATCAATTTTGTTAAAGCAGATGAATTACAAGTTATTATGCGAGGAGGCGTTAATATGAAACTGGAGGTAAAGAATATTACAAAATCCTTTGGTGACAAGAAGATATTGAAGGGAATTTCTTTTTCAGTGGAAAGCGGCAAGGCACTGGGCCTGCTGGGAAGAAACGGAGCAGGTAAGACGACCACCATCCGGATTCTTATGGATGTATTTCATGGGAACAGCGGAGAAATCCTTTTAGACGGAGAGAAATTTAACCCTAGAAAGGTACAGATTGGTTATCTGCCGGAGGAGAGAGGTCTGTATCCGAAGCGGGAGATATTGGAACAGATGGTATATCTTGCAAGGCTTCGGGGAATTGGCAGGAATCAGGCTGTAGAGAACTCAAGAAAGTGGCTGAAGAGGCTTCAGATTCTGGAATATGAGAAGAAACTGTTAGAGACATTATCGAAGGGGAATCAGCAGAAGGTACAGCTGGCATCTACGCTGGTGTGTGATCCGGAAATCGTAATCTTAGATGAACCATTCAGCGGATTGGATCCGGTTAATTCCCAGATTCTTCAGGAGGTGGTACAGGAATTGATCTCTGATGGGAAAATCGTTATTTTCTCCAGCCATCAGATGAGTTATGTGGAAGAGTTTTGTGAGGATGTTGTCATTATTAATCACGGTGAAGTTGTATTAAACGGTAACTTGTCAGAGATTAAGAGAGAGTATGGAAAGAATCAGCTGGTGATCAGTGGTGTGGGAGTTTCCCAGACGGATATGGAAGCACTTTTAAGGCAGCGGCTGCCGGAAGTTTTAGAGATAACCGGGAAGACAAAGGAAGAAGTGATCGTAAGGCTGTTAAAAGGTGTTACCAGAAAACAGCTGTTTCAGAAACTGGCAGAGATGGAGGAGCTTGAGATTGAACATTTCGAGACCTATAAACCATCCCTAAATGATATTTTTGTAGCAAAGGTGGGTGAAGAATCATGAAACGTTTTTGGACGGTATTTGAATTTGAATTGTTAAGCTATATCAAGAACAAGTCTTTTGTGATCACAACAATCTTGATGGCAGTATTGCTTGGCGGCATCACATTTCTTCCGAGATTTATTGATATGTCCGGTATGCTGGGGATTGAAAAGACAAGTGACCAGAACGAGAGCACGAATGAAGAGGACGGCGACAAGAATAAAGATATAACCAGTCTGGGAATCGTTGATGAAAATGGCTATTTTGCTGATAAAACTATTTTGGAACAGGCATTTCAGGATACAGAGTTCATTTTTATGAAGAGTGAAGAGGAATTGAAACAGTCTGTGGAGGAGGAAAAGATTGCTGCCGGTTTTTATGTGATAGATGATATGAATTATCAGTATTTCGTATTAAACCTTGATATGTCGGACAGTAACCAGATGATCTTTAATGAGCTGCTGTCTGTGATTCACAAACAGATTTATTGTCAGGAGCATAATATTGATTATGAAACCTTTGTGGCGGATTATGAAGCACCGGTTCAGTGTGAAGAGAAGGTACTTGGAAAGGATGCGGCAGATAATTTCTGGTATTGTTATGCACTGGTCATTATCATATTTATGGTAATCATCATGTATGGGGTTATGATTGCAACCTCTGTTACAACAGAGAAAAGCAATCGTTCCATCGAGGTGCTGGTAACCAGCGTAGATTCCAAATATCTGTTATTTGGTAAAGTATTTGCCGGTGCAGCAGCGGTTAT
This sequence comes from Lachnospiraceae bacterium, assembly GCA_029063085.1. GTDB lineage: Bacteria > Bacillota > Clostridia > Lachnospirales > Lachnospiraceae > CAG-590. The sequence goes on from JAIDOW010000012.1 coordinate 9,433, forward strand.
TGTACAATTAACCCTGATTCTTGGTGCAGCGTTAGCTGGATATGGGATCAACCATGAGGCATGGGGTAACAGGCTTGATATCCTGCTGGATATTCCGGCAAATGTATTAGTGGCATTTGCAGTCTTTGGAATTGGTGGTTTCCTGTTTTATGCCTTTTTATATGGTGCGATGGGAGCGCTGGTTTCCAAAACGGAGGATATCAACAAATCTTCAGGAACTTTGCAGATGGTAATTATGCTGGTATATTTCGCGGTATTGTTCCAGCTGGAAAATCCGGACGGAATCATTATGAAGGTTTGTTCTTATCTGCCATTTTCCTCTTATTCTGCAATGTTTGTAAGAATAGGAATGGGAAAGGTTGCATTCTGGGAAGTTTGCGTTTCCGTAGTGATTCTGGTAATTTCCATTCTTTTTGTAGGGTGGCTTGCAGCCAAAATCTATCGCATGGGGACCTTGCGTTATGGTAATCCGATTAAACTTGGAAAGGCTCTGAAGGAAATGAAGCAGTCAGAATAAATGTCAGGGTAATATATTGTAATTATATGGATAGATAATAAAAAAAATACTGTTTTAATAATCTATGTTGTGCATGTTTAGCGAAAGATGTTTTGAGATTTTTTGTTAAATATGCACAGCTTATATTATAAAAAAGTATTTGGACAGTATTTGTGTATGAGAAGAACAGGAGGGATCACCATGGGTAAGAAGAAAATATGGACTGCTGTCATGACTGTCGTTCTGATTTGCCTTTTCGTGACAGGCTGCGGAAAAAAAGAAGAGACAACTCCGGTAGTAGATTGGAAAGAACTGCATACAGAGGTTGTCGTAAAAGACGGAGTGCCGGAACCGGAAAAAACGGTACAACAATTGAAGGTATCGGAAGACGGCAGGTATACGTTTCATCTAAACTGTAAAACAGGCAAAGAGGGACTGCTGACGGGCTGTGTGCTATATGATGAGAAGGGAGAGAGTCTGTTTTGCTGTATGGGTGAGGAAATGGAGGCAGTTTCGGAAGGAATAGAATTAAGGACAGGAACCTATACGGTGGAATTTCGATATCTTACCAATCAGATTGACTGGGTGGATTTTTTGAGAGGCAGAGAAGAAATTGTGGGGGTGGACTCCTATGAATTTCAGGAAAACGGGAGATGGAATATAGATTTGGAATATGGATTGGAAGCAGGGGGAACCCGTAGTGTGTATTATTATCTGGGAATGATATTTGGCGTTATCTTTACATTTTTACTACTTGCTTTTTTAAAATGGCTTGTGGGAAAAATGGGAGGCAGAGTGGAACGGTGCGGTAGAAAGGATTCTTATGATGAACGGCAGCAGCTGGCAAGAGGAAAGGCATATAAATATGCATTTTTTACACTGATTTTTTATATGACTGTAGTTTCCTTGATCAGCGAATTTAACAGGATATCGTGGTTTATGTCTTTTTGTGGGATTTGGATAGGTGTCTGCCTTTCCATTATGGTCTTTGCAGTGATTTGCATTTTAGAGGATGCCTATATGTCTCTCTATGAAAATGCAAAAGGTATTATAATGATATTTTCTATTGTTGCCATCATGAATCTGGCAGTGATAGTCCGTGTTATTGTGGAAAGGCGTCCCATACTGGAAAATGGAGCAATCTCGCTGGATTATATGAATCTGGTTGTAGGTGTTATGATTTGTGTGATCCTGGCTGTCTTTTGCGGTAAGGTAATTTACAATAAGAGACATTTGGATGAGGAAGAAGAGGAATAGCCTATGAAGAATTTGAAAATGAAATCGGCCAGGGCTGCTCTCGATCTGTCCCAGCAGGATCTGGCGACGGCAGTAAATGTTTCCAGACAGACGATTAATGCCATTGAAAAGGGGGATTACAATCCGACAATCAATCTTTGCAGGGCAATCTGCAAAGCACTTGGTAAGACGTTGGATGAATTATTCTGGGAGGAGTAGATATCCCGCCGCCTGCGGCGGGAGTTTGATGGATAGTCATGGTATTTATCAATGCTAGTACAGCGATTTGTAATTAACCGGACTTTATTCTTGTCTGAATCTTCGCCTGCATCGTTGCTTTTTCTTGACGTAGCCACCGCTACGCCTGCAAAAAAGCGCCTTGCATACGAAAGATTCATTCTGCGAATAGAGTCCAGTTATTACAAAATCGCTGTACTAGAGCCGTTCCTTTTTGTCTAGAATATCACATTTTTTCATATACTGCCACAATATGATAAATACCAAGATAATAACAGTGATATTTAAAATGCAGCCCGTAAAAGAACCCACACCCTCTGGATCGATTAATGAATTACGGTACCACATTGTATAATTTCCCAAAGTGATGGGGCAGACCCAGTAACAGGACAGGATCAGCAGACAGCAGGTGAAGATATATCCTATCTGTGGCTGAAAAATAACTGCCAGAAGGTTTTGAAAAACAGAAATGGCAACAGAAGTCAGAATTGGCAGCAGAATCGTCATTTCCAATATCTGTGACTGCTTTAATCCTAAAATTTCCGATCTGGTATTTTCCCATATGTCGGCTGAAAGGGTAAAAGAAATATCTGCCTGTTTTATTATGCAGAATAAAAATACGGTCATATACATGATCATATAGCAGGTTAGCACATGCAGTATCATCCATATCAGTTTGCCGGCAAGCCAGCGAAGGCGGCTGCCACTGTAGAGAATTTTCATACGGCCGTAGCCAATCAGGTCCTCCGAAGGATAACTCCCCACTGACAGAGCGATAAACAAGTGGATTCCCAGCCAGTAGACGGGTATGGAAAAGCGGGAATCAAGAGAGATTTCGTGAATTATATCCCCCTGAAACAGGTAGAGGAGGTAATCAAAAAAATTGCCATATCCCGCAATCATGTTATAGCCATGCAGGGCATGGAAATACTCATATGCTCCGTTGATACAGACCAGGACAATAGCGATTAAGAAAAGAAATGTCATTATCTGTTTTGCTGTTCCGTATTGTAAATCATGTTTTATCAGCCTGAATATCTTCATAATATGTCCTTTCTTTGCAGCCGGCTTTGCATAAGCTCTGCCGGCTGCGGATACTCATCAAATGTTATATGAATTCGGATTCTCCGGAAACCGCTGCGTCCACCCGGTCAATGATGCGGCCGTTATCAATTACATAGATTTCATCGGATAAATAATCCAGTTCTTCTTTGTCATGACAGGCGATGATGATTAGTTTGCCTTTATCCCTTAAATCATATAGAATCTGTCGTATTTTTTTAATCCCGTCTTCATCAATTGCATTGATGGGTTCGTCCAGTATGATAATGTCGGGTTCCCCCATGATTGCAGCAGCAATTCCGAGCTTTTGGCGCATACCCAGAGAATATTCCCTGAAAAGCCGTTTATCCTTTGGAGAGAGTCCAACTAATTCCAGAACATGATATAATTGCTTTTTACCAAGATGGCAGGATATATCGGAAAGCATTTTGAGATTACTGTATCCAGTGTATTCATTAAGGAAGGAAGGATTTTCAATTAAAATGCCGATGCTTGGGGGAAGGGATATATCCTTTCCTAATTTTTTTCCATCTATTTCTACATACCCCTTGTCAGGATAGATCAAGCCAGCGACAGCCCGCATCAGCATGGTTTTTCCGCAGCCGTTCTGTCCTCGGAAACCGTATATTTTCCCGCTTTCCAATTCTAAATTGATATCCTTTAATATGGTTCTTTTTTTTATGTATTTGGTATAATTGTTTATAATAATTTTCATAATGCTCTCCATTCCGCCCTTTATTCTCCTAAGATATCTTTTTTGCTCTTGTACACAACAAAGATAAAATAAGTGATGATAATTCCGGCAGATACTGTAACGATAATAGGTTTCCATGCAAGTGCATAATCCTGGGCTTCGTTGATCATGCATAAGGGCGACCATTTTGTGCAATGAATCTGCTGTGCCAGCAGATCCCAGAATAGTAAGATAAATGCCGGGATGATCGTAATATAAAAGGTATTTTTAATAAATAAGCTTAGTATCAGCGAGGTGCAGGCAAACAGCCCTCCGAACAGCACTGTAATCAGCCAGAATACGAAGGTATATGCCAATGGGTTGGAATAGTGCAAGTCCCCCATGATTCCAGTCTGACTGATTACAGTAGTCAGCCGAAAAGCCTGGGGAGTGCCCACCGGAAAGAAAGCCGCCATGATAAAGAGGCTAATCACCAGCGGCAGCAGCACGGTGACGCTGCCTGAGAGATACGTAACCAGATACCGCACCGCATAAATTTGTCCCTTTTTCTTCCGCACTGCCAGCTGGTTCAGATAGCCGGAATGGGCATCCGTAAAATGGCTGGTGGAAAAGGGCAGAGCGGCAAGGACCGGCAGCAGCCAGTGGTATATTTCATGCCAGACAAGCACATAGTCTTCGCCAAGATAGCTCTCCGTCAGCAGAAGGTCACCGGAATCGACTCCTGCCTTCTGCAGCCCGTAAATATAGAGAAAGAATTGTATGGCATGGGCAGCGGCGATCCCGGTCCCGATCACCAAAGCCGTTTTGAATCCTTTCGAGTGGAAACAGCGCCTGATTTCCAAAACAAATAGTTCTTTCATGGCTCCTCCTTTGTTTTATTGCTCCCTAACCGGAACTCCAGCTTATCCAGGTCATACAGCGGTATGGACTGGTCGTGGTAGCCTTGGATTGCGGAAAAGGAACGGTTTACTGCGAGATAAAAGTGGTCGCCGCTGCTGACATAGGGAGCCCAGCGTTCCGGGTCTGCCCATTCGTCTATGACAAAGCCGACGGTGGTTTCCAGCTTTTCCCCCGGCTGCATAAAATACTGGGAAAAGCTGTGGATCCTGTCATCGTCGAGCTCTTCCCGCTCCCTGTAATGGGATTTGTCAAAGTACTTCCAGGAGTTGCCGCCCGAAGCACCGCAGTGTTCATTGATTGGATTGGCGGGGATCTGATATAATTCCAGACAATCCTTTTCCAATGCATTGATTACATAGGGGTCATCACGGTAGCTTGTGATCTCATAGCGGATAAAGACATAGGCAAGGTCATCTGCCAGAATATCATAGGTGGAAAGGTCAGCGGAGAGGTCGCTTTCCGCAATGGGCATCCTTGTCCGGCTCCAGCACCCCATATCCTCCAGGCATTCCGGGAAAAGGGCAGGGTCATCGGTTGCCACTGCGGAAAGCACCTTATAGCCGATGCCGTTGATGAAGAACTCCTCCCCCATTGCGGTAATATGCTTTTTGGTGTCATCTGGGATGTCCTCCCCCTCCGGGGAATCCTGTCTGTAAACGAGGGACATATCAATGGCATACTCTCCTCCATTCTCTTCCGGTGTGTCGGGGTGATCCATGGTACTGTCCGCCAAGGAGGCAGCCAGCTCCTCTTCTTCGGCATCGGTTGCGGTTACTTCCCGGAGTCTGCCAAGCATTCCCTCGTATACCACCGTTTTCTTTTCCTCCACGACTTCAAGGACATAACGGAAATCCTCTTCGGCAAGCCTGTCCCATCTGTCCTCTGGTACATTTGAAGGGAAGACCGTGGCCCAGAAAACGATTTCGGAGGAAGCCCCCGGTTCCAGGATGCCGCCTTTTTCACGGTAGAGCGTACCCATTGAAAAGCTGGCAGGGTTCGTACCGCCATACCAGGCGCCGTTTTTGAAGCCGTAACAGAAGAAGCCGGGGCCGTCGTTAAAATCTATGGCAGTGTCCCGGTTGTTGGTGACGGAAAGGGTTGCACACAGTATTTTGGGAATACCCAGTTCTTCGCCGGTTTCCCTTTCTGCACGCAGGATTTCAGTCAGGTTATATTGTTCATATTCTTTCCAGAAGGCGGCGATATCATAGATCCCGCTGTCCGCTGCCCTGACTTCCAGCCCGTTGATATCGGCAGCCTGTCCCGGTTCAATCTGGATAAACCGGCGTTTGTCCCGGTACTGCCTGTTTACGGAAAGCACGGCATATCCCCATAATACGGCCAGACAGAGGATTCCGATGGAAAAAACGATACGCAGTGTTTTTCTTCGCTTCATATGTCAGACCCCTTCCGGCTAGTAGATGGTTCCGGTTCCCCTGGAATCCACGCTCCACACCCCTTTGCAGATCGTGTTGTCCTTCTGGGTCCTCTCCAGCCTTAATGCACCGTAGGTATCGCCTTTTTCCTTGACGCTATTGGTGATATAGGCAGGTGTGTTCACAGGAATTTTAAACCTTCCAGAACGGCTCAGACTGTCAGTTTTACTTTTGGTTTTAGAACCGTATACCGTGGCATAAGTAGGGTGTCCGGATTTAGGGTAGCAGTATACCTTGCTTGTATCATCCTTCCTTCGGAATGCGGTCCAGTATTCCGGACTCTGGCAGGAATAAGACCATACAATATCTGTGCTGTCTGCCAGGCTCACGGTTCCAACTAACATACAGCATACGGCTGCCAAAAACAATAATCCTTTTCTTAAAAATCCTTCTCTCATCATCATTACCTCCGTTTTGATTTTATACTAGTGCTTTGCTGAAAAAAGATTACTGACTAACTATGGAAAAATGGTAATCTTTAGTAAAGTATACTAATGGTAATTATATTTGTCAAATACTTTTTAGTAATTTGTAGTTTACGGATGCGTTACTTGTTGTTATTTTGGGAAAAACGCAGATGTTCTTTCAAGAGTTCTTTATACAGAATTTCTGCACTCCAGGATACATTATGAGGGGTCAGAACAGCTTTTAGATTAATGGGCGGGATGAAGGCTTCCCTGCATTTCGCAAGAAATGTATCCACCATATTTGAATCCATGCCGGAAAATACCAGCATTTCTGCCGGAAAGTCAGGACCCTGATAAACGGTGTTTTCTCTGTTGAAACCTTTGATACCTGCAAGATATCCCAACTTCTGTTTATAAGAAGAGGGCTTGATTTTTACAGGCTGTAATTTGAGACTGCGGCAGACTGATTCAATCTGTTTCGTCTTTTCTGGTTTTACGTGAAATAAAAGGATCTTTGCGTTACTTGCCATTTTTTTAGCTTCCTTTCTGCTACATCATATTGTTTTTTGTATAATATTACCATAAAGTTTGGCTATTTTCACGGAAAAAAATTCATTGTGCACAAAGTATATAATTGTTATAATGAAAATGATTATAACTATGTGTAATAGATTTTGATATTTTATGATGTTTTGATATCTGACGTGACAAACAAAGTATTTACGAGGGATATAAGGAGAATTATAGATAGGCGGTGATAATGATAATGAAACTATATCAGAAAATCAAATATATGACAGGAGTACTGGCGGTTGGTCTTGTTGTTTTGCTTTTTTCCATGCAGACAGAGGCGGCTGCTTCTAAGACTGTACAGGGAACCTGCAATTATGATGATGCTTATCAGGTGCTAAAGCAGGTGAATAAGGAACGGAGCAAGGCAGGGGTAGGAAGTCTTACTATGGATAAGGAGTTGCTGGACGCTGCTATGATGAGGGCTGCGGAATGTACAGTTGATTTTAGTCACACCAGACCGAACGGAACGGATTGTTTTACAGCCAGTGGCAAGATGTATGGTGAGAACATTGCATTGGGATACGGAACACCAGAAGCAGTTATGAAAGGCTGGATGAATTCAGAAGGACATAAAAAGAACATCCTGAACAAGGAATATAACTCTATCGGAATTGGCTGCTTTGTGATAAACGGGTCCAAATACTGGGTCCAGTGTTTCGGCTTTGTCAAGGCAGAATCAGTGTCCAATCCGGGTAATTGTAAAAGTGTTTATAGAGTGTCTTTAAGTGCTTCCGAGGAAACCGTGTTAGTGAAGACCGGAGGGGAGAATGGCAATTCATTACAGTCTGGAATATCCGGCTTCAAGGTCAAAGCAGGTAAGAAGAAACTGACTTTAACATGGAAGAAAAAGAAGGGTGTTGATGGATACCGCATTCAGATAGCAACGGATAAAGCATTTAAAAAATCACAGACCTATACTGTAAAGTCAGGGATAACAAAGAAAACAATTAAAAAATACAAAGGAAAACGGTTAAAAACAGGAAAAAAATATTATGTAAGGATTTGTACCTATATAAAAGGTACAGGAGCGAACAGGGAAAGACGCTATAGTAAATGGCAAAGTATCAGTCGGAAAGTAAAATAGCAGGACAGGCAGCTTTAAAAACTGGTAAAAGGTGCTGTGAGCAGAATTGGCTGAAAATCGGGAAGGAGATTATTTATGAAACAAAGGGGAAATGTAGGAAAAGTGAAACGTGTCGGTGCATGGCTGCTCACATTTGTGATGCTGTTAAGCCTTGTGATGGTGCCAGTTGGGAAGGTGGAAGCGGCAGATTTGGTAACGGTAACCAATGCAACAGAGGGGACTAAGCCCGTATATGTTAAAATTGAGGTAGAGGAGGTTATCAAAGCGTATTCTAATGCAGACGGTACCTGGCCGACACAGGATTTAACACAGTATAAAGCGGCTGTTATCAATCGTTCAGGAGGAACAATCAGTGACTGGCAGGTGACGATTCAGTCCCCGGATGCTTCCAGTTGGAATGCGGGATGGAATGGTGTAACGAGAAGTGGTAATACGATTACAATCGGAACCTATAAGGGAACCGACCAGAGTACCGGTGAAGTGTGGACAAATGCGGAAATTGCCGACGGAAAATCGGCAGATGGTGCAGGATTTCAGATAGCAGCTTCTGCAATAGATGGTGCAACAGTGACGTTGACTTATCATGTCGGGGAATCTTCAGGGACGCCCAGTGTGGATGATACGGCTACAGATCCGTCAGTGATCGGACAGCAGTCGGATAAGGTTAAGGCGGTATTTACGCAGAGTAATGTAGCAGGAGAATATCATGAATATTATCTGAAGATCAATAATCAGACTTCGGACAGTATCGGGGATTGGATTGTGGCAGTTCCGATTAAGGGTGTAACCAAGGTGGAGGATTGGAGTTCATGGTCAAAGATAAAAACATGTTATACCAGTGATTATTTGTATATTGCCCCTGTTGGCAGTGCGGTAATTCCGGCTGGTGGTTCTTTTGGTTCCACATCAGAGGAAACGATTAAGTTTAATTATTATGCAAACAGTGAGCCGTCAAATGCAGTCGTATATTACAAGACGGGAACATCATCAAGCAATGCATTTGATTCTGTGATTAACAATGCAACCGGAGGTTCTTCTGTTGGCGGCGGTACCGGTGGTTCTGGAGGAGTACAGGGAGATACTACTACGGATTTGAATCTGGATGTGGAGTATAATTTTGCAAAATTATTACAGGAATCCCTTTATTTTTATGATGCCAATATGTGTGGTGAGCTGGAGGGGAAATGTGCTCTGGATTGGAGACAAAACTGTCATTTACGGGATAAAACGTCAGTGACATATAAAGGAAAGATAGTAGATGTATCTGGTGGATTTCATGATGCAGGAGATCATGATAAGTTTGGTCTGCCGCAGGGATATACGGCTTCTATACTGGGGATTGGTTATTATGAATTTAAGGATGCCTATGAAGAAACCGGACAAACAGAGCATTTTAAAACGATTCTTGATTATTTTTGTGATTATTTTGTTCGGTGTACAGTGTTGGACAGTAATGGTAATGCAGAAGCATTCTGTTATCAGGTAGGAGATGGTGCATCCCATCATCAATGGGTATCAGCCGAGAAAGAGAACATTGATCGTCCTGCCTATTTTGCAGATAGCTCTACTCCGGCAACCGATCAGGTGAGTGAAGCCGTGGCAGCATTGGCTATTCATTATGTTAATTTTGGCAATGAAATTTATTTGGAATATGCAGAAAAATTGTTTGCCATGGCACAGAGAAATGGGAAGCAGAAACAGACCGACGCACAGGGTGGTGCATATTACGGTTCTAGTTCTTGGGAGGATGATTATTGCCTGGCAGCAGCATGGCTTTATAAAGCAACAAAGAAAGACAATTATTTAAATGAATATAAAAAATATGAAAGTCAGGTTGATACTGGTGCAGATCCGGCATGGGATCAGGTGGGACCGTATGCAGTGGCATATGGTGGAAATTTTTCACCGTTGGCGGCAAATGCTTCCCAGAAGATTAACAGTGCAACAAAAGTCAGCAATGGATACGCATGGATTAGTCAATGGGGTTCAGCAAGATATAATTGCAATATTCAGCTTGAAGGTCTGGTTTATGATAAGAACAGTGGAAAAGAACAGCAGTATACAGAATGGGCTACCGGTCAGATGAAATTCCTGCTGGGAAACAGTGCAGATAAAAGATGCTATGTGGTCGGATATAATGCGAATTCCAGTAAATATCCACATCATCGTACGGCGGCCGGTTATTCAGACTGGCCGAATAATGGGAATAACCATACTGTTCAGGCACATGTGTTATTAGGTGCCCTGGTAGGGGGAATTGAAAATACTTCAGGTACATATCATGATGATTCAAACGATTATTATTGTAACGAGGTAGCGATTGATTATAATGCAGCTTTTGTGGGTGCGGCGGCCGGATTGTACCTAGCCAATAAGAATAATCCGGATATTCAAAAGGAACTGGCATCTGAAGAAGAACTAACGGCAATCGGTGTCACCAAGTATTATGGTACGCCCTCTGCGGTCAAGGTTCCGGTGGAAAGTGTATCTCTTGATAAGACAGCACTTACATTAGATGTGGCACAAACGGCAAAATTAACGACAACAGTACTCCCGGTTGATGCCAGTAACAAGAAGGTAACATGGACGTCTTCTGATTCCAAGGTGGCTACAGTATCTGGTGGTACAGTCACCGCAGTGGCACCGGGAACAGCGGCTATTACTGTCACTACGTCAGACGGTGAAAAAACTGCTACCTGCACGGTAACAGTAAATAAAAAGAAGATTACTTCAGTAATTTTCCCGACCGTATCCGGTAAGGTTACGGCAGGTACGGCATTGAAGAATGTAACGCTTTCCAAAACCTCTGATGAGTACGGAACCTTTGCATGGGAAAATCCTAATACAATTGTAACCGGTTCCATGACGGGAGCAAATGTAGTCTATACGCTAAAGGATAGCACAAATGTAGAAATTGCCCCAGAAGTTTTGGGAGTTAATGCGGCAGGAAATACGGTAGCCAGAATGGTTCCTTTTACGGTGGCTAAGAAAAAGGCAACTATTATCGGACCAGATCGTATACAGGTGAATGCAGGAACCGAGTTAAAGAATGTTCCGGTCACAGGATATAGTACAGATGGTATAAAAGGGAGCTTTGTTTGGAATGAGGCGAGTAGGAAGCTTACTAGTCTGGATAACGGAAAGCAATTTATACTTGTTTTCATTCCGGATGATCAAGACAGTTATGATTCTGCTCAAAAGAGTGTTTCCTTTGAAGTAAAGAAAATACAGAATACAAAGATTCCGGTAGTGCCGGAACTTTTGGATAAGACTGCGGATTCTGTGACATTGAAAGTCTATGAGGGTGAAGAGGCTGTACAATATGGAATCAAATCAGGAGCAGGTAGTTACAGCTGGAGAGATTCCAATGAATTTACAGGATTGTCACCATATGCAACTTACACTTTTGCCCAGAGATTTGCGGCTGATGATATTTATGAAGCCAGTGAAGCCAGTGCAGTATTGGATGTAACTACTTATTTTTTAGAGGAAGATTGTTACAAAATAGATTTAACAAAGATTTCGGATAAATATGTGGAAGCACATAACGGAACGATTGCTTACGATAATGAGACTAAGACAGTTACATTATTAAAGAAAGACAGTTATATCATTACAGGAGGGAATGAGAATATTACGCTTTCCTGTGGAAATGCACCTATGGTAGTACTGGATGATGCAAGGCTGAAGAAACTAGATGGGGATTCTGACATAGTGATAAAATTGATTGGTGATAATGAGATCATGGAAGGTGTCAGGGGAACCGGCAAAGTTACGGTTCAAAATGGCAGTGAGACTGCAAATGCAGGGATGTTAACGGTTTCCGGTAATAGTGAAGGTGCGGTTTATGCGGAAAATGTGGTGATAGAAGGAGGACAGGTAACGGCTGTCGGAAGCGGGACTGCTGCTGCGGTTAAGGCAAAGGATATGATTGAGCTTTTGGGAGGAAGCCTGAAAGCGAATGCAGAAGGTGACGTGACACCGATTCAGGCAACAACGATCATATTGGACGGATGCCAGGTACAGTCTGATGCAGAGAAAGTATACTCTCCGAATCCGGTGGATAAAAATGGTGAGGCGGTAATTCCTTGTATAGTCATTTATAAAGACGGTGAGAAAGAACTTGGCAGATATTCCGTAAAAAAAGGTTCTGAGATTGTTCTTGCAAATCTTGATAAGAAGGCAGGATACAAAGCAGAAGGATGGAAAACAGAGGGATCAGACGAAGTTTTGATTTCTGGTGCTAAAGCAGCCGTGACGGATGATATTACATATTTGGCAGAATATATCGAGATTACCGGTAGTCTGGCTGTGGAAGTGGAAGAGGAAGATACACCGCTTACATTGGGCTATGTTACCGATACAGGTTTGACGGTGACTGTAACAAATGATACCAATGTGACGCTTGATGAGGTTAAAGTTTTATTGGATTCAGATGAAGATTTCACCGTAAGTCACGATAGTTTAAAAGCACTTCCTTCAGGAGCATCAGCAGAGGTTTATATAAAGCTGAAGAACGGAAAGGGAGTCAATATAGAAGGTTATAAAGTAATTTTGTCGGTATGCAGTGATGAGTTAGAAGCTGTAATTGAAAAGGAGATTATAAGAACGGTTAAGAAGGCTCAGGCTGAAAAGCCGGAAGAAAAACCGACTGTTGTAGCGAAAACGGCACAATCCATTACAATTCTTCCTGTAGAAGGTGCAGAATACGGTATAAGAAATGCAGACGGAACATTTGAGTGGCAGGAATCGCCTATATTTGAGGGTCTGAAGCCATATACCGTGTATACATTTGCAATCCGCTATAAGGCAACAGATGATCAAGAGGCAGGCGAAGCAAGTGAAACAGTGGATCTAAGGACACTTATGTCGTTAGAAGAGCGCTATGTGGTTGATGTATCCCAGTTAGGAGATAAGGATTATGTAGAAGCTCATGGCAGTACCATTTCCGTAGAAGGGAATACATTGATACTGAAAGAGGAAGAAATTTACAGGATTACGGGTAAAAATCCGAATCTTACCATTCAGGCGGAAGGAAACGTTACCATTATCCTTGATAATGCAGAAGTAGCGGGAATTAAAGGAAATAAAGATGTTATAATCCGGTTAGCAGGTGATTCCAAGATTCTTTCCAATGCAGATGGCATCAGTGCAATTGAGGTGGCAGGTACGATTGTGATTTCGAAAGAGGAGGATGCTCAACAGGGTAGTGTCATAATCCAGGGGGGAAAAGAAGCAGTCGGTATAGATGCTGATAAAGTAATCATTGAGAGTGGAACGGTAACCGTGACCGGTGGAGACGGTGCTGCCGGCATTAATGCGGGTGATGTGATGATTGCAGGTGGAAATGTGACGATAACCGGTGGAGCCGGAAATACAGCGGGCATAGATGCCAATAAAGTTACGATTACTGGTGGAACAGTAAGTGTAACTGGACAGGGTGATAAGCCGGCAATTAAGGCAGACAGTAAAGATATTAAGATAGAAATTAAAGAAACGAATGGAACAGCTTACAGAGAGCCGGATAAGGAGGACAAAAAGAAGCTGGTAGAATCCATTACAGTTACAATTTCATCTGCTACTATAATAAAAGACCGGACTGCAACAGTATCTGCTATGGTACTGCCGACAGATGCTGCTGATAAGTCTGTAATATGGTCCAGCAGTAATCCTTCAGTTGCAACTGTCTCACAAAATGGTATAGTTACAGCAGTGTTGGAAGGAAAGACAGACATTATCGCAACAGCAAAGGATGGAAGTGGCAAGAGCGGACAGGTCGCAGTTACGGTAGTAGATAACGGTCAGGGCGATGATGATAAAGCGGTTCAGGCGACAGGCATGACAGTGGAAGCAGATGTAAAGGGTGCGAAAAATATTCCGGTTAAGGGAACCTTTAAACTGGCACCAAAGAAGAAGATGGAACTGAATGTAATCTTTTTGCCGGAAGATGCAGTGGAAGAAGAACTGACATTCACAAGTAAAAACGTGAAGATTGCCAAGGTGGATGAAAACGGAATCATCACTGCTGGTAAGAAAGCCGGTAAGACAACGATTACTGTTACTTCGGAAAACGGCTTGAAAAAGACCTTTACGGTTCAGGTAATGAAAAAACCGATTAAGAGAGTCAAGATCAAGGTCTCCAAGAAGGTGGTCAAGGTTAAAAAGAAACTTAAACTGAAGGCTGTGCTTACACCGAATAAAAAACAGGCAAGCAATGTTGTTTACTGGAAGTCAAGCAATCCGAAAGTTGCGGTGGTTTCTGCTTCTGGAGTCGTAAAGGGCGTTAAAAAAGGTAAAGCAAAAATTACCGCTGTGGCGACAGATGGCAGTGGTAAGAAAGCAACAGTTACCATTCAGGTGAAATAGTAATAAAAATTCACTCATTTTCATTTCTATGTGGAATGGGTGAATTTTTATTTACTTGTAAAGAAAGTTGTATAATAGTATAATTATGCACAGAGAAATGTAAAAAATGATTTCTCGCAAATATGTAGGAGGGCAAATATGAAAAAGTTTAATTTAGTGAAAGGAATATCTACAGCCTTAGTTGCAGTGTCTCTTGTGGCAGGTTTTGTTATTCCAAGCAATGCGGCAAAGGCAGATGATGTAAAGCTGTCACAAAAAGAAGTGACACAGATGGGAGCACCAGCAGCACCCACTATTTCATTAAAGGAACAAAGAGGATCAGGACAGGTAGTTACCAGTTGGACGCTTACGCTTCCTGCCGTGCCAAAAGGCTATCGATTGTATCTGAACGTTTATCAGAATAATAATCCCTTTGATAGTCAAACGGGATTTTGGAGTAAGGATGATAAGGGCAGAGATGAATTTACACCGAGTCGCCAATGGGGAAGTGATCAGTATGATGTAGCTGGTCAAGACTGGTCACTGGATAGAAGTAGTTTTACTTTGGGCAGTAAAACTATTGTTGCATATTATTTCGATTCAGCAGGATATGACACAGCACATAAAGCAGCATATGAGGCATGGTATGCAGCTTGTGAAGCAAAATACGACGCTGCATATGATGCATGGAGTGCAGGAACAGGTCCAATGCCGAAATGGAGTGATTATTTTAATGATGATACGATTCCATATCCCGCAAAAGCAGATTTTATGAGCCGGGCATCCAATCCCATTAAGATCAGTGTTGATTCAGAAGCAAATGTCTCTGCAGTCGTAAAATCCACAGCTATCACACTGGATATGTATGCTTATGGTGCGACTGGTTTTGAGGTTTACCGCAAAGTCGGCAGCAAGTATAAAAAGATTGCAACAGTGGCAAAAAATACATATGCAGATAAAGGACTTACCTCTAAGACAAAGTATTCCTATAAAATACGTCCTTATTACAAGGATATGGACACCAATAAGATTGTTTATGGAAAGTATACCCAGATTGACAGAACCACCAAAGGAAGTGCCTTGAATTTAAAGCTGACTGTAAGTGGGACTAAAAATGTTAAGCTTTCATGGAAGAAGGTGAATGGTGCAACAAAATATGAGGTGTACAGGTATGCGGGGTCTTCTGATGAAACTGTTATTTCAAAAGGAATCGATGACTACTACAGTTCATGGGAATTGATTAAAACATTGAAAAAGAATCAGAAATCCTATACAGATAAGAAGACAGCAGCAAATCAGCGTTATAGCTATTTGGTTCGGGCAGTATTGCCGGCAGATAAGAAGGTAAAGGGAGATAAAGCAACCTGTATTGAAGAGAGTCGATCTGTAAATTTTGCCTTTGGCAGTCCAGATGTATATGCAAGCTATGAAGATGCTTATGGCAATAAGACAATCCAATGGAAAAAAGGATATGGCATTGATGGTTATATAGTTGAGCAGTACAAGCAAAATGCAGCTGGTAAAGAAGAATGGGTTGAGATTAAAAGACTGGGAAAGACAGCAACTTCATATAAATTTGCAGCGGCATCTACGAAGAATCAGGATGGTACGTGGGAGACGGAAGTGGAATACCGTATCTGCGCATACAAGGGAAAAACGAGGAGTGATTACAGAAATTATTTCACGACAAAACTATTGGGCTTGGTAAATAGTGTGACAGCAAAGAAAGTAGCAAACGGAGTGCAGGTATCGTGGTCACCAGTTGCGGGTGCTGCTTATTATAGAGTATATCGTGTGAAGGCAAATTCATTGGTTAAAAATAACGATATAGGTGGTTATGAGAATATGAGCGGCACAAGGGTTACAGAGTATGTAGGTGTACAGAATCCTGTAAAAGTTAATGTGACAGCCTGGAATGCGGCAATAAATGCATGGATCAATGATACTACTGGTACCGTTGCACAGCCATTGATAACCACCTTACTGGATGGGAAGAAGACATATTACTATAGAAATTACCAGTATTCCCGTGATACATTTGATGCACCAACTACTTCTATTCTGGATTATTCCGGTGAAATTTATAGAGGTTCAACAAGTTATAAAACAGATAGCAAGGGAAATCAAGTATATTATGCACGACCTCAGGAATGCAATTCGAATGCAAATTATACAGTAGGGCCGCAGAAGGGCGTATCTTATCAATATTATGTTATTGCATATAAAGCAGATGAATATACGCTGGCAGATTATACAAAGGAGAATGAATGGCGTGGATATACTTCGCAGCAAATGGCACAGAATTATAATGATAGTATTTCCACTGTAGTGGTTACACCTGGATCGGTTAATGCGCAAAAACGGGTTGTACAGAAGAAGTGGAAATCATTCTCAGAAAATACGGCTGGATGCAAAAAGATTTCTTCTGAAGTAAGTTATACAACTGTGAAAGCTCCTGCGGGGAAGGCAACTATTAAGTCTATTAAAGCTGGTAAGAAATCGGCAACGATTAAGTTGAAAAAGAAAGTAAAAGGAGCAACTGCCTATAAGGTATATCGTTCTACCAAGAAAAAAGGTACTTTCCTGTGTGTTGGGATAATGACAAAAACAACTTATAAGGATTCAGGGCTACAGTCAGGAAAGACGTATTACTACAAGATAGTTCCTATTGCAACAAGTGAATCAGGAGCGGATATAGCAGGAAAGGCTTCTAAGGTAAGGAGCGTAAAAGCAAAATAATTTTGATAATAACATGATAGGTTCGAATCAGTAATTATTTAAAATAAAAACACCGACTGTAGTATAATCTCAGTCGGTGTTTTATATGATATGAGAATTTAATCGAAAAATTATTAATGATTGTATAAAAAAAATGTTTATCTGGTTTATCCCATTGAAGAGAATAAAGCAGCAATTTCATCAGCAGAAAGCTGTTTATTTGGATCGGTGGGAATAGATTCCAAAGTTGGTTCAGCAACTTTTTCCTGAGGGATGTCTTCCTCTTTTTTGGGGACAGGCTCTGCGGCAGCAAAAAGGGCAGCAATTTCATCAGCAGAAAGTTGTTTGCCAGTATCATTGTTTGAAGGTTCTGCTTTAGCGGAACTTGTTTTTGCGGGTGCCTCCTTTTTCTTTTCTTTTTTAGGTGCGGGATCGGCTGCATTAAATAGGGCGGCTATCTCATCAGCAGAAAGGCTTTTGTTTTGGTCATTATCGGAATTATTATCGGATATCTGGGTATTGTCAGCAGTGGAAGAGACAGCGGATGGTTCTTTTACTGTATCCGAATTGGTTTTGTCTACAACAGTAAAGGTTCCTTTTTTAATTTTCGGTTCTGGTTCTGAGGTATTGGCAGCTACCAATGCAGCGATTTCATCCATTGAAAGCATACTGTTTGGATCTTTATTAAGTATTGTGTCCGTTGGCGTGTCAGATACGTCTGCTTCTTCAGTGGCGCTATCTGACAATTCTTCTGCCGGTATACTGTCTGTTGCAATTTCTTCCAATAAGGAATCAACAGGTTCTTCACGGAATTCCCCGAAAGATTCTATATCGTCTTTAACTGTCACATCGGCAATAGGATCGGTGGTTTCTGTTGTGTTTATTCCGGATAAGGAATCATTAATCATATCTTCTGCAAATTTTTCATTGGAAGCTTTTGATTTATCCTGTTCGGTATTGCTCACAGGTATTGTCTGCATGACAGTTGGGGCAGGAATCTCTATCTGCCGGACATCATTGGAAATATTCTGAAGCTCCTGTGCGATATTGCCAAGGTGCATGCTAAGCTCCTGATCCATTCCTTCCGGTTGTGATTTCAGATATGCCGTAATATCTTCCAGAATAGAAATGATTTCGGTGTTGTTAGGTGCCTGAATCTGGTCAAAACCCTGAATCATGGTTTCATTTAACTGGTTTCTCATATCTTTGATGGTTGAAACCAGCTGTGTAGTGTTATTCTGGTCATATTTGATCATCAGCCTGGTGGCCTTGCTTTGAAGGTTAGATAAGGAAGCAAGGTTTTTGTATAATGCCATCTGGCTTTCAGCATAGTTGTTTTCCAATTGTGCGAGTATTTCCGCTGTTTGTTTTGCACGGATATAGTTAGCCTTTCCAATTCGTGACTGGGCACTGTTCATCATTTCCAGCTGGGTGGAAATATCATCAATTCCGTTTTTGATATGAACATTGATGGATTTACTTTTCATGGAGGAAAATGCAATCAGATTCTTTGTAAGAATAAATGCGGTTATTAAAAATAATACACTGGTTCCCGCAACCGCAAAGAGAATGCTGCGATACATGATCAATGTGTAAATCAGTGCCATTCCTGCAATCAGTGCAGCGAGTACTGATAGTGCCAGTTTGTTATCCTGTTTGTTCATAATACTGTACCTCCGTTTGTATCTTCCCCGTATATTGTTATTTTTTATCAATTCAAAGCATTATTTTCTCATTATACATGAAAAAATAAAATCCGTAAAGAAAGATGTTTTAATGGAGAATTACCATGATTCGTTCTACAATAAACACCGCAGCGCAGGCAAGCAGGGCTACAGTAAGCAGGCTTTTTTCTTTGTATGCGGCAATAATGGCAACAATAAATCCTGCGAGTGCCGACCAGATATTTGCTGTAGAAGACAGAATTGCTGGAAATGTCATGGCAGCAAGACAGGCATAAGGTACATAATAAAGGAAAGATTTGATGTAGGTGCTGGTGATTTCCTTTTTGGACAGTACCAGAGGAAGCATACGGATTAGGTAAGTTACTCCGGCCATTGTTAATATGTATAAATATATGTTATGCGTCATTTGGGGCTTCTCCTTTGAAAGCTTATTGTTAATAAATGATTAATTTACGGTTAGTGTTTTCTATACTCCACTTTTTTGGGGTTCATCATTTTCAATGGGTTTTAATTTGGCTGCAATTCCGGCTACAGTCACTGTGGTAAGAATGATGACAAAACCGGAGGTGATCTGTTTGAGAACTGGCAGTACCATAAATAAAAAGCTAACTCCCATAGCAGATAAGACCACCATTAGAATCGTGTGGTTTTTCTTTGCCGGAGGAATGATAATTGCCAGAAACATTCCGTAAATAGCAATTCCCAGAGCACTCATTACGAAATCAGGAAGAAGACTTCCCGACACGGCACCCACTATTGTACCAAGTACCCAGCCAGGAACGGCAATGCTGGTAATTCCATAGTGATAGGAGGGAGAGAGCACTCCGGTCTGACTGGCATCCAGTGCAAATATTTCATCTGTCACACTGTAGGACATGGTATATCGGTGCCAGTTTGGTGCAGATTTATCCAATTTTTGTGCCAGGGAAAATGACATAAGGCAGTAGCGAAGATTGATAATGAGCTGTGTCAGGGCAAGTTCAAGATAAGTTCCTCCTGCTGCGATAATCCCAAGTCCAGAAAACTGCCCTGCTGATGTTACATTGGTCAGGGAAATCAGAGCAGCCTGCCAGATACTTAATCCATTGGTTACAGCTTCCATTCCGAAGGTAAAGGATACGGCAAAGTAGCCCAGAGCAACAGCAATGCCATCACGCAGTCCGTGTTTATAAGTATTTTGCATGAGAAAATCCTCATTTCATTAGTTTTTCTTGTCGACAATGAACCGAGTGCCGTGCCTGCACAGGCATTTGGTATGATAGTCTTTATTCTAAACCATATTTTTAGGGTTCAGCTTTGAATAGTCTACCATAATACAGGAAAAATGGCAAAAAAAAATAAAAACAAGAACAGAACAAATGTTCAAATATACCTGTACTTTTTTTATATATAATGTTATACTATAAAAACAAATTTTTAGTGAGAATCGGAACTGGCGGAGAAAACGAATATGAGATTTTTGGCAATGCTGTTTATGGAGGTACTTATATTAATATATTCTATAGGTGCATGCAGAGTGCTCTCTATGACTTTTAAAACATTCAGTAGGTCGATTACTATAAAAAACAAGAAATGGGCCGCAATATTAATTGCATATAAAAATACCTGGGGAATAGCAACAAGTGCGAAAAATAGAAATAAGATATCGCTGTTAGGGGTATTTTCATATATAGTGTTTTTTCCACAGGCCTTTTTCTTTGCATATGACTGGTGGGTTTATTTTACGACAGGCGTGACAGAGTTATGTTCAGCAGAAAAAACATATCTTTCGGTAGTAGGATTGTATTATATTATTGCAGTCAGTATAAAAATAAAAGAAGCAGATAACTTTGAAAAAGGGAAGATATGGTGACCTAATGAGGATAATGGGAAGCGATGTATCAGTGAAAACACTTTTCTGAAAAAGGAGTGAATAAAATGCTTATCTGTCAAAATAATAAAAAGGAATTTAAAGGAATCATATTGTTAACTTAGATTCATAAAGGAGGAGACTTTCATGGATCATTTTGAATTAGTATCAGAATTTCAGCCAACCGGCGACCAGCCACAGGCAATTGAAGATTTAGTAAAAGGATTTGAAGAGGGAAACCAGTTCCAGACTTTGCTGGGAGTAACCGGTTCCGGTAAGACTTTTACTATGGCGAATGTAATCGCCCAATTGAATAAACCGACCATCATTATTGCACATAATAAGACGTTAGCGGCACAGCTTTACAGTGAATTTAAGGAATTTTTCCCTAATAATGCGGTAGAGTATTTTGTGTCCTACTACGACTATTACCAGCCGGAGGCATATGTTCCGTCCACAGATACGTATATTGAGAAAGACTCTTCGATAAATGATGAGATTGACAAATTAAGACATTCCGCAACTGCGGCATTGATTGAGCGCAAGGATGTGATAGTCATTTCTTCTGTGTCCTGTATCTATGGTATCGGTTCGCCGGAGGATTATGAGGAAATGATGCTTACCCTGCGTACGGGAATGACCTATGAATGGGACAAGCTGATTACCGATCTCATTGATATCCAGTATGAGAGAAATGAAATGGATTTTAAGCGGGGCACCTTCCGGGTGCATGGGGATGTATTGGAGATTTTACCGGTATCTACTTTTGAGGATGCTATCCGTATAGAGTTTTTTGGGGATGAAATTGACCGCATGGTGGAATTTGACCCATTGACCGGTGAGGTGAAGAGAGGAATTAACTGTGCGTTTATTTTCCCTGCCTCTCATTATGTTGTGGCTCAGGAAAAGATTGACCACGCAGTGGTGGAGATTGAGGAAGAATTGGAGCAGCAGGTTGCATATTTTAAGGAAAATGATAAACTTTTAGAGGCACAGAGAATCAGTGAACGGACACATTTCGATATGGAGATGTTAAGGGAGACCGGATTTTGTTCCGGAGTGGAGAATTATTCCAGGGTGCTGGCAGGTTTGGAGCCGGGAGCGACTCCGAATACTTTGTTGGAATTTTTTAAAGATGATTTTTTGATGATAATAGATGAGTCACATATCACAGTTCCCCAGATTCGTGGTATGTATGCTGGGGACAGGGCGAGAAAGCAGACACTTGTAGATTTTGGATTTCGTCTTCCGTCGGCAATGGATAACCGTCCTCTTAATTTTGGTGAATTTGAATCTAAGGTGGATCAGGTGATGTTTGTTTCAGCGACACCTTCCGATTATGAAGCGGAGCATGAACTGCTTCGGACAGAGCAGTTGATCCGACCAACGGGACTGTTAGACCCTCTGATTGAGGTGAAGCCTGTGGAGGGACAGGTGGATGATCTGCTGTCTGAAGTAAATAAAGAGGTGGAGAAGGGGAATAAGGTGTTAGTTACCACATTGACAAAGCGGATGGCAGAAGATTTGACGGATTATCTGCGTGATCAGGGTGTGAAAGTGAAATACCTCCATTCGGATATTGATACTTTGGAGAGGATTGAGATTGTCCGGGATCTGCGTATGGGTATTTTTGATGTATTGGTGGGTATCAATCTGTTAAGGGAAGGTTTGGATATACCGGAGATTACGCTGGTAGCTATTTTGGATGCAGACAAGGAGGGATTCTTACGCTCCGAAACTTCACTGGTACAGACGATTGGACGGGCTGCCCGAAACAGTGAGGGCCGGGTGATTATGTATGCAGATGAAATTACACGCTCTATGCGTGTGGCAATTGATGAAACCAACCGAAGACGCCAGATTCAGGATGCGTATAATAAGGAGCATGGAATTACACCAACAACTATACGTAAATCTGTCCGGGATCTGATCACTACCTCTACGGATGAGGATGTTGAGGCACTAAATGCCAAGTTGAAGGAAAAAGATATTGAGTCCATGACGAAAAAAGAGCTTCAGGAAGAGATTAAGAAATACACGAAAAAAATGGAGACAGCTGCGGCAGAGCTTAACTTTGAGATGGCAGCAGAATATAGGGACAAGCTGAAAGAATTAAAGGTGGCATTACGGGATTATGATAGTTGACATATAAGGTGTGGCTAATGAATGACTTTCATATCAGATGTTATGCTTTTTATAGATTTAAGGTGATTGTGTGACAGACGGTAACGAAAACAGAGTTTTGCAATTACTTGATTAAACTTATACAGTGAGGTAAAAATGGATACGAGAGAATACAAGACAACAGAACTTTTAAAAAGGTTTTTACCATATTACAAACCACATATGGGAACAGTTATACTGGATTTATTTTGTGCAGCACTGACGACTATCTGTGAACTGGTTCTTCCACTCATTATGCGATATATCACGAATGAGGGGATGAGGGATCTGGCAGCATTATCTGTCCGTATGGTGATGATGCTTGGCGGGATTTATTTTGTTTTGCGGATTGTGGACAGCATCGCCAATTACTATATGGCAGATGTGGGTCATGTGATGGGGGCAAAGATAGAGACGACTATGAGAAGGGATGCATATTCCCATCTGCAAAAGCTTTCCAATACCTATTACAGTAATACTAAGGTCGGTCAGATTATGGGAAGGATTACCAATGATTTGTTTGATGTGACAGAATTTGCCCATCACTGTCCGGAGGAGTTTTTTATTGCGGCGATTAAGGCTGTGGTGGGATTTATCATTTTGTCCGGAATTAATTTTTGGCTTACATTAATAATCTTCTGCATTGTTCCAGTGATGTTTTTTACCTGTATGACATTAAATCGTAAGATGAAAACGGCGTTTTCCAAGCAGAGATACCAGATTGGAGAATTAAATGCCCGTATTGAGGACAGCTTATTAGGGCAGAAGGTGGTAAAGGCATTTACCAATGAGGAGATGGAGAACGGGAAGTTTGCTGCTGACAATCAGAAGTTCTTTGAGATTAAAAAAGAGAGTTACAAATATATGGCGGCATTTCAGACGACTACGAGAATGTTTGATGGCATCATGTATCTTTCCGTTATAATAGGCGGCGGTATTTTTATGGTGAAGGGGCTGATTCAGCCGGGAGATTTGGTGGCATATATGCTTTATGTTACTACGCTGATTGCTACCATCAGGCGAATTATCGAGTTTGCCGAGCAGTTTCAGCGGGGAATGACAGGAATTGAACGCTTTTTGCAGATTATGGATGCAGATATTGATATTTTTGACGAGGAAGGGGCTGTGCCATTAGAAAGGGTAGCGGGTGATATAGAGTTTGAGAACGTGAGTTTTGAGTATCCCGATGACCATAATGAAGTTTTTTCTAATCTGAATCTGTCTATCAAAGCGGGAGAGCGGGTTGCCATCGTAGGTCCGTCAGGCGGCGGGAAGACTACGCTTTGTAATCTGATTCCGAGATTTTATGATATTGATTCAGGCTGTATCAGATTGGACGGCAGGAATATCAAAGAATTTACACTGAAGAGCTTAAGGCAGCA
Organism: Lachnospiraceae bacterium; assembly: GCA_029063085.1. GTDB lineage: Bacteria > Bacillota > Clostridia > Lachnospirales > Lachnospiraceae > CAG-590. Next base: position 33,700 of record JAIDOW010000012.1, read on the forward strand.
TATTGGCATTGTCCAGCAGGATGTGTATCTGTTTTCGGGAACAGTATATGACAATATAATCTATGGCAGGCCGGATGCTTCCAGAGAAGAGGTAATGGTGGCGGCAAAGCTTGCAGGAGCAGATGCATTTATACGGGAGTTAAAGAACGGATATGATACCTATATCGGGGAGCGTGGTGTGAAGCTGTCCGGCGGGCAGAAGCAGCGGATCAGTATTGCGAGGGTATTTTTAAAGAATCCACCGATTTTAATTTTAGATGAGGCAACTTCCGCACTGGATAACGAGAGTGAATTTGAAGTGGCAAAATCTCTGGTAGAATTATCGGAGGGCAGGACGACCCTTACCATTGCCCACAGATTGTCCAGTATCCGGAATTCTGACCGTATTCTGGTGCTGACAGAGGAAGGTATTGTGGAGGAAGGAAGCCATGATGAACTGATGAGAAAACAGGGTATGTATTATGAGTTTTATACGATGGCAGATAAGTGGCAGTAGCGCAGGGAAATGCTGTCAATTCAAGGAAGCAAAGTGTATAAAAAGATACAGAAAGATAATGGTTAGACGGAGGAGGAAGCTTCATGGAAAATGAAGAAAGTACAGGGGTGTATCTGTTAAAAAAGGGAAAGAAAGGTCTGGTCAGTATGGTATTCAGCCGTTTGGGACTGATACTGGTATTGTTTTTGATACAGGCATTTTTTCTGCTTTGTGCTTTCTGGTGGTTTAGTGAATTTCTTCCTTATATTATGGGAAGTACGGTAGTCTTTACGATTATTATGATAATCTATCTGTTTAACTGTGATTTTGAATCGGAGGTAAAGCTGACATGGCTCATGGTGATTATGCTGCTTCCGGTATTTGGTGCGATTTTTCTGCTCTATACCAGAATGGATATCGGACACCGGGTGATCAAGGAAAGACTCGGGTATATGATTGAGGAGACAAAGGAAAGTATTCCGCAGTCTGGGGAAGTCATGCAAAAACTAAAAGCAGAAAATGCAGAGAGCGCGGCATTAACCCATTACATAAACCGGACAGGCTGTTATCCTGTATATGAAAATACACAGGTAACATATTTTCCGCTGGGGGAGGATAAATTTCAGGAACTGCTGGTACAGCTGGAACAGGCGAAACATTTTATTTTTCTGGAGTATTTTATTATAGCGGAAGGTGTGATGTGGGGAAAAGTACTGGAAATATTGGCGAAGAAGGCAAAAGAGGGGGTTGAGGTCAGAGTGCTGTATGACGGTACCTGTGAATTTTCCACACTGCCCCACGACTATCCAAAACGGCTAAAAAAGCTTGGAATACAATGTAAAGTGTTTGCGCCGCTGACTCCTTTTGTATCCACGCATTATAATTACCGTGACCACCGCAAGATTCTGGTCATAGACGGGCATACAGCATTTAACGGCGGGGTGAATCTGGCAGATGAATATATTAATCATATAGAAAAGCATGGGCACTGGAAGGATACTGCGGTAATGCTGAAGGGAGAGGCAGCTGCCAGTTTTACCCTGATGTTTTTGCAGATGTGGAATCTGGATGAGAAGACAGCGCAATTCAAAAAATATATAGATGTTCCGGCAGAAAATAAGCAGGATGCAAAAGGGTATGTGCTTCCCTTTGGAGATTGCCCGCTGGATCGCGATAAAGTGGGAGAACGTGTATATATGGATATTCTCAACCAGTCGAAGCATTATGTACACATCATGACACCGTATCTGATTCTGGACGGAGAAATGCAGGCAGCACTTGCATTTGCGGCAGAACGGGGAATCGATGTGAGAATTATCCTGCCGGGGATACCCGATAAAAAGATACCCTATGCTCTGGCAAAAACACATTATGCAGCATTATTAAAATCGGGAGTAAAGATTTATGAATATATACCCGGTTTTGTGCATGCCAAGGTATTTGTCAGTGATGACAGTAAGGCTGTGGTGGGTACGATCAATCTGGATTACAGAAGTCTTTACCATCATTTTGAGTGTGCAACTTATATGTGTCATACAAAATGTATTTCTGATATCGAAGAAGATTTTCAAAAAACCCTTACGAAATGCAGGAAGGTAACAATGGAAACCACATTAAAGAGAGGGATTATAACAAAATTGACAGGATATATTGCAAAGGCACTGGCACCGCTGCTGTAGCTGTTATTTCATATAAGGTACTTTTGATGCAAGGCATTATATTTGTCATGATTGATATAAACTGGCACAACAGATCAAAAAAAACAAATAAAAAATCCGCTTATCCCTGAATCAGATAAGCGGATTTTTGTTGTGCTTAATGTATGATTTCTATTTTTCTAACTCCCATATATGCTTATTTTGCCTAAAATACAGACAAACTCCGATTCCTGCAAAGGCGATTACAAAAAATAAAAATGCCGCACCGGAGCCTTTGCCGTTTCCAAATAGCTGTACCGGAATACTATTTTCAGGCTGCCTGGTCATAATCGGTTCGAATACCCGGTCCACTAAAAATCCACCCAGAAAATATCCAATTGGTATGGTAAAAAACTGCAATGAATTTCTTACAGAGTATACCCTGCCCTGCATTTGTTCCGGTATATGTAAACGCATGATCGCATCCAGATTGGTACTCATCAACGGGATAAAAATCCAGCCGAGAAATCCACCAATACACCAGATAAGAGGTGTTTTGCCAAATGCAAGCAGGAAGTTTTCAGTACTCATGGAAAACAGCAGACAGTTGCAGATTACGCTGACGCGGCTTTTTGGTGTTTTCATAAAAGATGCCAGTATGCTTCCTGCAAAGGTGGTGATACCGATTACTGCATTGACCAGTCCCAGTACTTTTTCGCTTCCGCCGTTTCTGGAAAGCATCATTGCTGGAAAAGCCGCATCATAGATGGATGCCACCAGATTGATTGCTGCCAGAAACAGAATCAGATTAAAAATTCCCTGTTCCTGTTTTAAGTAATTAATACCTTTCTTTACGGAAACCAGAAGATTTTCAGATGTTTCTATACTATTGGAATCTTCTGGAATACGGATTCCCAATGCCAGCGTGCCAAATGCAATGCAAAAGGTGAACAGGTCAAAAGCAATTACGGCTCCCATACCCGCCATGCCTAAAACAGCCGTAGCGATGATGGGTGTCATAACGGAATTAAGGGAACTGGAAAAGTATCTTAAGCCGCCTACCCGCTGGTAGTATTTCTTGGGAAGCACTTTTGTGGTCGCAACCTCCGATGCCGGTTGCTGTACGGTATTCATGAGTCCGTTTACCGCATTGATGACATAAAGATGCCAAATCTGTAAAGTGCCGCTTTGTAATAAGAATAGCATAATAATTGTTGTCAACGCAGCAACAGAGTCACATACCAGCATGGTAATTTTCTTATTCCATTTATCACTCAGAGCCCCTGCGAAAATGCTGAGAAGAACATAAGGTGCATAGGAACTTACCATTAAAAGTGCTGTTATGAGTGCGGATCCTTTTTGTGTATAAGACCAGATAACCAGTGCATAGCTGGTCATGGCACTGCCAAGACTGGAAAATGACTGGGTGATCCAAAGCAGTAAAAATGTTTTTGTTTCTTTGATTATATTTATATGATTTTTCATAGACTTTGCTCCTATCTCAATATTTAGGTGATTGAAATCTGCAAAGTCCCTGAACAGTTTATCTACTCCATGCAATCCTGTTCGAAAAGACTTTGCATGGAGCTGCTGCAATACATAAAATCATGATTGGCTGCCTCCTTTATCATTATTTTTTCATTTATTAATCATAATTTAAAATTTTATCATAATTATTTATGTCGGACAAGTAAAAAGAGAAGGGGTGGTCGTCCTGCCTTTTTTGATACCATTGTTTTGCTTCTTTTCTTTTTTTATTGTTTTATAAAATGACGGATGCACAGTGTATAGTATTTGTCAAAAGGATTTCTCGACAATTACAATCTGTGAGTGGATACATTAGAAAAAGAATATCACGAATAAGGATAAAAAATATCTGTATTAAGTCTTGACACGATGGTCTACTGGCTGTAAAATAAAAATGTATTCTACTACTAGTAGAATAAAAGGAGGATAACATGACCGAATATAAGTTAGGCGAAGTAGAGATGAAATTTGCAGATATTATATGGGAGAATGAACCCGTTACATCAAGGGAGCTGGCAAGGATTAGTGAAGAGAAGCTCAATTGGAAAAAGTCTACTACCTATACAATTTTGCGTAGGATTTGTGACAGAGGATTATTTCAGAATGAGAATGGGACAGTAACGTCAAATGTATCTAAGGAGGAATTTTTTGCGAAGCAGAGTGAAAAATTTGTGGAAGATACCTTTGATGGTTCCCTTCCTAAATTTGTAGCTGCCTTTACTTCAGGAAAGAAGCTGAGCAGGCAGGATGTAGAAGAGATACAAAGGATTATTGACCAGAGTAAGTAGGAGAAGAGGAATGAGAGCATTTTTGATTCAATTGGGAATCAGGAGTTTGCAGACTTCTGTCATTATCTGTGTGATATTTGTCGTGCGGAAGATATTTGATAAAATGAATTTATCCAAAAAGTATACCAATATTTTGTGGAGTATTCCCTATTTATGTATGATATTACCGTGGAAGATAGAGAGCAGGTTCAGTTTTTGGAAACTGTATAGCCTGGTCGTGGAAAAGAGACCAGACGCGGTTTTACGTGCAGATATGCAGACTACAGAATATATATCGAATCTGGATATTCCGGTAACGGTGCCATATCAAAAAACGGAGACTGCCAGTACTTTCGTGGCAGCAGGGAAAGAAGCTCCTGATTTATTTACCGTGCTTTTTTTGATTTGGGCAGCCGGTGTGTGTATTTTTATTTTATATAACCTGCTTTCGTATTACAGGACATATCGCAGTCTGCTTTGCAGTGTATGTCTGAAAGATAATATTTTTCTGGCGGACGATATATGTCTTCCCTTTGTATTTGGTTTTTTTAAACCCAGGATTTATCTGCCATCCCATATGAAAGAAGTGTATGTAAGATATGTTGTGGAGCATGAAAAAACGCATATCCAGCGCAAAGATTATCTGAAAAAAATGCTTGCACTATGGATAACTGGTATCTATTGGTTTCATCCTTTTGCATGGATAGCTTTTGAGTTTATGTGTGTGGATATGGAAATGGCCTGTGATGAAGATGCGGTTCAAAATATCGGGATTGATAAAAGAAAAAGGTATGCGGAAGCATTGCTCAACTTTTCGGAGAGAAAAGCATATTTGCAGTCAACATTTTTGGCATTTGGGACTGGGAATGTAAAGGAGAGAATATGCAATATATTAAAGAATAAAAAGAGGCATGGCATATGTAATGTATTTGCCATTTTTGCCGCTGTGGTGCTTATGCTTGGATTTTTAACGGTAGAAAAGCGGATTGTAAAAGCAGATATAAGCACGAATACCAGTATACTGAAAGAAGCTTCCGAAGGGGAAGAATCTTTTGAAAACGAAGAAGAAGGAAAAGACAGGGGGACAGAGGAGAAGAGCAATGTTGTGAAAAATAGTCCGGCAGAACATAGCCCCGGTTTTAAAGAAGTGAAACTGCACCTGTATATTCCGCAGAATATGCTGGATCTGGGATACGTCACAAAAGGACTTTGGCCAGAAGAGGATATGGAACGTCTGGCACAGCAGGCAATGCGTGAGCTCTATGACCTGACTGGGACACAGGTGGAGGAATGTTATTATTATGCAGCGGACATCGGTTGTTTCTATTTTGCCATGTCAAAAGATGATATGGATCATAGCAGGAATTTTTGTACGAGACAGTTTTCGGATGATGAAAGGGTAATTCCGTCAATCTATGTAGCAAATGCAAAACAGGTATCCTATTCCATGGTAGATATGCAGGTATTACCTGAGGGATATGAAGGGATGACGGAAAAAGAGAGAGCGGAATGGTTTGTGACGCATTCGGGGATGTATAACGGTCAGAGCGTGAAGATGGTTTATCAGCCTTATGACTGGAATTACAAGATATGGCATGTGGTTATGGAGGATGATTCCGCATATGAGATTATTTTGGAGCAGGGCATGGACGGTTTTTCCGGTATTACAGGACCTTACCCGGATAGTGAAATCAGCCATTAAGGGTGTATAGGTAGAGATTATAATTATCAGAAGGGAGATATGGATATGAATAAGAAGATAATGTTAACCGGTGTACTATGGATGCTGTTATTTATGCTGTGGGGATGTCAGGCAAATAAGTCAGAAGATAAACGGGTGCTGAAAAGCACACAAGCCAGAGAGGAAACTACAGTTACCACAGGCATAGAAAATAGTGTTCAAACAGAGAATGAAACGGAAGAAACAACTCCAAACAGTACAGAAGGGACAGAAGAACCGATGCATACAGAGGCGGCATTACCGGAAAACAAAGGAAATCAGGAAAATGTCACTGACAATAGAAGATCTGTTTACGCAGACATATTGAAAAATATTTATTCCAATCAGGTTTTTCCTGATGGCAGGGATTATGGATTTGATGATACCGACATTGCGAAAAATAAATTTGCGATTTATGATATAGATGGGGATGGAAAAGAGGAGCTGATCATACAATATATCACTACAATCACAGCAGGAAATATAGAATTAATTTATGATATGGCCAGTGATTCCAAGACAGTCAGGGAAGAATTTTCAGAATTTCCGGCGCTTAAGTTTTATGATAATGGAATGGTAGAAGCTGAATGGTCACATAATCAGGGGCGGGGCGGAGAATTCTGGCCATATACCTTGTATCAGTATGACCGGGAGACGGACACTTATGTTACGGTGGGAATGGTGGATGCATGGGATAAATCGTTGTCGGAAACAGATTTTAATGGAGATGCCTTTCCGGAAGAGAAAGATTTGAATGGTGATGGTATCTTATATTATATTATGCAGGAAGCCTCTTATGATCAGAAAACGATAGTAGATATGGAAGAGTACAAGGAATGGAGGGATTCCTATCTCGGTAAGGCAGAGCAGATAAACATTCCGTATAAGTATCTTACACATACAAACATAAGTGGTATCCGATAGAAAATGAAGATAGAATAGGGAAAAAGATAAACGAAAGGGAGTGTCACTCAGGTGATACTCCTTTTTGTAAATTCATCTTTTGGTTTCATTGGGGATATGCTATACTGTGAATACGGAAAAGCTGCGTGCGGCAGGAGGGAAAAATATGCACTATAATTGTTTAATCATAGATGATGAAACCGATTTGGCGAATATGACATGTGAATATTTTCAGGCATTTGAGGTGACCTGTGCCTGCGTGGGCAGTGCAGAAGAATATTTTTCTTTTATAAGGGAGAATACCGCAGACCTTCTGCTTTTGGACATTAATCTGAAGGAGGAGAGCGGTTTTTTGCTTTGCAGGAAAATCAGGGAGCAGTCGGATATTCCCATCCTGTTTATCAGTGCCAGACAGAGTGATGATGATGTATTGATCGCACTCAATATCGGTGGAGACGATTATATAAAAAAGCCATATACGCTGAGTGTTCTGTTGGCGAAGGTAAAGGTGATGTTAAAGCGGATGGGGGGCAGACAGGATAAAGAGGAGGATGCAGACAGTACGCTGCTTTCCTGCGGAGGTTTACGCTTAGAGGAGGATACTTTAAAAGCTTTTGTGAAGAATAAGGAGGTTGTTTTAAAGGCAAAGGAGTTTAAGCTTTTAAAATGCCTTTTTGAGCACAGAAATACCATTGTCAGTAAGGAAAAGCTTTTTGATATGGTATGGGGAGATGCTTATTTCAGCGATGGCACATTGAATGTGCATATCCGCAGACTGCGTGAAAAGCTGGAGAACAATCCCAATGAACCTAAATTGATCAAGACAATCTGGGGAACGGGGTATATGCTGGAGATTGAAGATGAAGATTAGATATATAGCGGTCTCTTATACGGTGCTGCTGCTTGGAATCATGGCAGTAATTTATATGACGTGTCAGAAGGAGAGTACAGTATCGATAGATATGGTACATTATAATGCACAGTTAAAGCAGATAGAGGCAGGATTATCAAGGGCAGAGGAAAAAGAGAATTTAGAGCAGAGATTTGATTGTGAGATTCTCTATCTCACAGATCAGGATTATGAGATTAGGTTAAATGAGTCCTTGAAGTCACAGGCAGTCATTCTGGATTTGAAAGATAAGGAAGAAATTATTGGGAAAGCAGTTTGGCATGAGGGAGAAAAGCGCTATGATGCCATGTGCTATGATTTAATGCTAAAGCTGGAATTTGCCTGTGGAGCGATACTGCTTGCAGGACTTGCCTTCTGCTTTATTTTTTATATACATTTTATGGCACCCTTCAGACGGCTTCAGAGATTTTCAGGGGAGATTGCAAAAGGAAATTTTGATATACCGCTGCCGATGAACAGGAATAATTTTTTTGGAGCATTTACAGAAAGCTTTGATTTACTGAGGGAAGAACTGAAACGTTCCAAGGAAAGTGAATATCAGGCAAACCGAAGTAAAAAGGAACTGATGGCGGAATTGTCCCATGATATCAAAACGCCCCTTTCCACGATAAAGGCAACCTGTGAGGTATTGCTGTTAAAAGAAAAAAATCGGGATATAATGAATTGCACTGATGTGCAAGCAGGTCATCAATTTTTATCAAAATTGGTGACAGATGATACCATAGAGAAAATCAATATTATTGCAGCAAAGGCAGAGGTAATGGATGCACTGGTGGAAAATCTGTTTCAGGCGACGATGGAGGAGTTAGAGGTATTAAAGGTGGAACCGTCAGAGGAAAGCAGCTTACAGATTCAGGAAATATTGGATGAACTGAAATTCTATGGAAATATAGCAATAGAAGGAGAGATACCAGAGTGTCTTGTCTATATGGACAAATTAAGGTTATCCCAGGTTCTGGATAATGTGGTGAGCAATGCCAACAAATATGCAGGAACCGTAATACATGTTTCCTTTGTGGAGGAAGGAGAAGGAATCTTAATTCGGATTAGGGATGATGGACCGGGGATGCCGGAGGAGGAGCTGTCGTGTGTTACAGAAAAATATTACAGAGGAAGTAACACAAAGGGAAAGACAGGCTCGGGGCTGGGGCTCTATCTTGCCAATATGTTTATGGAGCGGATGTATGGGGGTATGGAGTGTGGGAATGTCAGAAGCGGTGATGGGACTGGATTTTTGGTGGTACTGTTTTTAAAGAAAGTATAGGATGTTTGGTCGTTTTTTTAGTACAAAACAGCGTATATCATATATTGATAAAATCAGAAAGACAGTAGATGTTATGATTGAGGAATATTAGAATGTTTATATTTGAAAACAAAATGGTTGAATCAAAGCAGGAGTGGCAGGGAAAAACAATGGAGTTTGCCCCAGATTCATCACCGATAGCATGGGAACATTATAAACAATGGTATAGTGAAACTTTTAAAAAATTTAAGGAAGAATATGCTGTTTGTTCTCCGGGTTTCTTTACATATGATAAAGGAGTTTATATTCCCAAACCGAAAGCGGGAGATTTCAACCGTTTATATGCATTATCCAAAGAAGCAAAGATATTGACAGATGAAGCTGGGAATGAATATTATAAAGCTGTTGAAAGATTGAGCGGTGATGTAGATTTTAATTTTAATAATAAGCACTATCCTTTCTTTGAAGCTTGTTTGAAAAATGAACCGAAAGAATATTTGCGTAAGGAATATTTGTTTAAATTAGAAGAGTGTAAGAAAATGCACTATTCCTTGTTGAATTTTTCTTTAATGCAAACCATGGGCAATATGCAGAAGTTTAAGGGAAAGAAATGCGCTGACAGATTGGATCTATTTATCTATTATCTCGGAAAGTTCTATGAAACTGATAAAAGAGAGAGGCACACAACAGATATTATTCATATTAAGAATGGCGATGAGGATAAGGAATCTAATCAAAAAGCATTAATGGATTATCTTAATCAATTTGAAGATTTAACGGATTATTGCAAAAAAATTTATTTTATAAGTGATGCAGGATTGATTGAAAAACTGAGGTGGCATGGCCAGAAAAATGAACGACTGGATAATCCTGAGAAAGTCAGAACATATATTGATTTGGCATACTGTTTCTGGGAAAAAAAGGATTTCTATTTTTCAAAAAAGGAATACTTAACAATCAGTTCTTATTTTTCAGATGGCGGGGAAACATACACATATGAAGAATTGTTCCATAAACTAGAAAATGATCTAGGAGCTGCTGGTCAGAGAGAAATAGATGTGATTATTGAGAAGTGCTTAAATTGTGGTTTTATGCATCAATGCGGTAATGATTGTTACATACGATAAATTTTTTATTAATATAATGATATCTGAGCTGATATTATTTTTATTCGTTAAATATTTTATGATATGCTGTATAGTATAAAGATTAGGTATTTAGATAGTTTTCGATATAACAAAGAAATTTAGATTTAAGGGGGCATAATATGGCACTGCAAAATAAAATGGGCATTATTGATTCCACAGAGCTTGCAAGAATTGAAGAGAAAATAAGCAAAGCGAGAGCGGTTGTGCTGTATGAAAATAATATGGTTGCTTTGCATGAAATAGGCAAATTCTCAGGACTGGCAAAAATTCACGCGTTTCTTTTTGAAGAAATATATGATTTTGCCGGAAAGATAAGAACGGTAAATATAGCAAAAGGAAATTTTAGATTTGTGCCAGTAATGTATTTGGAAGCAGCTTTAAAAAGTATTGATGATATGCCACAATCGACTTATGATGAAATTATTGAAAAATATGTGGAAATGAATATTGCACATCCATTTCGAGAAGGAAATGGAAGAAGTACTCGGATATGGTTAGATTTGATTTTAAAAAAAGAATTAAGATTAGTTGTAGATTGGAGCAGGGTGGATAAAGAAGATTACTTACTTGCAATGGAAAGAAGTCCAATAAAGGATATAGAGCTTAAAGTTTTGCTTAAAGATGCGTTGACAGATAAAATTGATAATCGGGAAGTGTATATGAAAGGCATTGATACAAGTTATCATTATGAGGGATATCATGCTTTTAAAGCTGAAGATTTGCAGTTTATTACAACGAACACTAAATAATTTTACGTTAAGCTTGTCTTCGATTCCATCTGCTGTGTCATAAAAAGACTTAATATTCGTTGTACTAGTGAGGAAAATAAGATGATAAGCGGATTTAAGAAACAGTTAAGAAATAGACAAGGAACAGCTCAAGATTTTAGTGTTAATATAGTTTACAATGAGGATGTCAAAGGAAAGGATGTGGCATCCTTATTTTGTGTATATTGTGAGGCGGATGTAAGAGGAAACAGAGTTTCGCAATTGCTTAAACACTAAAGGGACTGGAAGGAGAAAAAGATGGCAGCAATTTTAACGGCAAAAGATTTATGTAAGACATTTTCCAACGGAAGTGTTCAGCAGCATGTATTAAAAAACTTAAACTTATCCATAGAGCAGGGGGATTTTACCGTAGTAATGGGAAGCTCGGGTTCGGGAAAAAGTACATTGCTCTATGCACTTTCTGGTATGGACCGACCGACGCTTGGCAGCATAAGGTATCATGACGAGGAAATTTCGGGGTATTCCAATGATAAACTGGCAGTTTTCCGCAGGAATCATTGCGGGTTTGTTTTCCAGCAGAATTACTTAAATGATACGATGAGTGTTCTGGATAACGTTATGGTAAGCGGTCTGTTAGTGACGAAAAACCGGAAAGAGCTTGCCAGACGGGCTAAGGAGAAGCTATTGGAAGTAGGACTGTCGGAAGCATCTTTTACCAAGTTCCCGGGTCAGTTATCCGGCGGGGAGCAGCAGCGGACGGCGTTGGTCAGGGGGATCATTAACCAACCGGAAATCCTGTTCGCAGATGAACCCACAGGGGCATTAAATTCTGAAAATACGGAACGGATTTTGAAGATACTGACAGAGTTTCATGAGAATGGGCAGACCATTGTCATGGTCACTCATGATATGAAGTGTGCAAGGCGGGGCAACCGTGTCCTTTATCTGAAGGACGGAACGATTACCGGAGAGCTTTTACTCGGAACTTATGTAAGCGGGGATCAGGAGCGTCATGAAAAGCTCCGCTCATTTTTGCAGGAAATGGGGTGGTAGGGATGTATCCGCTTTATTTTATCTCAAAGCACAATATGAAGAAAAAGAAGGGGAATATTGCAGTGATTCTCTTCTTAATTGTACTTGCAGTTTTGCTGCTTTATGTGAGTATATCCCTGCTTACCAGTACGGGAAAGGTATTAGACACGATTCATGAGGAAGTAAATGCAGCAGACTGGTTTGCGATTTCCCCGGAAGAAAACGACCAAAAAATGATGAAGATCCTGGAAACACAGGAAGAACTAGAAACTGTTGAAAAGAATGCGTGCTTGTTTTTCCCAGGTGCCAGCTACAAAAAGAAAGGGGAAAAAGAAGAGGACAGCATGCCTTTCCTTCTTGAACGGATAGAGGATGAAAGAACAATCGGGCAGATACCGGAGAAACTGCCGAAGGAGATAGAGGATGATTCTATTTTACTGCCCTATTATATGAAAGCAGACCAAAGATTTCAAACTGGTGATGCCTTGCTGCTTTATTTAGGCGACATGGAATACGCATTTACGGTAAAAGGTTTTATAGAGGACCCGCTCTTTGCAACCGTAATGAATATAACAACGAATAAATGCTATATTTCAAAGAAACGTTATGAAGAAATTTTAGATGATAGTCCTGTGGCACAGAATCCACAGTATATGTATCACAAGGTCAGATTAAAGCCGGGCGAGGATTCCGTTGCATTTGATGAAATCATGACGGCACGTTTTAATGAAGGTTCCTTGAAGAAGGGGATTGCGGCAACCTCCTGGGGGGCAATGCGGGGAGGCGGTATGATGCTTTCAAGTATCGTAATGGGAATCATCCTTGTTTTTTCCCTGCTTCTGATACTGATTGCCCTTATTATCGTACAATTCAGTATCCGTCAGTTTGTGGAAGAAAACATGAAAAATATCGGTATTTTGCAGGCATCCGGCTATACAGGAAAACAACTGAAATGGGCGGGTGTTCTGGAAATGATGGAGGTGGCATTGTTTGGCATTTTGATCGGACTTACAGCGGGAGGGGTACTTACCGTACCGATTGGAAATATACAAAGCAGTATTATCGGGCTTTCCTGGAACCAGCCCTTTGACTGGCAGGCAGCATCACTGGCAGCTGCTGTGATATCCATAATGGTATTTCTGGTATCTTTGTCTGCCAGCAGACCTTATGGGAAAATCAGCGTATTGCAGGCACTAAGAGGTGGTTTTGCCACCCATAGCTTCCGTAAAAATCCGCTGCCTCTGGAAAGATCACATCTTCCTGTCACTACGGTACTGGGAATAAAAAGTATCCTGTATGCAAAGGGAAAAAGTGCCACTGTGTGTATGATCGTTGCAGTGATGGGATTTACCACGGCTGTCAGTTTCGGCATGCTGCAAAATTTTGTTTTGGACACTACTACGTTACTGAAGCTTACTGGAATTGATGCGGGTGTTGCAAATGCAAATGGAACAGACCTGGAACGGATTGGAGAAGAGCTGATAAAATATCCCGAGATTGAAAAAATATTATATGCAACAAATGTTAATATAACCATCAGCCATGGTGACAAGGAGACGAGCCAGACCTGTGATATCTGGAGCGAACCGGATCAATTGGAAAATGAGATTGTTGTAGAGGGCCGCCTGCCGCAGTATGAGAATGAAATTGTATTAACAACTATGATCAGTAAAAAAGTTGGAGCAGGTGTTGGAGATGTGGTATATGTAAAAGGAGAAGGTGAAAGAAAGGAATACATTGTATGCGGAATCGACCAGAAAATCAATAATATGGGGTTAAAAACCATGATGAATTTTGACGGAGCTGACCGGATGAATGGTAAGGTGGAACCTAGTGGTATTTATGTATATACAAAAGAGGGGTATACTTATGAAGATATCGAAAAATATTTAAGGGCTTATCCGGATGTCGAATTTTCTGATGGTAAAAAGTCAGTAGAGACAATTTTAACTCCGGTTTCTTTGGGAATTAAGATGCTTTGTATTGTGTTTGTCAGTATTACGATTTTTGTTATCGTTCTGGTAGTTCTTTTACTGGTGAAGACCAGACTGTTAAGAGAAAGAAGAACATATGGAATTCATAAGGCACTGGGTTTTACCACCGGACAGCTGATGTTTTCCACAATAATGGCCGATGTTCCAGTCATTGCTTTGGGAGCAGCAGCAGGAACAGCGGCGGCACATCTGATGGCAGATTCCATTGTGACATTGTGTCTGGCATTTTGCGGAATTAAACAGGGAAATATGTATATGAATCCTTTATTTGATCTTCTGACCGTGCTGGGGATTACTGTAGCAGCAATTCTGGCAGAGAGTATTGCTTCTTTAAAGATTCGGAAAATGGAGCCGGTCAAGCTGATTACAGAGGAATAATCTGAAAGATCCTGTTTCAAACAGGGTGAACGATAGAGTCACAGGGTAGGTTATTCGTTCTTGCGGGTATTTTATAGGAATAAATTTCCTTGTGTACAATGTGCGTCAGTGTATATGGTGGAAAATTATAGAATTATCTTGGGTGATGTGGTACACTGTTAATGTTGTTGTGATAATAAGTTATTATCTAATTGGAAGAGGAGATAAAAACATGGAATTTATAAATAAAAATAATATTCAAGAATTGGCGAATCCGGGAGTGGTATCAAGGCAGTTGTTGAATCCAGAAAATTCTACAAGTACAAGAGTAACAATAACAGAGGTACATCTAGAAATTGGAGCAAGTCAACCAAGGCATACACATGATGAGTCAGAACAAATTTGGTATGCTACGCAAGGGAGTGGGAAACTTTTGTTAGCAGATGATCAGGTAAAAGAATTTAAGGCTGGTGATGTAGTGCGGTTCGCAGATAAAGATGTTCATGGATTATTAAATGATGGCAGTACAGAATTTGTATATATTTCTGTAACCGCACCACCTATTAATTTTGGATATGCATATGAAGAAAAGAGATAACTTCTAGTACAATGTGTTTGAAAACACAAGGATTACATTATCTGAGCAAGAGGAATAGGAACAGCAGCATAGTTTGTGAAATTGATTTTAGAATAAAACAGTAGCAGGAAAGTTTTCTGGATAAAAAACAGATGCTTTCCTGTTATTTTTTTGGAAAATTTGAGTGCTGCCGATTTGTCTGATTTTGAGGATAAAAAGGCATATTTATTTTTAGAACAAAGGTTTTGCCTATCCGAATATATTGAAAATACAAGGGATGATAAGAAGAAATGAAAATTACAGAATCCTTTTTATGGGACAATATATGATTTAGAATTTTAATAAAAAACAATAATATTTAAATTAAAATTAAAAGAAAAAAGGCATTAATCGTTTAAATATGTATAAAGGCATGATATAATGTCACTAGTCGGAGCAAACGGGAGTGGATACCTGTCTCTTTGGTAGGACTTGCGAAAGAGAAACTAGATCATATCTGTTGTTCTGCAACCGAGTATTTGACTGTAATATCATGGGGAAAATCAATTACTTAATGAAAAAATTACTTTGAGAGCAGATTATGAGCGATATGTATGGTATGACAGGGAACTGTATTGTTTAGGAGATTACTTATGGCAAAAGAATCGAATCAGAAACTTAAGTTGATGCGTTTGATGCAGATTATGCTGAAACAGACTGATGATGAGCATAGTCTGACTATGAAACAGATTCTAACAGAATTACAAAGGTACGGTATAAGCGCAGAAAGAAAAAGTATTTATACAGATATAGAAGCACTTCGCTTGTACGGAATCGATATTATCGGGGAAAAGAGAAATAAGACATATCATTATCATGTCGGGGCGAGGGAATTTGAACTGGCAGAACTAAAGCTTTTAGTGGATGCAGTACAGTCATCCAAATTTATTACAGAGAAAAAATCTAAAAAGCTGATTAAGAAGTTGGAAGGCTTTTTAAGCCGATATGATGCAAAGAAATTACAGCGCCAGGTATTTGTATCAGGCAGAATTAAGACGATAAATGAGAATATTTATTACAATGTAGATATGATTCATGAGGCGATTGGATCTAATGTGAAAATTAAATTTAAATACTTTAATTGGGATGTAAATAAGAATATGGCATTCCACCATAATGGGGAAGATTTCTGTATTAGTCCGTGGGGGCTTTTGTGGGATGACGAGAATTACTATCTGATCGGTTATGACAGTCTGGCAGGTATTATGAAACATTACAGGGTCGATAAGATGCTGAATCTGAATTTGACCACGGATAAAAGAGAGGGGCGGCAGCATTTCAGGGAATATGATATGGCAATTTATACAAAAAAGCATTTTGGAATGTTTGACGGCAAAGAGGAACGGGTGAAGATTGCGTTTGAAAATCGTTTTGCCGGGGTTGTGATTGACCGGTTCGGCAAAGATGTGACTATGCGAAAATCTGATGACGAGCATTTCATTGTGGTGGTGGATGTGGCAGTAAGTGAGCAGTTTTTAGGCTGGATTTTTGCACTGGGAGGCGGGGCAAGAATCGTGGGACCGGAAAATGTGGTGGAGCGGATGCGGGAACAGATTAGGATGGAGAGGGAGATGTATGAATGAGAAAAGGGGTTCTGCAAATAGGAATTCACTTTTTCATATATATTTACATAAATATTATGTGTGATAAGGAGGTGTCGGATGTACGATTAGAAAAAGCAAAATGATTTTTCGTAAAATATACAGGAAAGGAGGAAAGGTTGAATAGATTCTTAATTCAACAATTAATTTATGGAAACAAATAAGGTAAAGGTTATGCAGATCAGGATTCGGATGTATGTTCTGAAAAATATTCCAGCAGCTAAGGTACAGGCAGAGATGGCCGCATTTATAGATCAGGAATTGGTAAAAGATGAGCGGTTTGCAAGGCTGCATAATGAGAACAAATATAAAATGTATTGCTTTGATTCACTTTATCCGGTGGAATCGGACAAGATATATAAAAAGGATAGAATTTATACATTGACGATTCGTACCGTTGATTTGGAACTTGCAAAATACTTTGCAAAGCAAGTGGTGAATGGTCATACAGAAACGGTAAAAGCGATTACGGCAGAACTAAGAATTATTCCGCAAAAACATATCGAGTTATTGTTTACATTGACTCCGGTTGTGATGAAATGTGAAAAAGGATATTGGAAAGATACGTTATCAATCGAACAGTATGAAAGGAGATTAAAGATTAATCTATTGAAGAAATGGCAGCAGTTTTATGGAGTAAAACCACCGGAAGACTTCGAATTGTTTACAGGGATAGAATTTTTAAATAAAAGTCCAGTGTCTTTGGAGTATAAAAATATTCATTTGTTAGGAGATAAACTTCGTCTTCATGTGGCAGAAAATGAATGGGCACAGAATTTAGCACAATTGGCTATCGGTACCGCTTTGGGAGAGATGAACAGTCGGGGATACGGGATGTGTAATTACCGATGGTTGTAAGGGGGTGAGAATATGTTAGGTGAGTGTCTGGAAGTATTTGGAAGCTATACGGAGGAAGAAAGGGAACGCCGTATTCTGGATCATTATATTCCGAAAGACGGAAGTTATATCCTTGTTGGGAAAAATGGAGAAGTCATATCAGCAACAGATTTCAAATTAGATAAGAAAACAGGGAAAATCAATAAAAGTGCAGTACACTTTAATGAGTTTTGTTACTATGATTATTACAGCAATCTGATAGTTATGCAGAAATATTTGTCTAATAAAATCATTCACTCCAATAATTATCTTTCTTTTTATATCAAGAAAAAGAATATTTTAAATGGGGGATTAACATCGGAAATTATAACTGAATATTATGATGTTTTGGAGCACCCTGAAAAAAAGTGGGGGAAGGGAAAACAGTTATCAACTTACCAAAAACTAGAGGCAGAAATTGGACAGATAGATATAAAAGTTCTTCAAAAAAATAAAGAATGGATTCTGGAACATATTTTTGATATGGATAAGCTGGGCTTAAATATTGATATGAGTAAGAAAAGTAAAGAAGATTATTTGAAAATTTTTTTTGAGGCTGAAAAAGAAGAATATCAAAGGGAGGGGAATCGCTATTTTGTCTCCAATATTTATAATAGTAATGTTTATAATATTATTGTAAACGATGAAATATTAGGGCTGCCAGTCAATAATATGAATATGAACAGCAAAAAACCGTTTTTATCTGTTAAAACAAGAAAAGTTGTTCCATCGCATTTACTGAATCGGGATGATGCGGTATTGCGAAAGCAATTTTTTGACTATTTAATGAATTTTGCAATGGCAGGAAAATATAATGTCTATGTAGATATGGAGAAGAAAAATATTACTGCTTTCACAGATGATGAATATCCACCAGATTCAGTAACCGGTTTTTATATAAGGCTACAGAAGGGAAAAGAAGTTGAGATACGTGATCAGGATGTAGTTCCGTTTTTTGATAATCATTTAAAAAAGTCTTTTTTTTATGAAAATAAGCTGAGGATAGAAGATGAAAAGAATCCGGAATATGAATTTGGAAAAACATGTACAACATATAAGGAAATAGAAGAACTCATCAATGATATTTTCTTTTCAAAATTGTTGGTTAAACATTACTTTTCAGAGGAGGCAGAAATTAAAACTGGTGAAGAGGCAGTAAAGAGAATGCTGTTGTTATCCAGAAGAAAGCTTTTTGGCTGGTTGCATTTGGGAAATGCGGCAGGAATGAAAGGATTGTTGGATCAGATTTCAAGGGAACTAATTAAAAGTTCTATTTCAAATGAATATATGGTAAAAGCAGCAAAACAGCTGAATTTGAGATTATCATTAATGCAGTATTTTACAGAAGGAGGAGAAGATATGGCAGATTTTTCTGTAGAGTTAAGAGAAAATCTAAAAGCAAAATTATGCTCGGAGGAGTATGTAGGATTGGAGAGTGATAAGGAGTATTATTTTGCAGTTGGTCAATTGGCGAGATATTTTGTCTATTTAAACAAAACGGGCAAAAAGAAACAATCAATGATTAATCCATTCTTAAATGCGGGTACAGATAAGAAGTTAAAGGATTTAGTGGGAAAATACTTTAAAAAGTATAATTATGCAATTTTTGTAGGAGCAAAACGGGTAAGCAGATTGTATGGGATGATAGAGGGATATGAACCCCAGGAATCGGTATTGCAGGATATGATTAGTGCAGGATTCGTAATCGATAACCTGTTATTGGAAGGGAAAGAGAAGGAGGAACAGGAAGATGAATAATAAGACGATGAATAAACGAGTATACGGAGTGATTGGAATTTCGTCTGTTATGGCGAATTGGAATGCAGATTTTTCAGGATACCCGAAGACAATTTCTGATGGAAGAACATTTGGAAGCGATAAGGCATTGAAATATCCGATGAAAAAAATGTGGGAGAATGAAGGAAAGAACGTATTGTATATTAAATCAATGAGATTTGAAAATAATAAAGAAGAAGTTTTACTTATACCACGGTCGTTAGAGGAGAGATATGATTTGCTTTTTGGAAAAGCAGCTCAAGCAGACAGAAAAGATAAAAAAAAGCTTTTAACCAATCTAATGACAGCGGTGGATGTGAAAAACTTTGGTGCAACTTATGCAGAATCGAAAAAAAATAATATTGCTATAACAGGTGCAGTTCAGATTGGTCAGGGATTTAATGTCTATGAACAAACAGAGCCGCAGGAACAACAGATTTTATCTCCTTTTCGGAATCCGTCGCAAGAGAGAAAAAAAGAGAAGAATTCCTCTTCGAGCGCTAATGTTGTCAGTGATGATGAAGGTGCTACAAATAGAGATTTTAAGGGGGCGACTTCTTTAGGTACAAAAATCGTCAGTGATGAGGCTCACTATATGTATCCCTTTGTTATCAATCCACGGGCATATAAAGAATTAATAGAGTTAGGTGTAACAGAAGGATATACGGAGGATGATTATAATAATTTTAAACGTACTTCTTTGGTGTGTGCGACTTCTTTCGCAACAAATGCAAAAGAAGGATGTGAAAATGAATTTGCCTTGTTTGTAGAGACTGAGCCAGATGTATATCTGCCAAATCTGACATCCTATGTTAGATTCCAAAAAGAAGAGGAAAAAAATGTGATTTCCGTAACCTGTGGTGATTTGATAAAAGAATTGGGCAAAAAAGTGTTGGCTGTAGATATATATTATAATACGAATACTACCATATTAAAGCAGGATATAGAGGGAGCAAGGATATTTAATATTTTAACACAAAAAGAGGTATAGTTTATGGAAGCTGTATGTTTTAAATTAAGTGGAAAAACGGCATTCTTTAAAAAACCGGAAGTTAATTCATATGTTTATTTTACGTACGGAAATATCCATAAAGTTGCACTGCTTGGTATTTTTGGTGCAATCCTCGGATACGGAGGACATACACAAAAATTTAATCAGACAGGGAGATCGAAACAATTGAAAGAAGGATTTCCTGAATTTTATGAAAAACTGAAGAAGATTCATATGTCAATAATACCTGGTGCAGAAAAAGGATTTATCCGTAAAAAAATCCAAGTGTTTAACAATTCAGTTGGGTATGCGTCGGGAGAGCAGGGAGGAAATCTAATTGTTAAAGAACAATGGCTGGAAGAACCTTCTTGGGATGTCTATGTGTTGCTTGATTGTGAAGAGGCAATAAAGTTATGTGATGCATTACAAGAAAAGAAATGTGTATACATTCCTTATCTTGGAAAAAATGATCATTTTGCTGATATTTCAAATGTTTGTGTGAAAAAAGCAGATGAAGTAAAGTGTGGAAAAGGCAAAATTGCTTCTTTGTTTCCAAGAGAAAAAGGGGTATTGCAGACCAGTAGTGATTTTTGGGAAGACGAAGAGATGACCTTTAAGTATGAGGAAGAATTGCCCGAGCAACTGGACGGATGGACCAACAATTATATTTTACAAAGTTTTATTTATACGGATGCTGTTGTTTCTTGGGAGAACCAAAAAGTATATTGTATTGATCAGAAAAACATTATGTTTTATTAATGTATTCAAAAATTTGATTACAATATATTACTATTAGAATTCTGCCAGTAATAGGGAGCCGGGAATCTCTCTGGCTCTCTATTTGTGTATTTGGAAGGGAAATGTAAGAAAGGTATTTTTATGAAATTAAATTTTATTTGTGTTAATGAAATTTTAAAAAAAACTGATTTGTACTATGCACATAACAATCGTACAAATACGACAGAGAATGTAGATGAAAATTGGGAAACTTTAGAGGAACATACTGCTCTTTGCCAGCAATATTTTCAACAGATTTTTGATCATAAAAATATGAAAGATCTTATTCAGGGTTTTATGAATATCTATTTGGGGATAAGTGGGAAAGAAGCAGAAGACTTAATGCAAGGAATGTGGTTTAATGTTGTCACCTTTCATGATTTGGGAAAGCTTAACCCGAATTTTCAAAGGAATGTGCTGGGAAGGAAAGATGTCAAAAAGAATGCTGCATATTCATCGGCAGGGAATGGTCATTCTGCATTATCTGCTGTCATCTATATGGATTATTATTATAAAAGAATTAAAAAGCTGGGTGGAGAATTAGGTAAGCGATTGTGTATTCCATTGTTATGTAATGCATATGCAATTGCCAGACACCATAGCGGACTTATTTCTTTAAAAGATTTTATATATGGTTTGATAGAAGGGAATCATAAGGGAATTATAGAAATCCTTCAGAAAGAGTATAGCAATATTTGTGTGGAAACCTTTGAATTAAAGCAGCGTGATATAAAGAAATTTTCTGATTTGTTGAATGATATAGAACAGATGCAGACAAAGGAACAAGGCATCTGGTTATATTTTTATGAAAAACTTACCTATTCCATGTTGGTAGTAGCTGATTATTATGCTACGTCGGGATTTATGTCGGGAGTAAACATAGAAAAATTAGGGGAAATAGATTCTGTTTCGGATTTTTTCCAAATACATCAAAATACAAAGGTTAATAAGGCGGTTCGGAAATATGAATCAGATATTTACCCAATGGATTTGGTACAATTAAAACAAGAAAAGCAGATCAATGTTTTAAGGAATGAGATTTTTTTAGATGCAGAAAAACAATTATTAAAGCAAATGGATAAAAATATTTTTTATTTAGAGGCGCCTACAGGAAGTGGGAAGAGCAATATTTCTATTAATCTAAGTTTGCAATTGGCAATGTCGGACAAGAAATTGAAAAAAATATATTACGTGTATCCTTTTAATACTCTTGTGGAGCAAAATCAAGAAATTTTACAGGGTATTTTCAAGAACAATCCTGAAATTTTGAGTAATATTGCAGTCATTAATTCTGTTACTCCAATTAAGTGTGTGCAAGAAAGCAGAAGAAAAGAGGAAATGAAGGAAACAAACGGTTACTATGAAAAGGCTTTGTTAAATAGGCAGTTTTTAAATTATCCAATGATTTTAACTACACATGTGAGCTTTTTTGATGTGGTCTTTGGAGACAGTAAAGAGTCAGCCTTTGCCTTTCATCAGTTAGCAGGAAGTATTGTTGTATTAGATGAAATTCAAAGTTATAAAAATTCTATTTGGGGTGAAATAATTGTATTTTTAACAGAACTAGCAAAATTTATGCATATGAAAATTATCATCATGTCTGCTACACTGCCCAATTTAGAAATTTTGAAAGAAAAGTCAGAATATACCGGATATTTAATTCAGGACAGAGATAAATATTTCTGTCACCCTTGCTTTAAGAAGAGAGTGGAGATACGGGGAGAACTATTACAAGAAGTAGAGGGCATAGAACAATTATATTGGCATATTAAGAACAATTGTGGAAATTGTAAAAAAATTCTCGTAGAATTCATCACGAAGACTCATGCAGAGGAATTTTATCATATGCTAAAAAGTGATAAAGAAATAGAAGAGAAAATATTTTGTATGACAGGTGATGACAGCATTTTTGAAAGGAAAAAAATCATTGGAGAGATTAGGAAAGAAAATGTATCGGTTATATTAGTGTCCACACAAGTTGTGGAAGCAGGAGTAGATATTGACATGGATATTGGATATAAGAATATTGCCAAAATGGATAGTGAAGAACAGTTTTTAGGCAGGATTAACCGATCTTATAGTGAAAACAGAAAGGGAGTTGTGTTTTTCTTTCGCCTGGATACACCAGGAAAGGTTTACGCAAATGATATACGCTCTGAAAGAGAATTTTTGATAACACAGCCGGAAATTTGGGATATGCTTGAAAATAAAGATTTTGAATCTTATTATGAAAAGATATTGGGGATATGGAAAAAGAATCATGGTAATTTAATGGAGAAGGATTTTTTTGAAGAGCAAGTAGGGAAATTGGATTTTCATCAAGTAAAAAAACATATGCAGTTGATAGATGAAAGTAGGCTTAATATGTCTGTTTATCTTGGAAGAAAAATTTTTGATGAGACAAGCGGAGAGGTGTTAGATGGAAATGATTTATGGGAGGAATATAAAGGGCTTTTGCAGAATACAACAATGGGTTATGCAGAGAGAAAAATTAAGCTATCTGCTGTAATGGCAAAAATGAATTGTTTTATTTATCAAATTCATCAAAATATAGAAGTCAGTTACAATGATCAGATTGGCGAGTTATTTTATATTGCAGATGGAGAGAAATATTTTGAGAACGGAAGGCTTAACCGAAAAATGTTGCAGGGTCAGTTGGGAGAGTATGTGGATTTTATTTAGGAAGGGGGAAGAAAATGCGGGTAAACGGAACATTAATAAATTACTATTTTCACTGTAAACGTCAGTGTTATCTTCATGGAAATCGTATGAACTTGGAGGATAATAGTGAACAGGTAAAAATAGGAAAGGCATTACATGAAGAAAAGGATGAAAAAAACAATACAGAAATTGCATTGGATAATATACGGTTGGACAAATTGACTGATGAATATCTTACCGAAATGAAGAAATCGGATGCAGATGTAGAAGCAGCAAAATGGCAGCTATTATTTTACCTAAAGGTATTAAAAAATAAAGGAATTATCAGAAAGGGGAAACTGGAATTTGTAGAAAAAGAAAAAACGAATAAGAAAGTCATGTATTTTGAATTGACAGAAGAAATAGAAGAGGAACTTCAAAAATACATAAAAGAGATAGAAGGTTTATTGGAACAACCGAATATACCGGATGTTTTAAATAAAGCGCAATGTAAAAAATGTGCATATTATGAATATTGCTATATATAGAGAGAAGGGCTGAATATGGGAAGTACAAGATATATTACATCAATGGGAGAATTAACAAGAAAAGATAATTCTCTTTGTTTTCGCAAAGATGGAAAAAATATTTATATTCCAATTGAAAATACAAGAGAAATATATTGCTTAAACGAAGTATCTTTCAATACAAAGTTATTGGATTTTCTGTCAAAAAATCATGTAGTGGTACATTTTTTTAATTATTACGAAGGGTATAGTGGTACATTTTATCCAAGAGATCAGTATATGAGTGGAAAACTGTTAGTAAAACAGGTAGAGGCATTTCAAAATAACCGCCTTGTGATTGCTAAAGCTATTGTCAAGGGAATTGGTGAGAATATCTATGAGGTATTGTATCATTATTATAAGCATGATAAGAAAGAAGTAAAAAATACTTTGGACTGGATTAGGAAAGAGTTTTATCTCAAAGTACAAGAAGTAGAAAACATTAAATCTTTAATGACTTTAGAAGGTGAAGTGTGGAGCAGGTTTTATGAAGATTTTAAGTATTTTTTGCCGGAAGATTTCATTATGAACAAGAGGGTCAGGAGACCGCCTGATAATCCTATGAACGCCATGGTATCTTTTGGAAATACACTGTTATATGGGAAAACAATTTCTGCTATTTATCAGACACATTTAGATCAACGAATCAGTTATCTTCATGAGCCGTCGGAGGGCAGGTTTTCTCTAAGCCTTGATATGAGTGAGGTATTTAAACCAGTCATAGTGTATCGGACGATTTTTGATTTGGTAAATAATCGAAAACTTCAGGTTCTCAAACATTTTGATAAAAAAATGAATTATTGTCTTTTGAATGAAGAGGGAAGGAAAATTTTTATTGAAGCATTTGAAGGGAGATTAGAATCGGTATATCAGCATCCGACATTAAAAAGAAAGGTTACATATCGGACAGCAATGAAATTAGATTGTTATAAATTGATTAAGTATATTTTAGAAGACAAGGAATTTGTTCCTTTTTCTTTAAAAGGAGGAGTATGATGGCAACAAAAAAGAAGCTGAATTATAACTATGCATTTGTGTTTTATGATGTGAATGAAAAGCGGGTACAGAAGGTATTTAAAATATGTAAGAAATATTTATCCCATTATCAGAATTCCGTTTTTCGGGGTGATATGTCGCCATCAAAATTAATTCAACTAAAAACAGATTTGCGAGCAGTTATTCATGAAGAGGAGGATTTTATATGTATTATAAAATTGATGAATGATAATGTGTTTGGAGAGGAAGTGTTAGGAAATAAGAATCAAGAAAATGGAGAAAGTTTGATTTTGTAATTACCAGCCGTGAAATGAAAAAAAGCTAAAATCTTTAGCAAATGTGAGGATTGGAGCTGTAAAATGAAAAAAGGGGAGATGCCTGGTAAAAAAGATTGGAAAGTCTTGTATTATGGTAAAAATGTGCATATAATGAATATGCGAGATAAGCATATACGTTGGATAAATAAGAACATAAGATGTATTTGAATTGTCATTTGCAAAATTCTTTTTACTCTTCTCTTCTGGATAAATAAGAACATAAGATGTATTTGAATTCGTTCCACAATTGCCGTTGTATCATAAGCATTGGATAAATAAGAACATAAGATGTATTTGAATTTCTTTTATAATAAGCCTTTGCTAAAAGTAATGGAGATAAATAAGAACATAAGATGTATTTGAATATATCAGACCACTTTAATCCAATCAATTCACCTAGATAAATAAGAACATAAGATGTATTTGAATTTTAAATATTCAAGATAGCCAACTACTTCAACCTCGATAAATAAGAACATAAGATGTATTTGAATTTAATCTTCGCCATTTTATATCATCTCCTTTGCTGATAAATAAGAACATAAGATGTATTTGAATATAACTACTTCCTCATTAATTTCTTGTTACACTCTGGATAAATAAGAACATAAGATGTATTTGAATTGAAGATATTATTCAGTATAAGGAAAAAGGAAGAACGATAAATAAGAACATAAGATGTATTTGAATTATTCCTCTCCTTAGTAGTTTGATAGGATAATTTTAGATAAATAAGAACATAAGATGTATTTGAATATATAATATGATAAAAGAAAAATTAGTTAGATTCGGGATAAATAAGAACATAAGATGTATTTGAATAAGACTTTAATCGACTGGATAGAACGCAGAATAAATGATAAATAAGAACATAAGATGTATTTGAATCACCATCCCTTCATCTTCCTCAGTTCCTGCATAAGATAAATAAGAACATAAGATGTATTTGAATTAGTTTCCTACCGGTGCCAGATCATAAAGGTCTGCGATAAATAAGAACATAAGATGTATTTGAATCCGTTTGCCCCTGCCTCTGTCACAAGAAAATCTCCGATAAATAAGAACATAAGATGTATTTGAATATGTGAGCTTGCAATCTTTCTGGTTCCATATCTTTGATAAATAAGAACATAAGATGTATTTGAATTTCCTCTCTCTAAGTCGGTCAAACCGATGAGGTCTCGATAAATAAGAACATAAGATGTATTTGAATTCCGGCAGGATATCAAAGAACGACTGACCGCCATGATAAATAAGAACATAAGATGTATTTGAATCCCCCATTTCTAAATTTTTGTAATAAAAAAAGCACTGATAAATAAGAACATAAGATGTATTTGAATGGAACAAGCCAACAAGGAATTGCTTAATGAACTGGATAAATAAGAACATAAGATGTATTTGAATTTTCCCGACTGGTTATTTCTGTTTTGCTGGCTATTGATAAATATGGTCCTATGTCAAGATTTAGCACAAATTAAAATGAGACAATCCGCCAGCTAAGCAGCCGGCAGTGATTTCACCC
>JAIDOW010000013.1 GCA_029063085.1 Lachnospiraceae bacterium
ACCAAAAAACAGCTTTCAACATGAGCTTTTGAAAAGTCTAAGCTGTGGAGATATCATAGGATTCTAAGTGTAGGACTATCTCATCCGTCGGTACTTAGCTGGCAGTCCGCATAAAATGCGGGCTGGCAGCTTATGTACCGTTACGCATGAGATGGAGCGAAAGCGGGGACGGAACGTGAATCCTGTAATATCTCCACAGCGAGCCCCACCAACCCCTCATGTTGAAAGCGTCCCTTTAGCAATATAAACAAGAATTTATATTTAAATACAACAAAAGCCGGTCAAAGACCGGCTTCTATTGTCAATAATTATGAAATTACTGAAGTAATGATAATACACTTTGGTTAGACTGGTTAGCTTGTGCAAGCATAGACTGTGCAGCCTGCTGTAAGATATTATTCTTACTGTAGTTAACCATCTCTGTAGCCATATCTGTGTCTCTAATGTTAGATTCAGCAGATGTTAAGTTCTCAGAGTAGTTCTCTAAGTTGTTGATGGTATACTCCAGCCTGTTCTGGATAGCACCAAGTAATGAACGCTGTGCAGATACATTCTTGATTGCTGACTGAATCTGCTTGATTGCTGCTGATGCTGCTGCTGCTGTAGAAACAGATGTTGTTGTAAGACCTAACTTCGCTAATGAAGTTCCGCTGATCTTAATCTTCAGCAATTCACCCTGATTAGCACCAACCTGAAGATTCTTACCACTGCTCATTGTACCATTCAATAACTTAGTTCCGTTGAACTCAGCCTTTGTAGTGATAGAGCAGATTTCCTGCTTCAACTGTGTAATCTCATCCTGGATTGTCTGACGATCTTCTGAAGCGTTAACATCATTACGAGCCTTGATTGCTAACTCACCCATTCTCTGAAGGATAGAGTGAATCTCGTTCATGTTACCTTCTGCTGTCTGGATTAATGAAATACCATCCTCAGCATTCTTAACAGCCTGATTCAAACCACGGATCTGATTTCTCATCTTCTCTGAAATAGAAAGTCCTGCTGCATCATCTGCTGCACGGTTTACTGCATATCCAGAAGATAATTTCTCAGTTGACTTAGCTACAGCCTTCACGTTCTGTCCTAACATTCTGTTAGTGTTTACTGCTTGCATGTTGTGTTGTACTACCATAATAAATTCCTCCTTGAATTTAATGTCGCTTCCCTGCGACATATACTAGCAGGTTACCCCGCCGTAAATAGTTTTTATAATATCTTCCAATAGGAAGTTATTACCACATAATTCTTTATTCAGTTGTCTTGATACTTACAATATATATATCGGATACGTTTTTAATAATTTAACATTTCCGGTGAACTTTTTCAAGTATATTTTGAGTAAAATTATTTAAATATAGAAGCCTGACAAGATATAGCGTCTCACTGCTTTTTATCCACAAAATACGCATCCATAACTTTTGAATTATTCATTGTCTTAAAATAATTCTGCGCTACACTTGCTTTACTTTTAACAGTGGAATAATCCGTATGTGCTTTAGAGAACAAAGTATTAAAACGGTTACGATTCCTTTCTTCTAATACCATAATCTCATTTCCTATCTCTGTGCAGATTCGTATCTTATCCTGCAACACCAGAACATCCTGCTTATAAACATCTATATGATTCCGAATTTCGGAACTTACTCGTTCATAAACTGACTGAAAACCCTCATCCAGATAATTCAGCCTTGAAATCTGGATTTCTTTTTCATTCAAGGTTTTCTCCATATCTTCCGATGCATAGGTATCCTGTTTACTGATTACTTCCTGCTGTTTTGTAATCTCAAGAATCTTACGCAGTGTTTCCTCTTTTTTAGTTATGGTATCAATCAGAACCTGAACATAATTTTGATCCATTTGCTTACCTCATTCTCCCGGAATCCTGTTTTATGCCTTAGCATACTGGCACATTAGCATCTGGTAAATCACCTGGCTGATTATGAATGTTCAAACACACTAAACCCTTGCAGTCTTCATAACCTGCCGCCAGACATCCCTCAATTCTCTCAACTGTACCAAAATCTCCTCTACAACTGCCGGATCCTTTGATACATTGGCTGCAATCATTCGATCAAATATAAATGTATAGATAACATCAAAATCTTTTGCAACCGGATAATCAAAATTAAGCGTTGTCTGAAGCTCCACGATGATATTTCTGGCCTTTTGTATGTTAATATTTGCTTTCTCTATATCTCCCTTTTCCATTGCTGCCTTTGCAATATTACAAAACTTTATCGCACCCTCGTAAAGCATCAATGTAAGCTCTGCTGGCGTTGCCGTTGTTACTTTATTCGTACCGTATGCTGCCATTGGATTATATGCCATGTCTTCACCTCATAATAAGTAATATATCGACTGATGCTTCATCAACCTCCAAACAACTGAGATATATATGTCTGCTGAGACTGAAGCTTCGCTAAAGCTGTCTCCATTGCGGAAAACTGTTTATAATATTTATCCTGCTCTGCCAGCATCTTATCCTGTAATGTGCTGACTCTGTCTTTATATTCCTTAATCTCTTTGTCGAGCTGCTTGTCATTATAGAATGTTAAAGCACTGCTCAACTCTCTGTCGCCGCTCATGGCTTTTTGAAGATTCTTATAAATCTCTGAACCCAATGTAGATAACGTCTTTTCTACTGCTTCCGGATTGGCATTGATTGCAGCCATCAAGCTGTCTTCAAAATCCGCAAAGTCAGAATCATCTTTATCGCCATAAATATGAAGCTTACCTCTCTCGGTATAAACACTGGTATTAATACCAAAGGAAGCCAGTGAATAATTCTTGGTAGTGCCATCTGACAAAGTAACAGATACCTGTTTATTCAATGTAGAACGCATACTGGATAAAAGTGAACTGATTGTATCATCCCTTCTTAACAGAGAAGCCTTAATCACACCTTCCCATTTCTCAATATCTTTCTCGTTCATTGCAGCCTTCTCATCATCTGTCAAAGGCTCATAATCTTTCACACGCTTCGCATTGTATAAGGTGTTCATCTCTTCAATCAGATCATTGTAAGATTTTACAAATTCCTTTACCTTATCATAAATAGCCTGTGTGTCTGTTCCCACATTAAATGTCTGAGTATCCCCTTTCTCTGTAGCCTCAATAGTAAGTCCATTGATATTAAAGGTAGAGGATGACTGCTCGTATCTGACTCCGTTATATTCAATTACTGCATTTTCTGCATCAACACGCCCTTCATCTCCTACTTGTAGATCTAAACCAAGCTTACTAAGTGCATCTGATGCTGAACCGTCTGCATTGACAGCCTCAACTGTAAAACTATTATCCGAAC
This sequence comes from Lachnospiraceae bacterium, assembly GCA_029063085.1. Taxonomy (GTDB): domain Bacteria; phylum Bacillota; class Clostridia; order Lachnospirales; family Lachnospiraceae; genus CAG-590. The sequence goes on from JAIDOW010000013.1 coordinate 3,305, forward strand.
CGGTTGCCTTAGAATTCAGGTAAAACCTTCCCTGACCTGCATCATAATTTGCTTCAATTCCAAGCTTCGCCATCTGAGTTGCCAGACTGTTTAAAGTTGTTGTTCTATCTACTGTAATAGCATTGCCATTAATCTTAATCTCTGTACCTTCTGCAATCCCTAAATCAACCAGCTTAGAAGAACCTGTCACACTGGAACCAGCACTCTCTACTTCTTCATAGAATCTGGTAGCCCCGCCAATTGTTGTTACCGGATTCTTATCCGGATCACTTGATCTCGGCTCAATTAATGTACCGTCTCCTTCTGTGGTAACACCGAATATCGCAGCGGTTGCTTCATCTGCTGCCGTCACCTTTACATCATGTCCTCCATTGAATACCGTTACGGTCTCTCCAATATCATTCACAATCTCACTGGAAACCGCTGATTCATTACTCATGCGGAAATTGCCGGCTGCAAAATCTACTTTTAAGCCGGAACCATTCAACTGGGAGTTAATATTATTCACAACGTCTTCAATCGTTGCATTATCGCCAACATTTACTTTGACGTTATAATCTGTACCATTTGCAGATACCTTAAACTCTGCATTCTTCAGCTGGCTTCCAATAGAATTACCATTCTTATCCTTCAAATCAGATAACTTCATAGTGTTATCCGTCGCCATTTTATATGATGTAGCAGTATAGGTCTTATCGTTAATCTTCTTACCTGTCCACATCTGTGCAGTTGCAGTACTGATTACCTTTACTCTATGACTTCCGTTTACTGCCTTACTGCCTGCCGTAATCTTAACACCTGTCAGATTACCGGTGGCTGCTTTTGTTCTATAAGTAGAAACACTGCTGAATGTAGATAATGCTCCCTTATAAAAATCCATAATCTTTGTATTCAGAGCAGTCCAAGCTTCCTTCTTCCACTCTAACTTTGTCTGCTCTTTTTTAACGTTATCTACCTTTGTCTGATAAGCCTGTGATAATTGTGAAACCAATGTTTCTGTATCTAATCCCGATACCAGACCGGTCATTCTAATTCCTGCCATAGTTATTCCTCCTTACATCTTTTCATCTACTAAAAGACCTGCAAGTTCCAAAGTCTTCGCAACCATATCCAACATCTTTTCCGGAGGAATTTCCTTAATAACCTCCTGAGTCTCGGAATCCTTCACTCTGATACATATCCGGTTGGTCTTATCATGAAACTTGAACTCACACTGCGTACGGGTCGGTCTAATCTTCTTGTTAATCTCTTCAATTGCCTGCTTAACCTTTTCCGGAGAAACATCCTGAATGTTCTGTCCGTCATCATTCGCTTTGTCACTCTGTCCATCCTTTGACTCGTAACCAGACGGTCTTCCCTTTGCCTGTGCAGCCTGCTGTGACCGAACTTGCACATTCTCGCTGTTCTCCGTCACCACAGGCTCACTTATTCTGTTTACCTGATTCATAACACTTGACTTAATTCCTTCAATTGCCATCTCATCCACCTCCATGTGAAACTAAAACATCTGATACTTTATTAGCTTTATCGGACGCCTTTCACAAATATTTTATACCCTTTTGCTATATTTTTCAAATAAATTTCTCTTTTTTTCACATATCCGGCACAAAAATACCAATATCAATCTGAATCATTCAAAAAAACACATGGTCTTTAACCCTCTGATTCTTTTCAAACAGCAATATACTATTGAAACAGCTTCTTTAAACTTTCCTGTACGGTATCGGAAGCAGCTTCCTTGTTTGCTTCTTTAATCTGTGTATATACTTCTTCTCGATAAATTGGAACAGACTTAGGTGCTGTAATACCAAGCTTCACCTGCTCTCCTTTTATCTCAAGGATTGTAATCTCAATATCATTGCCGATCATAATCGACTCATTTTCTTTTCTGGATAAAGCCAACATATTATTCACCCGCCTTTTCTTTCATTTTCTGTACGGATTCATATACGTTGAATTTCACCGGATAGTCTTCATTTTCCACGACTAACTGCACACCTTTTCTGGCCGTAGCATTAATAATAAATGGTGCCTTCATATTCGCTGTTACCTTAGTCATATCAGACGGTATTGTCATGGCAAGTAAAAACAGCAGATCCTCCTCTGACGGATCATCAAGAGGTCCTAAAAGCTCATCCTCTATGACAGGTGCATACTCTGGAGCAATGACAAGCGGGTCAATGACCGGCAACGCCAGTCCCTGCTCATCCAGAGATTGCAGCCAGCTGATTCTGTTCTCACTTTTATCGTCTTCATCATAAAGAATCGCAAATTTTTTATAATCCTCAAATCCGATGATGCCATTGGGAAATTCCAGAACTTTATCATCATCTAATTCTACTTCCCCAAAAAACTTTGTTTTTGCTAACATCTATTTTTCTCCTTTCGGGTAAATACCTTTTTACTGTCCTACAGATAATCCAGCAGCGTTTGCTTCACAACACTGGCCGTAGATGCCAGAGATGCTTCGTAAACCAGCTCTGCCTGATACATCTCAATAGCCGCTTCCTCTGTATCCACATCCTCGTTAGAAGATTTTAACTCTTTAAAGTTTGCCAACTGCTCAGACACCCGAACCTCTATCAATTCCAGTTTAGAATACGTAGTACCCACTTTTGCCTGTACTGCACTCACATCCTCCATAAAATTCTGGAAATTTGTCATATTATTACCGAAAAGCTTCTGCATTTTTTCACGCTTTAATGCCAGCTCTACATCTGCACCCTCTAACATCCTGTTAATCTGTGCAATAGCATCCTCATCATCCTTGTACTGTGGATCCTCTAACAAGCCTTTTAACTTGGCGATGGTATTCTCAATATCCAAAACATCCTGAACAGCATTTGCAAGGTCTTCAATCTTATTCCCCATATCATGATAAATAAAATCCTTACCCTCTGCGTTTACCGTAATATACTGGTTAAAATTCACTTCATACTGAATTGGCTGTCCGGCTTTATCCACTGTAAAATCCGTATCCTGAATTGTGCCGTCCGGCATTGTTTTGTGTCTTGTACAGTTAAAATACATCTCCGGTCTTAAATCGCCAACTTCAAATTCAGATTTATCGTAATTAACCGAAATATTAGAAGCTGTCTTGATTGTATTGTAAATATCATCCCCAAAGATCAGTTCCCCTGTTTCCGGAATGAAATTAACCTCTCCGTCTGCCACCTCATAATAAGTAGCCGAATCTGCCATCTGTTTGATATTCGGCGTAATCTGCTGTACCGTTCCGTCTGCCATCGTAACCTCAATAGTAATCGGAAGAACCGGGTTGGCGGGATCCGTATTATCTACCGCATGATCCAAATTGCTATAAGCAAGTCTTAACTGATACACACTTTCCGAAACCGGCTGTTGATATTGTGTAGCACTGTTAGGATCCAGTATATCATCTAACTGTGATGGATCCGTTCCGTTCAAAACAACACTTTTGGGTATGATCTTATTCGGCGAAATCTCCTCTGTAATATTATAAGATAAGCCTTCTTTTGCCGCAGTATCCTGAAAAAGCAGATTTGTCTCCGTCTTATAACCGGAGAACAGATATCTTCCGGCATAGGTACTGCCACCTTCCCTGTAAATCGCATCCTTTAATGCATATAATTCATTAATAATGGTATTACGGTCCTTTGTCTGGAATGTATCCGTAGCTCCCTGTTCACAGTAGTAATAAACATCCTGTAAACGCTGATATACATTCTCAATGGAATCCTGTGTCGTACCAAGCCAGGATAATGCATCTTTTATATTCTTACTTTTATACTGGTCAAGCTGATCAACTGTTGTCCGCAGCTTAAGTGCTCTGATCGCAATAACAGGATCCTCTGACGGTGCAGATATCTTCTTGTGGGTTGTAACCTGCTGATTCAGTTTGCTGACACGCTGCATTGACTTTTGCATATTTCTAAGGGAACTGCTCGTTACCATTTGATTTGTTATTCTCATCGTCTCTCTCCTATCCGGTTACTCCCTTAACCTCACTTATTTTACTGTCTCATCCCATGACAGTCTTAACTATTCCATAAAGCAGCTCTCTTCTGCACAATTGGCTGCTTTATATTCCATATATTATATCGGATCATCCTGTCTGGTTGATAAGCTTATCATAAACCTCATTCATAACAGAAATTATCTTACATGACAAATTATATCCATGCTGATACATCACGAGATTTGCCGCCTCTTCATTGGTATCAACAGAGGACACAGATAGTCTCTGATTATCAATAACGGTAGCTACCTCTCCCATGTTGGTAGAAAAAGAATCATATTTTAAAATATCCACTGCAAAAGAATCTGTCACAGACTGTAAAAACTGTGCCACCGTACCCTGTGAATAAAGACTCTGGTCATTCAAGCCGGCAAGCATTTTTTCCAGCACTCCTTTTGCTTCCAGATCACCCTGTGCAATATCCTTCTCATAAGACACCACAAGCTTGGACTGATCTTTCATGATCTCCTGATTCACAGACCAGTTCATAACTGTCAGACGGTAATAGTTAGATCCTGTAGAAGTAAATCTATCTCCCTCAGCAGGCGGATTCACTTTATCCGTTAAGACATAATCATCACCGTTAATATCCGGAGCCGTGAAATAATCCATGCCTTCCACTCCGTTTGCATCTACTCCCTCCGTAAAGATATCATTCATATGCTTGGAAAGGGTTCTGACAAACTCATTCAGCTGGGTCATATAATATGGGACACCCTTACAGTCAATCCGTTCTCCCATAATACCCTCTTTGCCTCTGTCCGTTGCCGCATCCAAAACAGCCGGTACTCTCTTGCCCGTCTCATCCTCCACGGTAAGATTCTTAAAAGTAAAATCATTCAGCTTGCCGTCTGCATCATAAACGGCTTCCCAGCTCTCATAATAATACTTTTTACAGTTAAGTGTAATCGTCCCGCTCATAGGAAGATTCAATTTGTCTACGTCTATGCCTTCTGACAGCCTGACTGTCGCCGTAGAGCCATCAGCGGTATTTGTTGCCATATCAGTAATAGTTCCTGAAAATGGATTGGCATTATTACCATCTCTTATATCTAACAGTCCTTTTATCCGGCCGGTCATATTGGTGCTGTTGAAGTTAAGCTTCTCTCCCACCGTATCCTTCAAACCTTTCCAATAAACATCATAAAGACCGTCCATATCATTCTGATTTATTTTTTCTTCCCTTGCCACAACCGTAAGCTGTCTGCATTCCATCTCATCTACTAACAGGGAACCTCCGATACGGACCTCGTAACGGAATGCCCCTGATTCCACGGCATCCTTTCCTGTTCCGTACATAATCGGTGTCTCTATCACTTTGACATTAACCAGCTCAGAAAGCTGATCCACCAGCAATTCCCTTTGATCGCGCAAATCGTTTGCGTTTCCTTTTCTGGTCTCAATATTGATAATCTGCTGATTCAGGGAATATATCTGGGAAGCAATCGAATTAATCGTATCCACATGGACCGTAATCTCGTTATTAATATCCTCCTGTGTTTTCCGATAATTGTTTCCCACTTCATTCAACAGATCCGTAAAATTCTTCGTAGCCTGTGTAAACTGTGTCCGGTATGTCGCATCTGCCGGACTGCTTAACAAATCCTGCATTGCACCGTTCAATCTCGCTAACAATTTGGTATATCCAGTCTCTGACAGCTGTTCATTTAAAAAGGTTTCCAATATGGTCAGCTGCTCCTGTGCACCGCTATATTCATTATACCGGGAAGCTGCCGAACGATACTTGGTGTCGTAATAAACATTTCTCAACTGCTTAATCCCTGTCGTCTGTACACCCGTACCCATCATTCCATACGAACTATGTACACGAAGTGCCTGTGCCGCTTTGGAAAGCACCGTCTGACGGGAATAACCCAAAACATCTGCATTTGCTATATTATGTCCTGTTGTATTAAGTGTGGTCTGATAATAATTAAGACCTGACAGACCAGTATTTAATCCTAAAAATGTTGATGGCATTCTTTCACTTCCTTTCTATCCTTTTACCCCAACCTATTGATCAAATGTTCCACCATCTCCGACACTACTGTAAAATATCTGGAAGAAGCATTAAATCCCTGTTGGTATCTGATCAAATGGCTGAGTTCTTCTTCAGTAGAAACTCCAACCACCATCTGTCTCTGGTTATCTATCTCCTGTGCTGCCTTATTTTCAGATTCTGCAATTCCGTTATACATCTTTCCTTTGTTTGCAAAATCTCCGACAAAATCTTTGAAATATCCGAGAAAATCCACATCCACCAGACTGTCTGGTCCTAAGCGTGCCGATTTGTCGGTCCAAACTGCAATCAGCCGGTCTGCTACTGTCTGAAGCTCCTCTTCCTGAAGATTGGAAAGAGGAAGCAGACTTGGATTCTTAGTCAGTTCATCATTCACCTCTATGTTACCGAGTGTATAAAGGGAAAGATAATCATCCGGATTCTCTTCATTATAAACCATGACCGTTGACGTCGTGCCGTCTGCCAGTGTAACAGTCTGCTCCGTATATCTAGGTGTATTCTTACGGTTAAACATCTCCGTTCCCTGAATCCGGTTGCTTTCGCCCATACCGTATCCGGCCTTTTCTTCATCCAGAACCTTGATCGTACTTCCATCATTCAGGGTAATCTCTTTATTTGGACAAAGAATATCATTAATACTCGTCACAACACCGTGTATCAGCTGGTCAAACTGTGCAATGATATTATTTACGGTATACGGCTCCAAATATCTATTGTAATCATTCCGGTCTTCAACAAACTGCTGATAATCCACCTGATACTGCTGATACTCTGTCTGATAATCCAGCGTTGCCTGATTATACTCTGCATCCGTTGCAAAATCATCCCGGACAGGTTTTACCGGTGCCTTTGGCGCAACTGGAATATCTGTATAATTAGCAAGCCAGTCGCCACGGGACATTATGATTCCTTTGAGAGAACCTATATCCGTCATGGAATCCGAATTAGGGATAACATACAGATTAAATACATCCTCCTGATCATCTTCCCATATCGGCACATAATATTGGCAGGTATCACTGACTTCTCTGACACCCATTTTATAAACTCTGTCCATACTTACCAGACTGCGATGCTCTGCATATACATCCACCTGACCATTCAATTCTCTATAACTAATGGAAATAAGACCTCCCAGCTCATCTAACGCTGCATCTCTCTGATCCCTGTAATCATTCGCACTTTCTATGTGAGCTGCTTCAACCTTAACAATCTTCTCATTCAATTCAAAAATAATATCCGCCAGTTCGTTAATCCGGTCGACCTGACCCTGAATCTCTTTGTTCAGATTCTCCTGATATTCGGTAAGCTGTTTGTAAATCTTATTCGCCTGATCTATAAAAGTAACTCCTGTTGCAATGTAAGTACTTCTTGTTACGATGCTGTTAGATTCCTTCTGTAATTCCTGTGCTGCCTCCCACAGATTCACCATGGAAGAACGGAACGAACTGCTCTCAAGTTCTCCAAAAAAATGCTGTACCTCTGCCACCACGTCATATTTTGTCTGGTAGAATTGTTCCCGTCCACTTTCCTTACGGTACTGGATATCAAGAAAACGATCCCTGACCAGCCTTACATCCCCTATTCTGGTTCCCAAACCTGACTGATTCTTACCAACCGCAGTATTTCCCAGATTACTGTAAGATAAATCCGTAAGAATGATCTGCTGTCTGGAATATCCCGCAGTTCCCGCATTGGTAATATTATGTGCTGTTATATTCAATGCATACTGGCTGGACTGTAATCCCGAAACACCGACATAAAAATTACCCATTGTGCTTGACATATATCTGTTCTCCTTCCTTAACGGTCAACTATCTACTGTTTCGCATCAAAGGAGGGATTATTCCCTCCCAATGTAGCTCCACTGTATGAACCTTTACTATAATTTGCTGTCTCCGGAGCCTGACTCATAGACTGAATCAGATTGATGGAATATTCCGTTATCTCCAAAGCTTCTTGCAATAATTCCTGATTGTGGAGGCTCACCCGTCTTAACTCCTCCACCTGTTTTATCATCTTGTCTTTAAGAGAAATTAAAGGATGCTGAAACTCCGGCTGTTTCTCCATCAACTGAATGACTTCGGAAACAGTAATCGTTTTCGCATCCTTGCCTAATACGGTTGCAATTTCTTCTAGCGCCTGATTTCTTCTATGAGACACCGCTGTTATATCATCCACAATCTTCTGCTCTTTTGTATTCGATTCAGAAAGACGTGCCAGGTCATTTGCTACGATAACAGGTGTCTTCTCCATCGACTCCTTTGTAAGCAGTTCATATAATCTGCTCTCTTCCTCCAAAGCCGTGATTAAATTCTCAATTAAGCTTGCCATCCGATTCTCCTTCATTCCAATCAAATATCCTGTTCAACCCCGAAAGCATAATGCTTTCGGAATTAAAAGGATTTTTCATCATATGCAGCCAAAATCTTATCCGCAAAGCTTTCTGCACTCACCTGATAGGTACCGTTTGCGATGCTCTCTTTTAAAGCCTTAACTCTGTCTTCTCTTACATCCGGAACAGCACTAAGTGCTGCTTTCGCAATCTGCATATCTTTTCCAACTGTGGAAAAGGATACCTGATCAGTTGTCGATGTAGCGCCAACTGCACCTTGGTTATAATTCTTCTTTACAGGCTGATTCCCATATAACTGAGCAACCTGATTATACGCACCAATTCGCATCGTTACACCTTCCTCCTTCTTACCGGTCTGAATATTTTACCCACAAACCGGACTTATTAAATCCATTTGCCACACATTAATCAAATAGATTCAATAAATATATCGGCTGCTTTTTTTAAAACATTATACCAAATTTGAATAAATCTTAACTTTCAATAAATTTTATATTTCTACTGATCTAAAAATCTCATCCTTGCCGCTTCCCTGTGTTTTTTCGCAACAATCGACTCACTCTTGCCATACATTTCATCCACTCTTCCCACCAGTTTGTCTTTACACTTCTGGCAAAGACGCCCAGAACGGATCATGATACCGCAGCTCTCACAGTCAATTCCCACACCGGACTCTTCTGCAAAAGATAAGCGTTCTTCCCTGATCCAGCGTTTAATCTGGTTCGTGCTCACCTCATTCGCCTTAGCCACTTCTGTTATTCCGTCCTTTGGGTTTTCGCGGACATACTCCTTAACCTCCTGGAATTTCTTTTCTATCTTTGCCTTACATCCGGGACAAATCGGCGGTCCGCTCAAATAGTTAAATAATCTCTTGCACTGCTTACATGTCCTTACTTCCATATTATAATCCTCCTTTATCATGCATCTGATTCCGCATAAATTGAATATTGTGTTCCATCATTATCCGGAGTACCCTCTGCCTATTGCAACACTGGTATAATAAACCGTATGCGTTCCGGCCGGCAAAAGCACCCGCGTACAAGCCTCAATCGTCGCCCCTGAGGTATAAATATCGTCCACCAGAAGCACTTTCTCTAATTTTATCTCATTTTGTCTTATTTTGAAAGCATTTTTTAGATTTTTCAATCTCTCCTTGTCATTTAATTCTTTTTGGGGACTTGTATTCTCACATCTTTCCAGATAATGGGAGTACACCCTGATTCCCAGCCGCCTTCCCAAAGCTTTCGCCAGCAGCTCTGCCTGATTGTAACCCCGTTTTTTTCTTTTACGCGGATGTACCGGTACCGGAATGATTCCGTCTACTCCTGCCTTTTTTATCTCCCTGCCATAAATCCCCAAAATACTGTCCGCATAAAATTCTGCGTAATTCCGCTGATTTTTGTATTTAAAATCGTACAGTGAGGATTTTATCGCCCCCTCATATAAAAATGCCGGAAAACCCCTTTTAAAGCTCTTAGGGACGGTCCTGCAATCCCTGCAATACTCTTCTGATTCATTTTCAATCGTTTTTCCGCATTTCATGCAGCCGGGTGCCACCACCGGTTTCAGCTTCCCGACACAGTCCCTGCAAGCCGCCATTTCCCCATACGGTCTGATTCTGCCGCAGAGAGGACACCTTTCCGGATATAATAAATTCAATAATATATTAATCGTTTTCACTCCTTTTCAGTCATTTATCATAAGTGCAGTTTCAGTCATCAGGCTTTAAAGCTCAGTTCCGTTATCTAAAATCCATCCGCCTCCAGCTCTGCCAGCCGGAGATCCAGAGAAGAATATCTCTTTTGTTCATCATTGTTTTGTATCATGCTTTCCACCAAATGTCCGTTTCCCACAATGACCACACACTGTTTCGCCCTGGTCACCGCCGTATAGAGCAGATTCCTGTTCATCAGCACCCTCGGGCCGCTAAACAGCGGCAGCACCACAGCCGGATATTCACTCCCCTGTGATTTATGTATGGTGATCGCGTAAGAAAGTTCCAGTTCATCCAACAGATTATAGGGATATCTCACTTCTTTGTCATCATCAAATAAAACCACCAGTTCTTCATTGTAATCATCTACTTCTTTGATCATGCCCATATCACCATTAAATACGCCTACACCTTCTTCTGCTTTAAAACGCCCCTTCTCACTGTAAACAGTCCATTCAAGCTTATAATTATTCCGGATCTGCATGACTTTGTCCCCCTCACGGAAAACAGTCCCGTTATTTAATTCTTTTTCCTTTTTCCCTACCCCCGGAGGATTCAGTACCCTTTGCAGCTCCCCATTGAGACTGGAGACCCCCAGCTCCCCGTTTCTCATGGGTGTCAGCACCTGAATTTCCTTTCCCTGACATTCTACGTATCCCGGAAGTTTTCTAGTCAAAAGCACTCCCACTTCTTCCGCCACATCCTTCATACTCTGTCTTGGCAGATAAAAAAAATCCCTGCTTTTATTGTCCATCCGTATCGGTTCACCTTTATTAATCTTGTGGGCATTTTCCACAATCGTGCTGCCTTCCTCCTGCCGGAATATTCTGCTCAATGCCACCACAGGAATACAGCCTGACCTGATAATATCCTTTAAAACATTGCCTGCGCCCACTGACGGCAGCTGATTTTCATCTCCCACCAGAATCAGATGTGTTCCCGGCATAACTGCCTGCAAAAGTGCATGCATCAGAAAAAGATCTACCATGGACATCTCATCAATGATAATGACATCTGCCTCTAATGGGTTCGACGCATTCCTCTCAAAACGGACTCCTCCATTTCCATCTTCCCCAGAAACACCGCCATTCAATTCCAAAAGTCTGTGTATGGTCTGTGCTTTATATCCGGTCGCCTCCGTCATCCTTTTTGCCGCCCGCCCGGTAGGTGCCGCCAGCAGCAAATCCAGCTCCTCCAGTTCAAAATATTTGATGATCGCATTGATCGTGGTCGTCTTACCCGTGCCCGGACCTCCCGTAATCACAAGCACGCCTTGTTCTGCCGCCTGCCGGATCGCCTCTTTTTGCAGTTCATCCAATGTAATCTGCTCCGTCTTCTCAATGGATGAAATAGTCATATCCAGTGCATCTTTCGGAATCTTAACCCTCGACTTGGTCTCTAACAGGATTCTCGCTGCATCCAGTTCCCTGTGGTAATGATTGGCAGCATAAATGATAACCTCTCCGTCTCGTTCCCGGAATATCACCTTGCCCTCAATCTGTAAATTCATCAGCTGTGTTTCCACTATTTCCCCGCTTACTGCAAAAGGATTTTCTTCGTATCCATAAGAATCTTTGCCCTGTCCTCCAGTCTCACTGCTCTTTGCCAGCAGCTGCTTTGTCCAGTTTACCAGAAGGGTCTTTGGCAGATAAATGTGTCCCAGTCCTGTTGCCTGATTCAGTGTATAGAGAACAGCCGCCCGCACACGAAAATCTGACTGCATTCCAATTCCTGCCCGCATAGCTATGGAATCCGCAATCTTAAAACCGACACCGCTGATATCCTCTGCAATCTGATAAGGATTCTGTTTTACAACCGTATACATCTTCTGCCCGTATTCGTTAAAAATCTTCACTGCCAGATTGGGCGATATTCCGAATTCGGACAAAAATATCAGCGCCTCCCGCATTGCCTGCTTTTCAATAAACTGCACGCCGATTTCATTCGCCTTCCTTTCTGAAATTCCCTTTATCTCAGAAAGCCGCTCCGGCTCCTCCTCCATCACCCGGAATGTGTCCATGCCAAATTTTTTGATGATCCGCTTTGCCATGATCTCCCCAATTCCCTTGATAGCTCCTGAACCCAGATAGCGTTCCATGCTCACCAGATCATCCGGCATCTTCACTTCATATCCCGACACACGGAACTGTAAATTGTAACTGGGATGGTCTACATATTCTCCTCTCGCCAGAATATACATTCCCTCCTCAATGCCGGACAAATATCCTACAAAAGTCTCATCTTCACCGTCTTCCGTTTCCACTGCAAAGACAACATACTGGTTATCCTCATTTTTATATATAATTTTAGAGACAATTCCTTCCCGTTCCATTCCTGATCCCCGTTTCTGTCAATTCTTCCTGCCCTAATCATACCACGTTCCCGACCAGATTACCACTGTCTATAAATACCTGACAAACCCCTGTGTACCGGCACTTTATGCTTTAAACACACGAATCCTGAACGCAAAAAGACAGGATATCCCTGATATCCTGCCTTTGTCCTGTTATCGTTTACAGGTGTCTGCTTCCTCCGGTTTTTCTGCCGCTGCCGGAAACACTGCCGCTATTTTATATAATAGCCTTTTGATGTAATCTCATCACTGCTGGTATTTTGGACAAACACGCAGTAGCTGTCCGTTGCCGGAATCTTAAAGCTTGTGGAAATACTTTTCCCCTCCGAATAATAAGCCTTTCCATTAAACCGGAGAATGCCTGCCCTCCCGCTTTTTGACAAATCGACCACAACCTGCACTGTACTATCCTTACTCTTTTCAAAATAACCCGTCACATACCTCGTCTTCGCCGGAATCTTCCAGTCCAGACTATATGAAGTCGCCATCGTGCTTACCAGACTGCTGATCTGCACCTCTAAAATATCCCGGAACTCCTCATCCGTAAGCTGTGCGGTCTTGATCTCCGATTCTTCCGCAGACACCTCCGCAAACGGCACCAGCATCCCGCAGAGCACCATGCAAATGCCTGCAATTAATAATTTTACTTTCATACGTATTCCTCCTTTTTTTGTTCGTATGTAGTAAATAGATATCATAAAATCAGAATAATTGCAAGCATTATTTTTAATTTCTAGTAATTACCCATAATAACAGGGATGCCTTCCGAAACCGGAAACACCCCTGTTTATCTAGCATTTCATAAGATATTCTGTCCTAATTATCATGTATAATTAATTCTATAGGAACACTATCCTCTTCGCAATTTTTGATAAAAACCTGCTGGATAGTATCCGGTTCTTCCTGAAGTCTCACGACCAGATCTCCAAAACCTTCCATACACATTATTCTTCCGTCTTTCATAACATAACCCAGCTGATATTTCCCACAGTCACCCTCTGCAAACAGGCTCAATATCCCCTGATAATCATCCGGAAGATTACAGACATATATCTTACCTGGTTCCATGGAGAAATCCGTACTCTCCCTCGCTCCCACAATACTCTCTTCCAGATACTGAACTTCAGCACCGCCAAAGATATCGTCCCGTGCCGTTTCCTCGAAGTCTGCCTTGTCCTGCTCCACCTTCTGATAAACTATTGTATGTTCTACCCAGCAGCTTAATCCATAGGACACCGTCCCAGAAGTAAGCACAAGGACAACCGCGAGACACACCGCTGCTGCTGCCGCTCTTTTATGTAACGGAAGGATATCCACTTCTTTTGTCAGCTTCAGCATATCAAGCCGGAATTGCAGCGTATTATTTCCATCAAACAGACTACATGCCATATTCTTCCACTGCTTCTCTTCACTTTGTTCCTTCAATGACAAAATACAGGAAAAATATTCCTTACGGTCAAACTCGTCCCCGCCTATTTCACAGCAGATATAATCACAATATGCTTCCATCCAATTTGTCATCCGCTTTCTCAGCCAATAGCAGAACGGATTAATGGAATGCAGTGCATTAATCACCAGCATATATTGCTTAAGCAGAATATCTCCATGCTTTAAGTGTACCAGTTCATGCAGCAATGCAATGTTCAGCTGTTCCTTCCTGATGGGATACACTGGTATCAATATCTGATATCCCCTGTTATAAACAATCATCGGTGAAGTAACCAGCTCATTGTAAAACAATGTCGTCTTCTTTTGGATGTTCAGTCTCTTTTTCCATTTCTCCACCGTTTCCCTGATATCATCTTCCATGACCGGTTTGTTGGCACTGCACAAAAAGCGCTTACTACGGCTCTGCAACACCCAGCGTATGATCATACATATCATTACCGCAATCCACAATACTGCTGCCATCATTAAATACTTTGCAACTGGTGCCGTAAGAAATAAATTCCTCTGTCTCGTCTCCGCCACATTCAAAACCTGTACCACTCCAAAAGGAACTAACGGCAGCACAAAACCCAACATGGTGACCTTCAGCATAATCATCGAATATTTTATATAAAATTTGGATGTTCCTTTTACAAGAAACATCCAAACCATAAAGCTGATCGATCCAACTGCTGTTGCACTTATTAAGCCCAGTACCAAATATGCAATTCTGGTAAATATAAGCTCTAATAAATTATAACTCATCAATCTTTGCTTTCAACCCTTCCAAATCTTCTTTTGTTAAATCTCCGTTATCAAACATCTCCATTACGAAATTACTCATGCTGTTCTGATGCCAGAAACTAACATGATGTTTATATAATTTCTGTCTATATGCACCCTCAGAAATCAAAATCTTATAGGTATAAATCTTACCATTTCTCTGTAATCTAAGATAATTCTTACGAACTAACTTAGCTAAAAATGTAGAAACAGTCTGAGGCTTCCAATCCTTTCCATAAAAACCATTCACTCTGTCTACTACGTCTGACAATACCGGCTCCTTGCGGCAATCCCAGATTGATTTCATTACTAACTCTTCACTCTCTGTCAATTTCTCAATCTTCATCGTCTCACACTCTCTTTCTTAATTTTTGTATTTTATAGACCATAGTTCCGCTTCATCTGTTCATAGAGCTGACTGGCAAGACCAATCCCATCCCCTTGCTCCGTAGCAGCTTTGGCATATGCCTGAATCTGCATATCTCCAAAATACTCCTTATACTGACTTGTGGTATTAGATTCGTCATCCTCTGCCTTCATAATCGTCTTTTCCATGCCTTTGAAGATCTGTTCGATAAAATAGGCTTCAAACTCTTTACAAGCTGACATCAATTCTTCTTCTGTCGTCTGGGTTCCTACTTTACCTAAAGTATTCTCCAAAGCAGCAGTAGACGCATTGGTTGCCTGTGAATAATAATCACTGTAATAACTGCTTGTATCAATTCCCGTTACTGCCATACTTACCTCCTAATCTATATATAAACTTTTATCATAAATCACTCTAAATGTCAATGTTTTTTATAATTTACGAAAGGAATTTTTACATTTCTGAAAATCCATCTCCTAAAATATGCCTTTGTTGACAGCATTTTAACTACTTATTATCTACGTAAATTATTGGCTTGTTGCAGCATTTCATCAGATGCCTGGATCGCTTTGGAATTCATTTCGTATGCACGCTGTGCCACGATCATGTTTACCATCTCGTCTGCTACCTGCACATTAGACATCTCTATATACTTATGCCGTATCACACTCTGCTTTAATCCCGGATTAGCCGTTTCTTCTAACGGTGCCCCGGACGCAACAGACTCCATATACCGGTTACCGCCTACACTGGTCAGACCGGAAGGATTGTTAAACTGAACCACTCCTATCTTCTGGTTATACGCCTGCCCATCACGCGTTGAAGTAAGCGCAACCTGCTGTTCATTCAAATCCGTTGCAAAAAGATTACCCTCAGAATCCACAGTAATCGTACCTGTTTTATATCCCGCAGGAATCACTATCGTATTATTGTTCTGGTCCAATACCGGATATCCCTCTGAGGTACAGAGCATAGAACCCCCGTCTGCGGTAGGCTGTAAGCAGAAGCTTCCGTCTCTTGTATAACAGGTATCACCATTCTGATCCCTGACTTTAAAAAATCCTGATCCCTCTATTGCCATATATGTATCAATATCCGTTGACTGTAAATTACCCTGGGTAAACACTGTCGTAATGGCACTGGTTCTTGTTCCCAGTCCCACCTGTGCCGGAACCGGCTTGTTTTCTCCTGCATTATTGGTAGAAGTTGACTGTAATGTCTGATAAAGCAATGACTTAAATTCCGCCGTATCCTTCTTATATCCCGCAGTATTTACATTAGAAAGATTATTTGCTATCGTATCCAGATTTGTCTGCTGTGCAATCATTCCTGATGCAGCAGACCATAATGAACGCATCATAATTATGATCCTCCTTATTATTATACTCTTCCAATCTCATTCGCTGACTTACTAAGTGATTCATCTACTGTCTGAATCATTTTCTGTCCTGCTTCATAGGCTCTTGTAATCGTAATCATATCAACCATTTCATTGATTACATTCGTATTTGACATCTCAAGATATCCCTGATGAACAACTGCCGTAGATGCCTGCAATCCCGCTGCCTGTGTAGCATCATACATATTCTCACCATATAACAGCAACGCCTGGGGATTTGCAAAACTGGCAATCCCAAGGGTCGCCACTGTCTGTCCGTTTACAATTACATTACCTCTCTCATCAAACGCCACTTCTCTGGCAGTCTGTGCCCCCGGAATCTGTATTCTGTTTCCATTCGTATCTAACACATAATCTCCATCCTTGGTAACAAGATAACCATCCACATTTACAGTGAAAGAACCATCACGAGTATATTTCGTGCTGGTCACTCCCTGCTTGTTTGTTGTCTGAATGGTAAAGAATCCGTCTCCACTAAGTGCCAGATCATAAGTGTTACCTGTCTCTCTCATACTTCCCTGAGAGAAATCATGATAGGTCTCCCCTATCTTCACCCCCAGATTCATATTACCAATCCGTCTGTTAAACGGAGTATTCAGATTATTGTTATGAATCCGAATTGTCAGTTCATCATCAAAAGACTGCGAGGTTACTCCCTGCTTTTTAAAACCTGTCGTATCCGCATTTGCCATATTATTGGAAATGACATCCAGCCTTTTTTGTTCGTTTACCATACCAGTCCATGCCGTGTAAAGACCTCTTACCATTTCTTCACTCCTTTATTCTTCCTCCATTGCCCCACTTAGAAACTCTATATATTTACCGGTTCCGATTGCGACACAGGTCATAGGATCCTCTGCCGTCATAGTCGTAATACCGGTCTCTTCCTCTATCAACTCCTCCAGACCATGAAGCATTGCACCGCCGCCTGTCAGCACAATTCCCCTGTCAGCAATATCTGCCGCAAGTTCCGGTGGTGTTTTTTCCAATACGGAATGTACCGCTTCAATAATCTGTTCCGTTACCTCTTCCAATGCCTCTACTGTTTCCTCCGAGGTTACGATAACCGTTCTCGGAAGTCCCGTCACCAGATTCCGCCCCCGAATATCCAGCGTCAGATTCTCAGGACGACGGTAACACGTACCTATCTTAATCTTAATCTCCTCTGCGGTACGCTCACCTATCAACAGATTATGCTTCTTCCTCATGTAACGCACGATTGCTTCATCAAAATCGTCACCCGCAGTCTTAATGGAAGTGCTGACAACGGTTCCTCCCAAGGAAATCACTGCAATATCTGCTGTACCTCCTCCGATATCTACAATCATATTACCACAAGGTCTCGCAATGTCAATACCTGCTCCGATAGCTGCCGCAACCGGCTCTTCAATAATAGACACGTCTCTGGCACCTGCCTGATAGGTAGCATCCTCCACTGCCTTCTTCTCTACCTCTGTCACACCACTTGGTACACAGACAGAAATCCGGGGTCTGCGTCCAAAGAAACTCTTACCGACCGCCTTCTGGATAAAATACTTGAGCATTTTCTCAGTAATACGGTAATCCGAAATAACACCCTGACGAAGCGGCCTTACTGCTATAATATTGCCCGGCGTTCTGCCTAACATCATTCTCGCCTCTTCACCAATTGCCTTAATCCGGTTCGTATCACGGTCAAATGCCACCACGGAAGGTTCCTTTAATACGACACCCTTTCCTTTTACATATACGAGGATACTGGCTGTACCCAAATCAATTCCTATGTCTGAACTTGCCATTTTCGTGCCCCTTTCTAATATCTATCGTCAAAAATAGAAAATATCTTTATATTATGTGCAGTTTTTACTTGTTCTTATTCTTTTTCAGAATAAACAAACTGCAATCTGCACCGGTCAGTGTTTCCATATGAATCTCGACAATATTCATAATCTGATCCAGCTCTTTCATATAGCTTTGCCACTTTGTAACTTTTTTATTAGCGATAAAACGTTTTCTTATGCCCTGCATATTTTTGTACTGCTCCAGCTGGTCATTTACGACTTCTTTGGCCCGCATTCCCACCAGGCTGTATCCATAAAGCTTATCCATCGCTTTATTGGCAAAAATGATATCTCCAGACTTATTATCCTTTACAAACACCGCATCACGGATATGGTCATACGCCTCTAAAAATCCTTCTTTTACAACATCAGACTTTACCACATTTCTGTTATTGAGTACTACACTCTCAATCATATGGGTGACACTGGTGGCAAAACCAATCTCTTTATCCTCAAAAGCTCGCGGTCTGTCCTTATCTGCAAACACAACATACCCCTGGGCATTAAATACTGTCGTCATGGAAAGAATCATGACAGAGTCCATGCCAGTTTTCAGAATCAGCTCTTTAAGAAGCGGATTCTGAGTATTCTTATCAGCCGACAGCACCTTCTTGTCTCCAAGATGCTCCTTTAATACCTTGTATTCCGACACTGACATTATCATTGTATCAAAAAAGACAGCATCTTCGTCACCTGCATGATTCCACACAAAATATTTTTCCGCACTTCCGGTTTCTTTATTCTCTAAATATAAACCAATATCAGTAACTGATAAATATGTGCCTGCCATCTGGCATATCTCACCCAGACCGGCCTCTCCTTCTTTGGCTAACGTAGTCAGCAAGTCTTGTATTACATGACGTTCCTTTTGTTCTTTATGAAACTGCATTTCTGTCAGCTTGCGAAGCCTAGTTTCATTTTGTACTACTTCCTCTGCATAGAAGCATTTGGCAATGGCATTCGCCAGCTTCCATTGCTGGCTGATCACCTCTCCCAAAACTTCTGCCCCGCCTTTTTCAAAGCTGGTCAACACCAAGTATGCTGTAACATTGTTTTCCAGCATAAGCGGTGCTAATATCATATGGACTTCCATCCTGTCGATGGTAAATGACACACTCTGTGGTATCAGCTGTTCCTTTGCCCGTGCAGACAACAGTGCAAACTGCTCTTTTAACTGGGGTCTCTCGAATAAATCATAAAACTGTCCGATATCATTCTGCGGGCCGGATGGCGTCGTCAAGAGAGAACCTTCGGCATCCAATACAACACTGTAATAATCTGCATTCCGGCTCAAGGTCTCCGCCATCAGCTGGAACTGTTCCAGCATTTCTTTATCATCTCTGTCAATGGTAATCAGTCCCAGACTACTCCGCTTATTCGGCTTGCTCTGCTCAACTGGTATTTCTTCCCCTTTGTCCTCCGTTACCATTTCCTTTTCCATATCCATCCGCTCCGTTATATCCGTAAGCAGGAAAGATATCTCCGCTTCACCGTCAGACACACGGTTTGCCGAAACCTCATTCTCAACCCATATCTGTTTACCATCATCTCTTACCATGCGGTAAGTATGCACATAATCTGTCACTCCATTGGCAACCGCCTGATAAATCGTATCGATAACGTTATCCCTGTCTTCCGGATGGATGTAATCCTCTGTCAGTTTATATCCTTTTTTGAGAGCGTCTACATTCATTCCGATTATCCCGGCATTGGGAGAGATATATTTTAACGCTCTTTTGCCGGCATGATAAGATTTTACCAGAACCACGCTCTTTGTTTTCGCTATCGCATTATTCAGATATACGTTCTCGCTGTTTCTGCGGATTTCTTCTCTTAAATCGACCATTAAAACTTCAAAATCCGTTAATTTGTCATTATCATCATAAATATAATGCACTAACAGTCTGACCGGTATCAAATCCCGCTCTTCCGTAACAATCCTGCACTCTAAATAATTCTCACTGATTTTTTCCTCGGCTGCCGCCGCAATACTATCCTCAACTCTTTCCAGATCTTCTGCACAGATTATGTCAGATACCTTCAAAACATTATCATACAGCTGTCCTCTTGTATACCCATACTGCCTGATATTCCGCGACACATATTCTACCTGATATCCTGCCTCTGTACTTGACATGTGAATCGCTACAATACCTGCATGATTCACAATCCTCTCCAAAGTAAGGCTTCCAATATTCAGGTCTGCCCTAAGCTCAAACAATACTGTATAAATAAGCTTGTCCGCTTCAATGGCTTCATTTACCAATCCGCAGACCAGATGTTCTTTTCCAT
Source organism: Lachnospiraceae bacterium (assembly GCA_029063085.1). Lineage (GTDB taxonomy): Bacteria > Bacillota > Clostridia > Lachnospirales > Lachnospiraceae > CAG-590. The sequence continues at coordinate 23,834 of JAIDOW010000013.1, forward strand.
CTGCAACCATACGAATCCTATGCCACATCAGGCTTTTCTTCCCATGAAGAAGTTCCCAGAAATTAAGCTTTGTCAGGGATCTGCCCGGTTCAATCTGAATAGACTGCACATGGCCACCCAGCAAAACTTCCGCCTCATAATTGATATCCAGCACCTTTCCGGATTCTGCCTCAAATACTACCATGGGATATTCCAGATAACGTGCAAATTGTTTAAAACTTTCGATTCTTTTCGTATCCATAGCAACTCCTCCCAAGACTCTGATCAGCCCTGAAACTTAATCTGCGGTATCTCTTCAGCATCTTCGTCCGGAAGTGCAGGTCTTTCCCTTGGCGCTTCAATTCCCCCAAATGCCTTATCCGTTATATTCTTAGTCTCATTACATGCCTTGACAACACCTTCCACGGACTCCATCAGGCTTGCCATATAATTACTGACATTCTCACATTCCCTTCTCATAGAGCCCCGGATGGCTGCAACCTTTTCTCTTGCCTCAGACAGCATTCTCTCTTTCTCAGCTTCTGCATCTGAAACCATCTTCTGGCATTCCTCATTTCTGGCAGCCACTGCCTGCTTATATTCCTCTTCGGTACGTACCCGTAAATTATCCCGTTCTTCTTCTGCCCGGCGGATAATATTGGCACTTTGCTTTTCGGAATCTTCCATCAGATTCCGGCTCTTCTTTTCCGCTTCTTCTATCATATAATTACTCTGGCTCTTCGCACTGGACAAAAGCTTGTCACTGTCCTCTTTGGCAGATATCAGCATCTGCTTACTGCTGTTCTCCGCCTCCGACAGCATCTTCCTGCTTTTTTCCTCTGCTTCTTTTAACATTGCATCACAACGCTCATTGGTCTCAACCAGTGTCTTAGAAATAATTTCTAGTTTATCTGCATATCCCTTAGAAGTTTCCTCCTGCTCAGCCAGCTTGTGATTCGCTTTTTCCAGCTCCTTTTGCAGGGATTCATTATATTTTTGCATATTTTCAATCGCCTGGTTAGATTCTGAACTGATGCTGTCCTTTACCAGCTGCAAACTCTTAACAGTCTCACTTAACTTACTGATGGTCTGCTTCAGATCTGCTATATCCTGCTGATGGGATTTCTTCATATTATCGATATAATCATCTACTGCTGTTTTGTCATATCCACCAAACGATACTACTTTAAACCTCTCATCTCTCGCCATGATAATTCTCCTTTCGTTCATGTTCCACACAGACAAAATTCCATAAAGACATTATTAATAGATATTATAGCAATTTTTTACTACAAATACCACCATAAAATAATAAAAGTTTTATGAAAACTGTAAGATTTTCCATAAATTGTTGTATAAAGCATGACTGTCTGTTATACTCTATGCATATTGTAAAAAACTAAAACCTCAAGGGCAAACACTGTATAACAGATAAATTTCAGGAAGGCGGTATCTGACATGAACAACAAATCTTTTGGAATCTTTAACAGCTTTTCATTAAAAGTAATTGCCATTATTTGCATGCTGGTTGACCATGTCGGTTATATTTTTTTTCCAAATGAGCCAACATTCCGCATGATTGGCAGACTTGCCTTTCCTATATTCTGTTTCTTAATCGTAGAGGGATTTCATCACACAAGAAATCATTTAAATTATCTGATCCGGCTGAGTATTTTTGCCTTATTATCCGAGATTCCGTTTGACCTTGCTTTCTTTGGGAAGATTTTTGATTTGCAGCACCAGAACGTATTTATCACACTGGCTTTGGGACTGGCATCTATTTTTTGCCTGGAAGAAATGAACACACAACGCCGTTTCACAATTCCTTTTGTACTGGTAATCATGGCTGCCTATTTTTCACACTGTGATTATGGCATCGGCGGTGTGCTGTTAATCTGTATGTTTTATCTGACAAGGAAATCTCCGTGGACACGGCTGTTTTTATGCGGTCTGATTCTCTATCTGTTCTTCGGATCCTTTGAACTATACGGGATTGCCGCAATGATTCCCATCACTTTCTATAACGGAAAACGGGGACCTAACATCAAAATGTTCTTTTACTGGTTCTATCCTGTTCACCTGCTGATTCTTTATGCAATCGCTGTCTATCTGTGAACCGGTCACATCTTACCTAAAAGCCTGGACCTTTTCCTTTTTCATTGGCTGTTTTTATTTTGTCAGCTGTCAGTTTTTTTATTCAGTATCCTTGTCTATATCCTCTTTTAGTTTCTGACATCTCACAAGTTCATCAGCTCTGTATCTGTTTTTGATAAATGCAATAAAAGGATTTTTATCATTGGCTAAGTGAATTTTATGTTTATCTTAATAGCGGCAAATTTCCTGTCAGCTTATTTATTTTCTTCTTACCCCCACATATTGCAATACCCATGTAGTACAAGGATGTTTCTGAACAAGCTGACATTTTAGTGATAAATTCATCATATGTTTTGCATCCCTGTGCCAAATCAGAAAAATCAACAACAGTTAAATCGTCAAATTCTGTTTCATACAAACGCCCACGGATTGTTTTAAGAATTTCAATATTTCCTCTAAGTATGGGAACAGGAAACTGTATAATGCCTGCATGGACATTCCCATCCGAATCATATACATCTTCTCCTACTACATCAGGTATTTTCATACCCATTGTAATCCCAAGAATTGCCGCCGTATTTGCGATAATGCCAAGCGGAAGATTTTCATCAATTACTATTACACATTTTTCATTTTGCAAATTCATTTTCGTTTTCCTCCTGTTTTTCATAGCAGTAACATGAATATAATTTTTGAAATCCGTACTCCCTATACATTTCAGGGAGAGAATCACACCCTGCAAGATTGATTAGTATCTTTTTAATTCTGTTGTCTGCGGCAAATTGCAGGACATTCCACAAAGCTGAATCACTAAGCAAGCTGCCGTCAAAAAAAAATAACGTGTCTATCCACATCTTTCCTACCGCTTTACCATCTGGTTTACCCTGTATAGTTTCTTCATCTGCCACAGCCAGTTCTATCGTGCCTATCCCAGAATCACTGTTTTTTCGCTGTATGACCGATATTTCTGGAATACACGTTTTTTGCTTGCCCTTTGTAATCCTCGTAAGCATTTTATCTGTTAAATTTAATTCACTTACAGTAGCATAACTTTTGAAACAGTAGTTATTTTCTTCGATCAGTCTCGAACGCAAATAGTAGTTTGTGCATTCTGCAATACGAAACGCGCATTTTGCAGCTTTGTATTTTCCTATTTCTTCACAAATTCTAATCCGCTCGTCAATATCTCCATCTAAAATACAGTACAAAGGATGTACCCAAAGCCTTTTGGCATACATTTTCAATATCCATCCTCCGCATACTACTGTTTCCTGCTCCGGAAATAGGCTTACAATCTGTTCTTCTGTATCAACAGCCGTTTCATTCATGTATCTTCACCCTCTTTTTCATGTTCTTTAAATATCCGCCTGTATGCGGCAGGAGACAAACCGATAAAAGCAGTAAAAGAATGGGAAAAATGGCTCTGGTCTGAAAATCCTGTCTGCAAACCAGCCTCCATTGGCGAAACACCGCCTTCCAACAACCTTTTTGCTTTGTCGATTCGGATTGCCTGCAAATAACGGTAAGGCGTAACGCCCTTTGACTTTGTAAAGGCGCGGAGAAGGGTGGATTTACTAAGATGGCTATATGCACATATATCCTCTAACGTAACAGGTTCTTCAAAATGTTTCTCCATAAATTCACAAGCCAATTCAATTTCTTCCCTACATTCAGGTATGCACTTTTCAAACGGTTGTCCATACAGCCCTATAAGTTCCGAAACAAGGAACAGCAGTGCTTCTTCTTTTTCAAATTCTTTAGAACCTTCCATTATCATTTGATGAAGCGTATGTAAACAGTGATTTAATCCATCATTTTTTACTATATTTTTTGAAAACCCTGGTAGTTCCTTTTTACCAGTAATTTCTTCCACAAGGGAAAGCATGCTTTCTTTTGATATATTCAACCCCCTATAATCCAAAGTGCCACCATCGCACTGCATACAGCTATGGTTGTCATTGGGATTAAATAGCAGAATATCACCAGCCTTAACCGTATAGTCCTTATTTTTACAGGACAAGCAACGTGTACCTGCTTCAACAAAACCAATCACATAGTAATCGTGGAAATGGTTTGGAAAAGGCTGCACAATTCCCTCAAAATGATATGCTTCAATACATAATTCCTCATCATAACATACCGTCCGTACTTCTTTTTTCAAATCTAACACCTCCTAATATTTTTATATTGTACCTCTAAAAATCAATAATTTCTTGTAAAATATCTTCATTTTCTAAAAAAGGAACAACAGAGAATATTCTCCATTGTTCCACATATTTTTTCTTCCTTTAGTTGTTCCATAATGCCTGTTTCATACCCTCTATAAGCTGCTTAAAACGTTCCTGACTGCCCTGACGTTTTTCGGAGCATCATATGTGACACCCGTGCCGGATGCATATGCAGGCTGTCCAGACAGGAAAAGGACTGACAGCACTGCCGTTATCAGAATACATATAATCCCCTTTATCATTCTTCTATCCATATTTCTTCTCCTCCCTGTTTTGGCAGATAATCCTAAACCCCTGATTGCTGCCTATTCCTTATCCAGTGCAAACTTTGTAATCTTTAATGGGGACGGAACTTAGATGCTGTCCAATGGGATGCTATTTGTATCCTGGGCCATTCATTACAGTCATTATCAAAAAAGAAGGTTACGCGCGATACCACACCAGGACTGTTTTCACTCCACATAACATACTCTACCACACCGGCAGTGATTTCAATACTGATATCATATGGAAAATTTATCAGCAGCTTCTCTATATCCTCCTTTACAGTTCCCAGATCCGCATCACTTGGTGTGATCACCACATTGGCATGGTCATCTAAGTCAATATATACAGGTTCTCCTTCCTTGACTCTGTGTATGGAATAATATTCCCCTATATTCTGGATTTGGGGTCTGAAATCCGTAATCAGGGTATAGATATCATCCCATGTGCTATAATTATAAAAATCATCCTCTCTGGCATAATTCTTGACATTCACTTTTACTTCCGTCTTTGCACCGTTATGTGCCATCGCATAGATGCTGCAACTTCCTGGTGCTGCACCTGCCTTGATCACACCATTCTGGTCTACCGTTGCTATGGAAGTGTCGCTGCTGTACCACCTTACCTTATCAGAAAACGGCTTTTTCTTTTTGTTCTTCCCATATCTGGTCGCAACGACTCTGCTTTTCAGCTTCTGGCTGGAGCACAGTCCCAGATTCACCTTCTTCTTATCCACCTTTGGCGCCTGTGCATTGACAGATTTACTGTACCTTTTGTATGTCCTGGCACTCACCCAGTCCGAAAGGGCACTGACCTGCTTTTTTCCGTCCACCATCCTGTAAGAGGCTACTTTATACCGATAGACCTTATTGGTCTTTAACTTCCTGTCAATCCATCTGTCTGCTGATGAATCCCTGACAACCTTCACCTTTACATATTTCTTTGCGGAACGGTCATACCGGTAAATGATATAGCCATCCACTTCTGCATCCGGTTTCCAGCTGATCCGGACGGATGTGTTGGAATTCCTGACTGCCCTGACATTTTCTGGAGCATCATATGTGACACCCTTACCGGTTGCATATGCAGGCTGTCCAGACAGGAAAAGAACTGATAGCACTGCCGTTATCAAAATAAATATCTTGCATTTTGCTGTCTTATTATTCATATCATTTCTCCTTCCTATTTACTTATCTTTTTCATATATGACCGTGTCTTTATGGTTTTTGATCACATCAGAGATCGTCTCATCACCGTAGGTCTTAAAACACTGTGATCCGAAGTCTGGTATACCGGTCTCCCTGTCCACTGCCCTTAGCATCATCTCTATCCCATTTGCATTGATCTTATCACAATTGTCATGGTACTTCATCAGATTATCATACCTATCTTTATCATACCTTTTCCCAGTCTCACTGTTATCCGCACATCTGTCATATTTCTCAGAGGGATAGGCATCATCCAGCCCCAGGATATGCCCCAGCTCATGGGCTGCCGTTGTACCGTAATCCGATGCCGGTGTTTTAGCCGTTTTGTTTGTCCTTACCTGTTCATTCGTCGGCATATAGATGGTACAGATATCCCCATACTCCAGATATCCCGATGCATTGTTATTGCTTCCTGAATGATACCAGTGGTCTCCCTCTTTGGTACAGTTCGGGCATTCCCCTCCTATCAGCACTTCAACAAATTTCTGTTCCGGATGGTACTTCTCTTTTCCGTTCTTCTCATGGATCACCAGCTCCGTATCAAAGTTGATCCCCTGTTTAAAATCACCTTTTCCCCCTTTTACCTTCACGCCGGCATAAGACTTCCGGATTCCTGTCTTAAACATGGTTATATATTCCGAAGCCGAAATCTCTCCCTCCACAAAAGGTGCTTTCTTCTCAAATATCCCCACCTTGCTGGAATTGGACTTCCCTGTATCCACATATGTGACAAACTCAAGATATACATGGATTTCCAGAGTCCCGCCTGCCATCCTGTATTTTATGGGAGAATAGCATCCCTTTATATGGTATTCATTTATATTTTTATTACTATCCGTGCAGATGAAATCATATTTTCCTGCCATATATCT
>JAIDOW010000014.1 GCA_029063085.1 Lachnospiraceae bacterium
TATATATTGTTAGCATTTACCGTCCAGTCAGAAAAAGAACTGCTGCATTAGGAAAAATTCTTCTTAATGCAGCAGTTCTTTTTAATTAAAATATATATTCCGTTTAGTTATTATATAAATTTTACACTTTCCCTTACGATCAGTTCTGTCGGAAGCACAAGGGAATCCAGTCCGATATCTTCCCCTTTGATCTTCATCATCAAAAGTCTGACCGCTTCCTGTCCCTTTGCTGCCGGACTCTGCCGTACAGTTGTCAGCGTTGGTCTGCAAACCCTGGCATAAATATTGTCATCAAAACCTGTAATAGAAATATCTTCCGGAACAGTTATTCCTACTCCTTCAAAAATATTGATCGCTTCATTGGCAAGTAAATCTGACACAAATACTGCGGCCGTATACTCTTTTTTCGCCTTCTTCAGTGCAAATTTCCTTAAAATCTCATGCCGGATATACTTCTCCGGCGGCAGATAATAATAATCTTCCCTGGAAAAATCCAATCCTGCCTTTTGCAATGCGGCTCTATACCCTGCCAGCCTTTGTTCATTATTAGTTATAGGCGGATATTCCTGATCACAGAAAAAAGCAATTCTTCTATGTCCTCCTTTGATCAAATAAGAAGTGATCTCACGCATCCCTTCTTTATCCTCCAGACTTATATTACAGTAGTCTCCATCTCCTGAATCAACAAACATAAGAGGATGCGGACTGGCACCAGTAAGCTCTTCACAAAGCTCGGAGTGATATCCTACCATAATGCCCCCTTCCACATTACCTCCAGTAAGCAGACGTTTCAAATCCATAAAATCCCTATTCGCAGTAAATATGACACCCCTGCCATATTTTCGAAGCTCCGCTTCAATTACTCCTAACAGTTCACCCACAAAGGGATCCGCCACAATATTTTCCTTTCCCCATGTATTAAAGCCAAGGATAATCATGGGAATAGCCCCTTCTTTTTTATTATCCATACGATAATAATTGTTATCAACCAATGCCTGCTCAATCTTCCGTCTCGTTTCTGGAGACATCTTCTGTATCTTCCCATTCAGTACATTAGACACAGTAGTCGGACTAACCCCTATCTGCTCTGCTATCTGTTTAATTGTAACCATACACTTTCCCCCCTGTAATTTACAGTCAAATCTCTTCAGTTCATTGTAAAAAAATAGCACTTTTCATGTGTTCAGGACAAGTCCTGACATTGCATCATCAAAAGTGTTATTATATTTTTAGTGTATATAAAGGATTTTAGCAAATTTTTACAATAAACACAAGGTGAAAATATCATATATTATATTTTATTATTCCATCAAAGCTATCCCTTACAAAAACAATTCGTCAACAGCTGCCAGTAAGGAAAATTTGCCGTATTACATAACTCTTCCACAGGAATCCCTTTCCACAAGATAGCATGGTATTTTTGCTTTCAGAGGTGTGGTGATACTCAAATTGGAAGAAACATATAAAAAATTTGCTCCATGCTGTCCCATATCATATGCCGGAGCATGAACAGTAGTAAGTGCAGGCGATGTGTAAGCACTCATTTCCGTATCATTAAAACCTATTACCGAAATATCTTCCGGAATGCGAAGTCCGCAATCCTTTATAGCTTTCATTGCCCCAAATGCCAGTGCATCACTGGCAGTAAAAACGGCTGTCGGGTGCTCCTTCTCCTTTAAAATCCTTTCCATCATCTCATAACCGGACGCTGTGGAAAACGTACCTTCATAAATGAACGGCGTATACTCTGGATTTCTCTTTTTCATATATGAAACGAAAGCTTCCTTCCTTTCATCCATTACCGGTTCCTTATCTCCCGCAAATTCAATGCCTCCTAAAAAGGCAATTCGTTTATGTCCCAAGTCCGTCAGATAATCCAATGCCAGATCGACCGCTTGTTTAAAATCCATGGTCAGCGTCGTAATTCCTGAATCCGATACAAGCATATCCAGAAATACTATGTTCCCACAGATTCCGATAAACTGACCAACCTCCTCATTACTAAATTTGCCAATACATATTAATCCGTCTGCATCCTTTAGAATCTCCATGTAATTTGCATCGGAACGGAATGCCCTTATAATCTGAATGGAATTTTTCATACAAAAATCCTCTATTCCCTGCCGGATCAAAAGATAATAGTTATCCTGCATTTCCTGTTCCGCAGAAAACCACTGCACGATCCCCATCCGAAAAGATGCTTTATTCCTGCTCTTTGCCTTATGATAATGAAGCTTCTTTGCAGTATCCCACACTTTCTGTTTTGTTGCTAATGAAACACTTAAGCTGGCGTCATTATTCAATATTCTGGAAACAGCTGCCGGTGAAACCCCGGCTTCCTCTGCTATATCTTTTATCGTCGCCATAAATCCTCCTGATAAATATTTACTAAATTTTTTTAATCATATCACATCTGTTTTTCATTTGTCTATAATTTTATAATAATTTATTTTATTTATCATATAATAGATTATAT
>JAIDOW010000015.1 GCA_029063085.1 Lachnospiraceae bacterium
GAAATATACATATTAAATATCAATGTGTAAGCACACCAGTGTCTTGTCCCGTTGATAATTAGACAAGATACTGAACAGGGTCAAGCCTTAGCGATATTCTGACAGTCTCCATAAGTTAAGTAATTGCCCACCCAAAAGTGAAAGAAAGGAGCTTTGCCATGCTGAAAAAAACAACCAAAAAAAGGAACCCATTATCACATACTACTGTGATAACAGATTCCTCTCTATTAATTGATTTAAGTGATGCTAAAAAGGACATTGATACGATTTTATTACATCTGAATTATCAGACGGACCCTGATATGATCGACTGCTATACCTATCAGCTAAAGGGCGCTTATATGCGTTATAAGTTCCTGTTAAAACAGGTGCAGAAAGAGCATCTTAAGAATCCTTATCCACATACTTGTTAAGCGTTTCCACTACATCATTCAGGTTGTAAGGTTTGGCTATGTAATCATCCAGCTTTGCTTCCAATATCCGTTCTTTATCGCCAAACATGGCTCTTGCAGTAACTGCTATGATCGGAAGTCTCTTCCGTCCCTCACGAAACTCGATTGCACGGATTTCCTGTGTTGCTGCAAGACCATCCATAACCGGCATCTGCACATCAAACAAAGCCGCCTTATATTCCTTCTGTTTAAACAGCTCCACTGCCTTTTCACCATTTTCCGCAATATCATAAGAATATCCTGCCATACCCAGAAGCTTACCGATTACCTGCTGATTGACCGGTTCATCTTCCGCCACCAGAATCCTTGCCCTGTTGTGTCCCATGATAGAAAATACTGCCGGATCCTCCGGTTCTTTTACTTCTTCCACGACTTCGTCTGCGGCTTTCAGCAGCTTCAGGGGAACTTCGACAATAAAGGTAGATCCCAGACCTTCCTTACTCTGGACGGTAATATTACCACCCATCAATTCTACAATCTGTTTGGTAATGACCAGACCAAGACCGGAACCACCATATTTACGGGTATCCGATGAATCTACCTGTGAAAAACGGATAAACAGTTTATTCCGGTCTGCATCGGATATACCGATACCCGAATCAGCTACTGCAATCCGCAGTTTAATCTTATCCAGTGTATCATCCAGACAGGCAACCTTAACACGTACTCCGCCTTCACCGGTAAATTTGATAGCATTTGATAACAGGCAGTTTAGTACCTGCTGTATCCTCTGTCCATCTCCCCGTACCAGCCTTGGCATATCGCTTCCGAAACTGCAATCCAGAGACAATCCTTTTCCCTTTGCAAGAGGCACCTGAGCCGCCACGGTCTCCTCAATAATTGCCTTAATATCAAAGTTTTCTTCCTTCAGATTATATTTCCCTGCTTCCAGCTTGGAAATATCCAAAATATCATTGATCAGACGAAGCAGTGTATCCGCACAATTTTTAGCCGTGGTCAGATTATCTCTGTAATCTGCCTGTAAATCTTCTGCCATTAATGTCAGCTGAAGCATTCCCAGGATACCGTTAATCGGGGTACGGATCTCATGTGACATATTTGCAAGAAATTCTGCCTGTGTCTTATAAGCCGCATTCGCATCCTTGATAGCAGCAGACAATTTATTTTCCGTTTCCTTTTGTTCGGTAATATCAATGACCACCATGTTGATATAATCAGATTCGGATTTGTACATAACCGTATTAAATACCTTTTCAAGCTTTTCCATGGTGATTTCCACCGCCAAAAGCTCTCCCTGCTTTGTACCGGAATTATTATATGCCTCAAACCATGCATTAATATCCTGAAGAACCTCCACCCGGCTCTCGGATATTATTTTATTATAATAATCTGATATATCCAGATCAAATAAACGTCCAAATGTCTCATTTGCATCAGAAATCCGGTAGCCCATATTACGTCCTGTCTGGGGATCTCTCAGAATCTGTGCCTGTGCAAATCCAATAGGCAGATTCAAAAACAGCTTCTTGTATTTATCACTCTTCACTGCCGAAACCTTTTCCTCGTCCTGCATCAGCTTAAGCATGATCACGGATAAACAAAGTGAAATCACAATGATTACAATGGATACACCCACTATTACCGTACGAATGCTGCCGTCTGCATTTACACCCTCTAACTTTCCAAGTACATTAATATTTCCGATTACTACTGCCACAATTAACACTGCTACCATAAAAAAGTACATTATCTTTAGCTTTGATAGACCTTTTTTCTTTGCCATATTGTATTACCCCCTGCTCTTTAAAATGTTTTCACAAGCTCCCGTAAATATGCCTGTAATTTTTCCTTTAATTCTTCTCTTTCCATGGCATATTCAACAGTTGCTTTAATAAATCCGAATTTATCTCCAACATCATACCGGATACCCTCAAAATCATATGCATATACCGACTGGCTGATCATAAGGCTTTTAATGGAATCCGTAAGCTGTATCTCCCCGCCTGCACCGGGAGTTTGATTCTCCAGAAAATCAAATATTTCCGGTGTTAATACATATCTTCCAAGTACCGCCAGATTACTCGGTGCTTCTTCCCTTGCAGGTTTCTCAACCATGGAACTTAACTTTACTCTTTTCCCCACGGGAGGAGAACTCTTAGACGGTTCTACGATACCGTATTTATTTACATCTTCATCCGATACCGTCTGTACCCCCACCACAGAAGCCTGCACTTCATTATATGCATCTATCAATTGCTTTAAAGCAGGTTTTCCGTTGCTATTTTCTACAACATCATCACCCAGCAGCACCGCAAACGGCTCTTCTCCAATAAACGATTTGGCACAAAGGATAGCATGCCCCAATCCCTTTGGTTCCTTTTGTCTGACATAATAAATATTCGCCATATTGGCGATATTACAAATCATATCGCATTCTTCCTGTTTATTGGATTCCATCAGCCGGCTCTCCAATTCATAAGAACGGTCAAAATGATTCTCCATACAGTGTTTATTGGAGTTTGTGATAATCAGGATTTCTTCGATTCCACTTTCTACTGCCTCTTCCACGATATACTGAATAGTAGGCACATCAACTATTGGCAGCATTTCCTTTGGAATTGCTTTCGTCGCTGGAAGAAAACGCGTTCCCAACCCCGCTGCCGGTATCACTGCTTTTCTCACTACCTTCTTCTTCATACATAACTCCTTCCTTTACAATAATTCTTTCCTGCTTTGCCTTAAGAATACCTTCTCTTATCTGCTTTTCAAACCTACAGATCAGATAAAAAATAATTATACCAAATATAGTGGTAATCAGCCCCTTGAACAATCCGGGACAACGATACACCAGCTTTATTTTATAATCCCCTTTATCAAGCTTTGCTCCTAAAAATCCCTCTAACACTATACAAGTGTCAACTTTCTTACCATCTACATACAAATCCCATCCCTCATCATACGGAATGGATGTCATAAAGACACCGTCCTGTTGTACCGAAAGGCTTCCTTCTATCTTAGTCTCACTGTATTTCTCCACTTTCATACCCTGATTGACCAGTACATTGTAGAAAGATAAAAACTGGTTCTCTAAAAATTCCATTGGATAGCAATACAAATCACCGCTTAAATTTTCCCCTTCATTCAGTACAAACTGAATATCCACCATCTGACCTTCCTTCACTTCCCCCACATGAAAGATCTGTCCCTGATAACGATCAAACGCAACCTCATTTCCGTCGATCAATAACGCCATCTTATGCACGTTACCAGCCCTGCAATTCACATATAAATCCATATCACGAGGAATGATAAAAACCATATCTGCTCTCGCACTCCCGTTTGCATTGCTGTAAGATGCATTATGATCATCTTTTTTGGAAACATCAACATTGGTTCCGTAAACTTCCATATTCAGATCATCATAAATAGATACAAATACCGGCTCCACTCCGGTAAGTGCCCCACACAATTCATTCTGTACCGTAAAAGGTCCGTTATCCAGAGTATCAAAGTTCAGGATATCCTCTTTGACCATATAACCCACTGGTAACACGTAATCATTCTTATATACGGAAATATGCTCCTGCGTATCATATTTTCCCATATCTACATTTACAAAGTCACCCTCTCTGGTATAGACATATTTTACACCAAATAAGGCATTTGTCACAGGAGTTGCTCCATAATACAGGTATTCATTTGCCCCGGTATAAAACCCGAGTTTTCCCATGATTTCCACCAGCTCACCTCTAACAGTAGAACCAAAGATTCCCACACTCTTTAAATTATACCATGTCGCCTCATCTACCATAAGCGGCTTTAAAATATCCGAACGGCAAAAACTGTCGTCTTTTTCCTCTACTCTGCCCTTTAACGTCTCAAAGGTTTTCGTATCTCCATAATAATAGTCCGGCTCTGAGCTTCCCACCTGACTAAACCCATAAAGACCATTTACTGCCATTTCCAAAACCGCCAGAACAATCACTATATATTGCACTATTCTTTTTTTCTTTCCAGGCAATTCAAAAAAAAGTATAAACAATATCAGATAAACAGTAAATACAACGCCCGTCAATACATAAACGAGATTCTCATAAGTAACCTCTGCATTATAATAACAAAATGCGGTAAACAGCATACTCACCAAATAGGCGGCAATTATCATTGGCATACGGATCGTCTTCCTCTTAAGATATACCTGATATGCCATGATCAGCAAAATAAATATATATAAAAACGCAAACCGGTTGGGTATGCCATACTGATTATGAAATCCATGCCATATATAATTAAGCTTCTGGTCATTAAAGCTTATAACCAGTAAAACTAACAAAAGCCCGTATTTAATCTTTTTTTCCAAGGAAATCCTTCTCATAAAGAAAAACATGCATCCCAGAAAAATCGTAAAAATCCCACAATACAAATTCGTTCCCGAATCTCCTACCTGATTGGTCATCACTTCTGAACAGAATAAATGTGACCGCAGCGTATCGGCGAAGGAACCATAAAATTCCCATTCCGGTAATTCAAACTTTGCGGATGCGGTTGTCATGATTCCCATATATGCCGGCACCAAAACCACTGCACCCATTGCAGCTGTCGTAAGGGAAGCAACTGCAAAGCGGATTCCCTTTATCAAAAAATCTTTGATATTCCTGAAATGGAAAGTGAAAAACCATAATATCAAAAACAGACAGATCATAAAGCTGATATAATAATTGCAGACAAAACTATAGAGCAGTGATAAAATATACATCCGACTGTCTTTTCCCGCAAACATCTTTTCCATTCCAAGAATGATAATAGGAAAAATAAAGATACAGTCCAGCCACATTAAGTTCCAATAATATCCCACCACAAAACTGCTAAATGCATAAAACAGGGAAAAAACGATAATTCCCGGATTCTTTACTGGTTTTTTTCCAGCATGCATCAAAAAATAGGCAAAGCATAGTGCTGCCAAAATTATTTTTGCTGAAATAATAAGATTCAATGCCATGGGTAAATGTGTTTTGGCACATAAAATAATGATTAAATTAAACGGACTGGATAAATAATATGACCACAGCGACAAAAAATTATTACCAAGTCCCACATCAAAGCTATATTGCAGACTCTCAAGTCCCTGTAGCTTTTCCTGGTATTCGGAAAAAAAGGGCAGATACTGATGAACACCGTCTACCACTACCAGACATTTTCCCCCAAAAGGTCCAACCTCTCCAATAATCCATGCCCCTAGCATCATTAGCAGTGCAATACCGAAAGTTACTGTATATATATATTTATCTTTACAAAAATTCCAAATCTTATTAAAGCTCATTTTCTTAACTGTCCATTCTATATGTTCTATTTATTGTATCCCTTCCCAGTCATCAAATACATTGTGATCAAAGAATTATTTACTATTTGTCCATCATGGCAATTACTCTGTTATAATCCAGACTGCCACCAAACAGATCCAGTGCACTTCCGATCGTCACATGAAGCTTCCCTTTTCCCAGACAGCGCACAGTTTCAATATCTTCATAAGATCCAATGCCACCGGCATAAGTAACAGGAATATCTGCATATTCAGCCAGCATCCTGACAAGATCACATTCTATCCCGTCTGCTTTCCCCTCTACATCCACAGCATGAATTAAAAATTCATCTGCATATTCCTGAAGCTTCAAAATCGTATCCTTTGAAATGATTTCTTCCGTGAAACGCTGCCAGCGGTCTGTTACTATATAATACTGGTCATCTTTCTTGCGGCAGCTTAAATCCAGAACCAAATGTCTTTTCCCAACTGTATGCAGCAAAGCCTTAAGCCTGTCATAATCTACTTTCCCGTCCCGGAACACATAGGATGTAACGATCACATGGCTTGCTCCCATATTCAGAAACTGTTCTGCATTATCCGCAGTAACTCCTCCACCAATCTGTAAGCCTCCTGGATATTCTGTAAGTGCAAGCTCCGCCTGCCTTACATCCTCTTCATAATAAGGCGTCCCTGCCCGATTGAGAAGAATAACATGCCCCCCTTTGATATTGCTCTGTTTATATAATCTTGCATAAAAAGAAGCATCCTGTTTCGCCACAAAATTCTCTTTTGCCCTGTTCCCTTCATCCATCAGGGAGCCTCCCACGATCTGCTTCACCTTACCATTATGTATATCAATGCAGGGTCTGAATTCCATAATACTCTCCATTCGATCACTCTTAGTCAACAACCTCGCGGCAGTCGCTAAATGTGCATGCAAACACACACGCTTGGCTCATTGCCCACGGGAATCAATCAGTCTGCAAAAAGAAATTACTGCTTCAAAACTCCTTCTTCCAAAAACCGATAATTAGTATCATAGTACCATATTATCTATATAAATACAATCAAAAACCATCCCGAATCTGTGAGACCAGGATGGTTTTTTAAAAATAGCATTTACTTTTTAATGGCATCTTTATTTAATTCCTTTTTTACTGTATTGATCCTTTTTTCAAATTGAAGCAGCAACGGATATTGGCGCTTTGCCTCATAAAGCTTTCCGGTCAGTATACAACTCATTTTTCCCATGGAACATACATCCTTGTTTTATTACTATAATATGCCATTTCTTTTATTTTACTACTTAATTATAAAATTTCTTTGTAAATATGATTATCCCTATGCTTCTTTTTGCCCAATCTCCATCCGGCAGATTGCATTACCCTTTTCCACAAATTTTGTCTCATACTCTGTCATGACATTTCCTTCCACATACTCGGACTGATGCAGATCAAATGTATGGTTAAAAATCTTCCAATGTGGTGAAGCCATTGCCTGTTCCAGAGAAAAATCAAATAACTCCCTGTTATCCGTTTTAAAAATCACATGCCCTTCTTTTTTAAGGATCTGCTCATAACGTTCTAAAAACTGCATTGACGTCAATCTTCTTTTTGCATGTCTGTCCTTGGGCCATGGATCTGAAAAATTCAGATATATCCTTTCCACTTCCCCCTCATCAAAAACTTCTGCAATATTCTCTGCCTCCATTCGTATGAAAAAGAGATTCGGCAGATTCATCTCTTCCTGCTTTTCAATTGCCCTCACTAACACAGAAGAATATTTTTCGATTCCCACATAATTGATATCCGGGTTCTTTTCGGCCAGTGTCATGATAAACTGTCCTTTTCCCATTCCAATCTCAATATGCAGCGGATGATCGTTTCCGAACACCGTGTTCCATTTTCCTCTGTATTCCGTCTCATTCTTTATCGTAAAGCGGCTATCCGCAATGAGTTCCCTAGAGCCTGGTACATTCCGTAACCTCATCGTTTTATCCTCTTTTTCTCCGTTGTTCAACACTATCTAAATAAAACATTTTATCTTTCTCTTTTTCCTTTTTTACTTTTGGCTGCTCACCCATCTGCTCAAACATGGCACCCTTTAACTGTCCTGCCAGTTCCTTTGTACAACCATGACAGAATCTTCCGAACCGAAGGGCACATCCACATTTTTCACATTTTATGTAATACCTGCTCCCCTCCGGAATCTCCAGCCTTCCATTTTTCAAAAAAATATTAACAACCTCTAATGGGACACCTGTCTCCTCTGAAATAAAAGGTGCCGGTGAAGGACCGTTTTCCTCTAAATACAATTTCACCTTGCCAAAGTCGTCCATCTCTTCTGCACCACAATCTTCACATCGATACACACCGCTGTTCTGATAAAATAATTTTCCGCGGCACTGTTTACATACAATAGGACGGCGTTCCATTACAACCTTTTCTTTTTCCCTTTCATTCATAACATTACCCCTTTCTGGGTTTATAAAGCAATCATTTCACTTTTTTTATTTTAACACAGGAACGAAAAAAAATAAAATCTTTTTTTAATCCTTAATTTTGGAAAGGTTGACACTCCCATCCATATATAATAAAATGGAAATAATTATGTTTATCTCTAAATAAAAGGAGCACCTATCAGATGAAAAAAACAATTGTTATTTGTCTGGCGTTATTACTAACTTTCACGTTCTCTTTTCCTTCCTATGCCACTGAAACAACGGAAGCGACAACAGAACATCCTGAAACAACGGAATATCCTGACGACCCTTCCAGAGCACCCGACCTTGTTGCAAATGCTGCAATTGTAATAGATGCGACCACCGGACAGGTTCTATATGAGAAAAATTCACAGGATAAAAAATATCCTGCCAGTATCACCAAGATCATAACAACTATTATCGCTTTAGAGCACAATGTAGATTTTAATGAGTTTGTTACTATATCCGAAAATGCTGTCTGGGACGTAGAACGTGACAGTACGCTGATTGGATTAGATGTGGGGGAAAAGGTAACAGTAGGAGATCTTGTCTATGCTACTATGGTAAAATCCGCTAATGAATGTGCCTATGCTTTAGCAGAACATGTTGCAGGGGATAAAACCTCCTTTGCCAAATTAATGAACGAAAAAGCAGCAGAGATTGGCTGTGAAAATACACATTTTGTAACCCCCAACGGTCTTCATGATGACGATCATTACACGACTGCTTATGATATGGCACTTATCACAAAATATGCCCTACAAAATGATACCTTTCGTGAAATTGCGGGTACATTGTCTTACACCGTTCCTACCACCAACCTTGCTGATGAGACAAGACCACTTTGGAACGGTAATAAAATGATCAATCCAGCTGAACAATATTACTATGAATACTGCGAAGGCGGTAAAACCGGATATACATCCAAATCAAATAACACTCTGGTTACTTTCGCCAAAAAAGACGGTCTGGAGCTGATATGCGTTATTCTGGATTGTGACGGAAGTAAATATACTTATACAGATTCCAGAGCCTTATACAATTACTGTTATAATAATTATACCTATTTTTATCCGCTTTCTGATTTTACTTTTGAATCGGATGATGCAGACATCACAAAATCAAATACCATCCTGAATAATTATTATACTACCCTGAACCATGAAATGATCGATCTATCTGTAGACAGAAGTTATTCCCTTTTGATCAATAAATCTTTGGACACTACGAAAATCGAACGTGAGATTACGCTTTATGACAAAGCCCAGGATAACGTTTTAGGAGAAATTGTTTTTACATACGAAGGAAACCAGATTGGCAGTACTGCCATTACCAGTACTACTCCTCTCCTTTCTTCTCAAATGACGAACGAAGAGGAGAAACCCGATTCCTCTTCCACGTGGAAAGCTATTGGTAAGATTGCATTAAGAATATTGATTGTTATCGGGGCACTTATAATTATCCTAATGATATATCTGCTTCTTGCTTCCCTGATTCGGAAATTCAAACGAAGACGCAAAAGACACCGCTACTATCGAAGAAGAAAACGGGATGATGATTATTATTTTTAATGAGGAATAATTTATGACAAATGATGAAACGAATCCGCTCAACATCATAGAAGAAGCCAATTCCAAAACCCTGGATTATTTTAATAAAACCTATGTTGATAATCTGGAACTGGTACAGGGTCTGAAAACAGAATTGTTTGAATTGGAGATTCAAATCGAAACTCTGGAAAAAACAAAGGAGCTTTATACTTATCATACCGATAATCGGCGTAACGTGTTTTCTCCCCTTTCTGATGATAACAGCCATAACATGACAAAGGGAAAACAGCTTGCCCTTCAGATCAAAGATTTGGAAGACGCTAAACAGCGGCTGGAAAAACGTATCACAGATTTGGAACAGGAAATCCAGTTTTTTAAAGAACAGGTAGAAATGCTGTCAGCCGCCAGTCAATGTATCCACACTGTTTTAACAGGCGGGACTCATAACACGACGGATGATTCATCAGAGACAGAAAATGCGATAGAATTTATTGAAACAGATGATAAGGAATCAAAAACCACGCATCATTACAATATGCTGATGTTCGAAGACTATGAACACTATCAATGTGCCGCCAGCCTTGACCAGAATATCAAGCAGGAGCTGATTTCCAATCTAAATAAATTAGATGTATTGAAATGGCTGTTAAACTCGGATGTGGGGCGTGCAAAGATCACTTTAAACGAACTTTTAATCTCACAGAAAAATATTTTGTCTTCTCTGGACGATATTCTGAAAAACCTGAACTATCATATAGATACGAAACAGCCTATCTGGGATCAGATAGACAAGCTGATTGCTGGTTATCAAAGCGATCACCCGGAATGCATGATTGATTCTTCCTGTGACTGCACGGAGCATGAACTGAATCTCCCTTCTGTCATTACCATCCGTCTAGTTCGGATGCTCAAAGAAGTTTTTGACAACATATTCAAACATTCCAATGCAAATAAAGTAACTTCAAAAATATTTATCAGCAGCCGTTTGATAGATGTTTATATCAATGATAACGGTGTGGGAATCCCGGAGGATTATCTCGAACGTTCTGACTGGTCTTCGGGTTTACACAAACTGCATGAAACGATTTACCAGTTAGACGGTAAATTGCAGATTCAGGGGGATTTGATTTCTGGAACAAATGTGAGATTTTCATTCCCTATCAAAAAATAATTTGAGACCATCAGAATCGGAATACCTTTTCCGGTTTTAAAATAAACAGTAAATTATTGTATTATAATACAGGAGGCAGAATTTTATTATGAAAGAACAGATTATAGAGCTGATCATGACAGCCGCAGAATTAGACCGTGAAACCGTAGCAGGAATCCTGGAGATCCCGCCAAAGGCAGATATGGGAGATTATGCGTTCCCATGTTTCCAGCTGGCGAAAACACTTCGTAAAGCACCGCCTGCCATCGCTGCTGATATTGCAGGGAAAATCGGTGATGTAGATATCATTGATAAATTGGAAGTAAAAGGGGCTTACCTGAACTTCTTTTTAAAGAAAGAAATGTTTGTAAAATCCATGTTGGAATGTGCCGATACTGCAAACTTTGGTTCCTCTGCTGCCGGCAAAGGAAAAACCATCTGTATTGATTATTCCTCTCCTAATGTAGCTAAGAATTTCCATGTAGGGCATCTCCGCACAACGATCATTGGAAACTCCCTTTATAAAATTTACAGCAAATTAGGATATCACGTAGAACGTATCAACCATTTAGGTGACTGGGGTACTCAATTTGGCAAGCTGATCGTTGCTTACAAAGCATGGGGAAGCCGGGAAGCCGTTGAAGAAAACGGCGTAGCAGAGTTGATGCGCCTCTATGTAAAATTCCACGAAGAGGCTGACAAGAACGATGCCCTGAATGATGAAGCACGCGCATGGTTTACAAAAATGGAACATGGCAATGAAGAAGCTCTGGAAATCTGGAGATGGTTTGTAGATATCAGTCTAAAAGAATATAAAGAAACCTACGAGTTACTGGGAATGGAATTCGACCATTATACAGGTGAGAGCTTTTACCGGGATAAGACTGCTGCCGTAATAGAGAAGTTACAAAATGCAAATCTGCTGGAAGAAAGTGAAGGTGCCAGAATCGTTGATTTGGAAGAATATAATATGGCACCCTGTCTGATCATGAAAAAGGACGGAAGCTCTATCTACGCAACCCGTGATCTGGCTGCTGTATATTATCGGAAGGAAGCCTATGATTTTGAAAAATGTCTCTATGTTACCGGTCAGGAGCAGAAGCTTCATTTTGCACAGGTGTTTAAGGTAATGGAATTACTGGGAAATGATTGGGCAAAAGACAGTCTGGTACATATCCCATACGGACTGGTAAGTTTAGAAGGTGCCAAGCTTTCCACCAGAAGCGGTAATATCATATATGCGGAAGATATTCTGTTAGAAGCGATTGATAAAGTAAAGAAAACCATTGAAGAAAAGAATCCGAATCTTGAGGACAAGGATGAGGTTGCAAAGATTGTGGGCGTAGGTGCTATTTTATTCCACGATTTATATAACCAGAGAATCAAAGATGTTTCCTTTAAATGGGACAAGGTTTTAAATTTTGACGGTGAGACGGGTCCTTATGTACAGTATACCTATGTCCGCTGTGCAAGCATTCTCCGTGCTGTCTCCTATGATGAAAATGCAGATATCAACTGCGGTTTATTATTAGATGATGAAGCCATCGCCTTATTAAAAGAAATCAACCGTTTTCCGCAGGTAGTTATGGATGCAGCTGAAAAATATGAGCCTTCTGTGGTAGCACGATTTGCCATGGATGTCGCACAGAGTTTTTCCAGATTCTATAATGCCTGCCGTGTAAATGTAGAAGATACAGACTTGCGGAATGCAAGGGTAAAACTGGTTGCTTTAACTAAAAATACACTAAAAGATGCACTGGATTTGTTAGGTATCCAGTGTCCGGAACAGATGTAGTAAAAAATAAAGGGCTGCCGCATTCAGAAAAAAAGAATATTTCTGAATGCGGCAGCCTTCTTAAATCTACACTTCCCATACTTTATGCCAGACAGATATCATTGGCATTTGGCAGGGCACGCTTCTCACTTATTGATATTCCCGGTTTTCAAACCAATACTTCATACATTCCATTAATTTCTTAATATCCAGCGGTTTTGTAATATGTTCATTCATTCCCGACTGTTTACCCTTAATGATATCATCTGTAAAAGCGTTGGCTGTCATGGCAATAATGGGAATCTTTCCAGCATCTGCCTGACTGGTATCTCTAATTGCCATAGAAGCTTCATATCCGTTCATCACCGGCATCTGGATATCCATAAAAATCAGATCATAATACCACTCTCCCATTTTTTTGAATTTCTCCACTGCCAGTTTTCCGTTCTCAGCACTCTCCACTATAATACCTGTGCTTCCTATAATCTCGGTAGCGATTTCCCTGTTCAGATCATTATCCTCAACCAAAAGAATCCTTTTTCCGGAAAAATCTTCCTTTGAAAACTTACCTTTTTCAAATGCTTCCTGCCTGCTGTTTTCTTCTGCCAGTTCCGTATCCTGAATCACAGCATCCGGCAGTTTTAGAAATACTGTAATCGTAAACTGGGAACCTTCCCCTTCCTTGCTCTGCACACTGATATTTCCATTCATCATGCTTACGATATTCATTGCAATCGTCATGCCAAGACCGCTTCCCTCTACTTTACTGACGCGGGAATCCTCTGCCCGACTGAACGGTTCATATATTTTTTCCAAATATTCTTTGGACATGCCAATCCCATTATCCTTAAATATAAATTCATAGCATCCATACCCGTGTATCTTCGACGGTTTTTCTGATATTTCCATCTCCAGATTTCCACCAGGCGGTGTGTATTTTACTGCATTTCCAAGAATATTCATAAACACCTGCTGAAGCCTCATAGCATCCCCGATTACATTTTCATGTTCTACTTTTAAGCTGTTAACCTTCAGATTATGCTGCTTTGCATCAACTGATGGCTGTACCATGGTAACAAGATTCTCTATAAGTTCAGGCAAATGGAACCTCTCATCTGTCAAGCCAAATTTACCGGATTCAATTTTACTCATATCTAGAACCTTATTGATCAGGGAAAGCAAATGCTTACTGGAAACCGTAATCTTTTTCAAGCAGTTATCTACCTTCTCTCTGTCATCCAGATTCCTCTTTGCCATCTCCGTCATGCCAATGATTCCATTCATAGGAGTTCGAATATCATGGCTCATTCTGGACAGGAAATCACTTTTAGACGCATTGGCATGCATTGCCGCCTCACATGCCTCCTGTAAAATTCTATGTTCTTCTTCCTCTTTTTGCTTGATCTCCGTTACATCCTGTGCCACATACAATGCCTTGATAGGTTTCCCGTCCTTAGTTTCCGTTAAAACTATAGTGGCATATACCCATCCGTCTTTTTCTATCATACCTTCATTATTTTTCTTAATTTTACAGTATTCCATTGTAATTTTGGGATGTTCGGGACTTAGTGTATTTAACAGATTCTGGTAATCCATTTTTTCCAGATATTCCTTCCGATCCTTTGGGTGTACAAAGTTTGAGGCATAGGTGCGGATCGCTTCTCTGAAATTGGTCTCAACTCCAAGAATGCTTCCCACTTCTTCCTTCTGAATCAGCATACGAAAAATATTTGCTTCCAAATCCACATAATAAGTAGCAAAAAACAGATGGTTCAGACTATTATTAATAGAGTATCTCTCCTTCTTATCCTTTTCATCTGCCATCTCCTTTAATTTTTTCCTGGTAACATCCTTACTTAATATATTTACGATAACCTGTTCTCCCAGACGGTGGAAAATTACATGTGATTCCACCCAGATGACAAACGGCCCCCTCACCTGATACTGCCATATAAATTCCTCATAGCTATCTACTCTATTAGCCCTTTTACGCAGATTTTCCAAGGAAAGATTCTTCCGAAATTCCTCATAATCTTCTTTGATCACACCTTCCAAATCTGCCTGAAAAAAATAATCATATTTTTCTATATTAATATTATTCAGATCATTAGCACTGTCCAGATAAATCCGTTCACACATACCAGTATCCAGATATACAGTGCTCATAGTATCATATCGAAACTTTATAATGGCCGCCATCCTGCTGTCATTACGATTGCGGTTTAATTCCCGACGGATATATTCATCTATATTCTGTATAGCTAACACTACATATCGCCTGTTTTTATTTTCATGGAAATAAGCGATTACCGACACATACTGATATCTGTTATCAATCATCCTGCGGCCAAGAAATTCTGTCTTTTTCTCCCCTTTTTCCAGAGAATTCCTTAAAGAAGAAAGACAATACTTTTGCAGCATCTCTTCCCTACAGCTTGGATGATAGTACTGGTCTGCTATTTTTAGCAAAAGATCGTCCCACTCTATCATGTCTGTATCCTCTGCTTTATCCAATATACGAGCAGAATTTATCTTACCTTTATGTAAATCTATAATATATATTCCATAATACAGATCAGCCAGAGATTCTATAATATCATTCCATTCTTCTTCTCTTTGTTTTATAGAATTAGAACTTTCTTCTATAAAGTCTGTATTTGTGTTCTCATTATAATCCGGTTTTTTCACAATTCCCTCCCCATTTATAACTCTCTAGCAACATATTCAACAGATTGAACGCTGTATGGATAATGAAAATGCATGCCCGCATATAATCATTTCTTTTAGTTTTAGTATATACTGTAGGTTATACACTGTCAATGAATTTATCCCTAAAAAAGTCCAAATTCCTTTTTAAAGAGAAATATCCTAATGGATAAATCAGAAAATAAAAACCTATTTCGATTAATTAACTATAGTTAATTTTTTATATTTCATTGTTGATTTTTTTAAAATATGATAAACTTAGACATAATATATAAAAAAT
>JAIDOW010000016.1 GCA_029063085.1 Lachnospiraceae bacterium
ACATATGTTATTTTAATTCCATCCGGATATTGTGCACTGACCAGTCTGCCTGATAAATCATAAGAATATTGTATGCTGCCCTCTTTAGCATATACATGATGCATTTTTTTACCGGCGTCCTGTTTTTCCGCATACAAAATCCAACAATTGCCAATTACAAAAAATGCTGTAAAGAATAATATTTTATTTATTTGCTTCATATCCCAATCCTCTCCCCCCCCAAAAATATGCCTAAAAAATTAGCAATCCAGCCACTAACGTTACCGCTTCACGACTGGATTGCTCGACGAAAATTGAAAAATTGAAAGTTATAACGCCCTGAGTGCGGGCTGATTTGGAAGTTATCACCACCAGATCGTTTATAACTTTAGATACAGTATATATCATATTCAACAAATATATTATTTGACCAAATCGTTATTTATTGTTGGAAATTGTTGGGATGTGTCGTATAATATAAAAAGCACACGTAACTGTTTCACATAATTACAAAAACTCCATGTTTTTCTCCAATTATCGCATCTGACAGTTACAAATACAGGAGGGAGCTAGTTTTTATGAACAGAGAATTAAACATTTTGCTAATCGAAGACGATATTGATACCTGTAAACATTTTACTGAATATGCCGATTTAACAAACGACATATCCATCAGTGCAATTACAAACAATTCATACCGTGCAGTAGAGCTGCTGACAGAATGTCTCCCTGATGCTATCATCCTTGACCTTGAACTCAATCAGGGAAAAGGAAACGGATTATTGTTTTTACAGGATCTCCATAAGCTTTCCCTTCCGTTTAAACCATATATACTGGTTACAACCAATAATTCCAGTGCTCTTACTTATGATTATGCCCGCAAATACGGTGCTGATTTTATCATGTCAAAACATAAAGATGATTATTCCGAACAGGCTGCATTAGAATTTCTGAAGATGATGAAAGATATTATCCAAAACAATATCTCTCAAAACCGCATAGATTATAATCCGGATGAATCCTCTTCCCAAAAGGAAAAACGCCTCATCCGTCTGATTGATATAGAATTAAACCAAATTGGCATAAGCCCCAAGGCAATCGGCTACAAATATCTCACCGATGCCATCCTTCTTGTCATGGAAGGACATACCAATAACCTTTGCACTACCATTGGTGACAAATATTCCAAAACAGATGCCAGCGTGGAACGGGCTATGCAGAATGCCATCAATAACGCCTGGCGTTCCAATGATATTGATGAGTTATTGAAACACTACTCTGCCAGGATTAATTCCGACCGGGGTGTCCCAACTTTAACTGAATTTGTGTATTACTATGCAAATAAGATAAAAAATGATTGTTAGCAGGGAAAAACTGCCATTCACAGGCCGGATGAACCCATCCAGCCTGAATGTACTTGTACCTTAATGTCCCTTTAACATATCACTAACCAATTTCCACCATTTTTCAAGCATAATGCCACCTCCTTCCTGTCTTACATCAGGAAGGATACGAAAAAAACACTTATTTTTGCATTGGTCTAATGTATTGATTTATTATTGTTTTTTATTAATTTAAGGAGAATTTATGTTATATTTCATCAAAAATTTCGGAATCATTGCATGCTGTATTTATTTTTTTATAAAACTGTTGCACCTTTCTATCACTAAGAAATTGTGTGCTGTATTTTCATCTTTTACCATAGTGCTGACATTATTTTCTATCGCTCTGGATTGCTATTGTCCCTATGCTACCATACCTATTTTATGCGTAATTTTAACAGCATTTTTCACCTGGCAGATAAAGGAACATCTTACAGTGACTATTACATCTGCTACAATCTCCTTCGCTCTCAGCTATACCTTTTTTACGCTCGCAGCGATGATAAGCAGTACCTTATGTCTTGCACTTCCAGAAGATTATCCACATTTTCTTCCACAGTTATTGTGCTGTATCATCCAGTTGCTGCTGATGCTGGTTCCCTTCCGTTTCAACCGGTTAAAAAACGGAATGCCATTTTTAAGGAAGCCGGTTTATTCCATCCCCGGAACCATTATCAGCATTATCATTCTATGCACAGCTGTATTGTTGAATACCAACTCAAACCATATAATTTACCTTATTCCCATGATATTACTCATCATTTTGGGAATCCTCATTTACGTTTATTGGAAAAATAATCTGACAAAAACCTACATAGATAAACTGAATCAAAAGAATATCGAATCCCTGAATGCGGATTTATTAGAAAAGCAGCAGCAGATTGATATGCTGACACAGGATAACCAACGATTATCTAAAATTATTCACAAGGATAATAAATTGATTCCTGCAATGGAATATGCAGTGGAAAGATATATCAAAGACAGCAGTCTATCTGCCAGAAATGAACAGATTGGCGCAGCACTGCTGGAGGATTTGAAACGCCTTGCAGGAGAACGCAAGGGCATGATTCTCTCACAGGAAAAACAATGTGAACAGCTTCCGCTCTCTAATGTAACCGGAATTGACAGCCTGTTACATTATATGCAGCAAAAGGCAATGGCAGCTGATATTTCCCTGCATGTCACTTTAGATTGTGATGTTTCTAACCTGATTGGAGAAATTATTGAAGAATCCACACTCAAGACCCTTTTGGCAGACTTACTGGATAATGCCATCATCGCTTCCAGATACAATAACGGACAGCATATCCTCTTAAACATTGGGTTTGTATCCCAAAACTATGCCATTCACGTTTTTGATAGTGGAATTCCCTTTACAAAAGAGGTATTACTCTCACTTGGAAAAAAACAGATTACCACTCACGCTGACGACTCAGGGAGTGGTATTGGAATGATGCAGACCTATGAAATTCTGAAACAATATGATGCCAGCCTTCTGATTGATGAATTTACACCAGATACCGGTTTATATACCAAAAAAGTATCAGTGGTGTTTAACAGGCGGCATCAATACACTTTATATACAACGAGAAACAGGGATGAAATCGCTTATCTGAACCAGCGGAGTGATTTGAGAATTGTGGAAAAATGAGTTGAATTCTTTGCTGCTATGGACGCTCTAACAGATGTCTGGAATCTTTTTCCCTCCATCTGCTTTGCATTTTCATCATAGCACTTAGAGTTGTACAAAATATGCCAATCGGGTAGTTAACTTAACACTTTTTCTGCACATTTTCCTTAGATTACGCTACAATAATCAGTCTATCTAAATGACATTGATTACCCAATACTAAATATAATGATTCCCATAATAATTAACAAATTTCCACAAATCTTATATTTATCCAATCTTTCTTTCAATACTAATCTTCCTAATATGGCAACATATACATATCCCGTTGTTTCTAACACTGCTCCCATAGACAAGGGCACTTTACGGTATGCCAGCATGGTAAGT
Organism: Lachnospiraceae bacterium; assembly: GCA_029063085.1. GTDB lineage: Bacteria > Bacillota > Clostridia > Lachnospirales > Lachnospiraceae > CAG-590. Next base: position 3,382 of record JAIDOW010000016.1, read on the forward strand.
AAGGTAGCTCCCAAAAACAGTCCATATGCAAAAATCACTTTAATATTTAAAATTTCTCTTATTTTATTATCGTGCTCCTCATTAGCACTTGTTTTCAAAATCACCTGCGATACCGACGAAATTAATACAGACACCAAAAATACAATTATATAATTAAGCATCTTTCTCTCCTTTTGACAAAACAACAATACCTACTATAATAATAAGTATACCAATTCCTTTCAACAAACTAATATGTTCATGAAAAAATAATATCCCCCATACCATCCCCCATATAACAACTACTGCTTTATTAGCATATGCTGTAATCAAATCTGCTTTCTTTAGTGCAAACTGCCATAGAACAGCATAAACCATCAATAAGAGCAACATTGTCCCATAGCAAAGCAGCCATTTCATGGTTAAGAATTCTTCCCCTGCTGCAAACTTAGACATGACACTTGTGAACGAATATAAAAAAAATGCAAGATTTAATAACAATATTGTTTTCTTATCTCTCTTTATCATCAGTCAACTCCTTGATTACATATTGTGGTGCATCATTAATGCTGATATACATTCGACCTAAATATTCACCAATCATACCTAACATACATAATATGACACCTCCCACAATCATAATTGCAGCTACAGTTGAACTCCAGCCAATGGGAACCGCAGGATTTGTCCACTTATTAATTAATATATATATCACATACAAGAATCCAATTATCGCAAACACAACACCTGACATTGTAGCCATTCGTAAAGGTTTTACCGAAAAAGCTGTGAAACCATTCATCCATAATCCCAAAAGCTTTTTTAAAGTATATCCTGAATTTCCCTGCTTTCTGGCACGATGTGTCACAGGTACCATACCAATATTATTTGTAGTCCGAAATACCAAACCAATAACATACGTATAGGGATTACGATATCTGCATATTTCCTCAATTACAAATCTTCTTGCAGCAAAATAACTTGTTACCATAAGTCCCTTTGGCTTTCCTAATAACTTTTCACACATATAATCATTCACTTTACTTCCAAAATTTCGAAAGCCACTGTGCTTCTTGTTGCCATAGGTTGCATAAACAACATCAAATCCTTCATCCAGTTTATCTACTAATTTATACATCTCATCAGCAGGAGTTTGTCCATCATCATCCATAGATATGACAACATCCCCCTTTGCACACCGATAACCAGCCATTAATGCTGAATGCTGTCCAAAATTTTTAGCAAGACAGACACCTTTGACTTTGGGGTTCTGCTTACTCAATTGAACAATTTTTTCCCAGACATTGTCTGGTGAACAATCATTTACAAGTATTATCTCATAGGAATTATTTCTTTTTTCTAATGTTTCTATAATTTCTTTCACAACATCTTCAATAGTTGATTCTGAACCATAGCAAGGAATTACAATAGATATTTTCATTTTTTAATCCGCCTGTCTAAATGTATATTATATATAGAATAAAATGGCTTTAACCCCAACGAAGCCCATGTCCCCTGTACAATAAAATTATCAAACTGTGTACTTGTTATAAAACTCTTATCTTTACTATATGCATAATTAATCGCATATGCGATCATTGCTTTATACGCTCCATACCGCCGGTGTTCATTAGACACGGCAGACAAAATCCCTTCCACTGCATTTTTCGTTTCCCCTAATGTCACAAAACCAATCGGTTCATTATCATATTCCACCACAACTACTAAGTCATCACTATTACTTCCCACGCTTGTTTCAATCCAGTTTTTATAGATCTTTCCTGCCTTTTCATCCGTAATATATGAAATGTGATATTGACCCTGATAAGTTTGAAAAGACTGATATGTCATTTCAAGTAACTTTGTTTTGTATTTATTTATATACTTTTCATCTGCCTGAAATATCCTTAACTGATTCTTATTATAATCATCTACTTTTTTCTTATAAATATATTCTTCTACTGTGCCACCGCAAAAAATGGCATCCTTTATCACCCTATTATATGATCTTATTAAATCTACAATATGGGTTGGGATTCTCAAATTATAGTAACCACCAGTCTTTTCAATAACATTATTTAAATGTATCAATAATTTAGTGATATTCTCTTCTTGTCTTCTTTCATGCAACGTGTCAATATTTATAAAATAAAAACGAACAGAATAATAGTCATCCCCGTACAAATTAGTCAATGGTTCATTTTTGAAAATTCTATATCCATACAATATATTGTTCTCTTCTATATAATGTGTAAGTTCATTCTTCTTTTGCGTGATTTCTTTTGCTAAACTAGAATAATCTCTTTCAATAAAAGACTTTACATATTTATCGTTATTATCTACAAATGAAATTATTGCCATAACTTCCTCCTAATTTTCAAGCAAAATTAATGCTTTTCCCTTTATTAAAATATCTTTTTCTCCATTCATACAAACAGTCTCCAACATTATATGTTTCTTGGCAAGATCAATTTCTATTATCTCAACCTTAACAATAATCGGAACATTATAATAAACGGGTCTCCTAAAAGAAAATTCCTGATTCAGATACACAGAACCCTCTCCCGGAAACTCATTTCCAATTATCCCTGAAATATAACTTCCTAGCAACATTCCATGTACAATCTTCTGGTTAAATCTGGACTTTCTGGCAATACATTCATCTAAATGTATTGGATTAAAGTCCTTGGAAATTCGTGCAAACTCAGCCCCTATATCCTCCGTAACAATAAATTCCTTCTCATAATATTGCCCAACTTTCAAATCCTCAATCTTATTTATCGCCATTTTACTTTCCTCCTAGACATAGAACTTTGTAATTAATTCCACAATATAATCAATATCATCTGATTTCAGATTATAATACATTGGTAACCTCAACAATCTTTCACTTTCAGTTGTTGTATATTTATCCTCTCCTGAAAAAATGCCATATTTTTGTCCAGCCGGAGCAGAATGCAAAGGAATATAATGAAATACAGCCCATACTCCATTGTCCCTCAGAAAATCAATTAATTTTGTCCGCTCTTCCAGGTCTTTTGTTTTAATATAAAACATATGTGCATTGTGCTGACATTCATCTGGTACATATGGAAGAGTAATATACCCTTTATCTGCTAAACCGGATAATCTCTCAAAATATCTATCCCAATTCTTTAATCTGTTTTGATTAATTTCTTCTGCCAACTCTAATTGTGCCCACAAATACGCTGCATTCATATCACTTGGCAAATAAGAAGAACCTGCTTCCATCCATGTATATTTGTCAATCTGTCCTCTGAAAAACTTAGAACGATTGGTTCCCTTCTCCCTAATAATTTCAGCATCCTCTATATATTTCTCCTCTCTGATCAGCAGGGCACCACCCTCTCCCATAGAATAATTCTTTGTTTCATGAAAGCTGTAACATCCAAAATCACCAATGGTTCCTAATGCTTTTCCTTTATAGGAAGCCATCATTCCCTGTGCTGCATCTTCCACAACAGCTATATGGTATTTCTTTCCAAGTTCCATAATAGTGTCCATTTCACAACCTACACCTGCATAATGTACTGGAACAATTGCCTTTGTCTTATCCGTAATTGCTGCTTCAATCAATGTTTCATCTATATTCATAGTATCCGGTCGGATATCCACAAAAACAACCGTTGCACCACGCATGACAAATGCATCTGCTGTTGATACAAATGTATATGCCGGCATAATTACTTCATCACCGGGTTTGATCTTCAATAGCAAGGCTGCCATCTCCGTAGCATGTGTACAAGATGTGGTAAGAAGTGCTTTTAATATATGAAACTTATCTTCCATCCATTTATTACACTTTTTTGTAAAATCCCCATCTCCACATATTTTTTCATTTTCAATTGCCTCTGAAATATACTTCAATTCCTTTCCTGTAACAGGTGGTACATTAAATTTAATCATATAAGCCCCTCTTTTCTAAAAACATTTTGTTATAACACACTTATTAAGATATATTAATCATATGTCAATTTCCTGATGAAATAATAAAAGTCCCATATAAAAATTCCCAAAAGAAAGGATCGTTTACAATAATTCTTATCATTCATTGTGCAATTTCTGATCTCCTTCTTCTATTCTTTTCGAAATGGTACCTATTAGACTATAAAAGCCAGACCACTTTTTTATACATTCAATTATGACCGACACCAATAAGCAAACTGCCAGTAACGTCATAAAAATCAACATCCAGTTTTTTGACCAGTATATAAATTCTTTAAAAAAATAAAAATAAATAAATGTGTGAATAAAAAATATATTCATCGAATACATCCCTATAAATTCAAGTACGGAATGTAAGAAAGAAAAAATATCCTTTAAAATCATACATGCATAACAAACAAAAAAGGGGATAATTCCATCAATATAATAGGTAAGATTTGTCTGTCTTCTAAGGTAAATTAATAATAAAACCGCAAAAACACACCCCATAAACTCTAATCCCCTAATAAATTTTTTTACACTCTGACTATTTATTTGCGAGAACACATCATACGTTCTTTCAAAAAAATTGTCTTGTGCAGAAAAAATTCCCATTACCAATGCAAAAAAATATGGATTTAAATGAGGATGCGGAATTCCCACAAAAAGAACAATGACCGGCAATAACCGTCCAATCCTTTCATAAATCACAACAAGTACCGGAATCAAAAAAATCATAAAATGTGCGATTGACATATACCACCAAGTTGCATTTAGGCTCGGCGTACCAAACTGTGTGTTTAATCCCATTGCATCAATCAAAGCATATAAGACCGCTACAAAACAGTTATCATTTACATTATAAATTTCCAAGATGCCTTCACCAAATAAAATATGTCCGATCAATCCTAATATATAGATTATCAGAAAATTACATTCCAACTTAAAACATCTGCTTAAAGAATATCCAAAAAGCTTATCTTTTTGGGGTTGTACTTTTTTAAACCATCTTGTAATGCCAAATGCCGTTATAAATACAAAAATTGCCACACATATTTTTAACTGACCACATAAACAACTGAACTTTTCGAATGAAAAGGGGGCTGTATCAACGATTCCCTCTTTCAAAATCTCCGGAGCAAAAAGATGATGCAGGAGCATCCATATGATAGCGATTCCCTTTACCGAATTACTAAGCTTCCTATCAAAAATCATGTTTCCATCCCTCTGGTCTTAATTCAGACGTACAACAATCATATCTTCAAATTCCATGATACTCCCCTCCAACGGCCACACATTCATCTGTTCCGATATGTGCTGTGCCTTATCGATGTGTTGTCTATCTGCTTGTTGAACTTCAAATCCCAAATGCCGCATATAGTAAACCTTATATTTAGATGGTCCCCTATAAAAAATAGATTGTCCGACTGCATCAATCTTATAAATATTCGGACTTGAATGCTGATATTCTCCTACAAAAACAATTGGTTTCAGGACCTGCTTACTTCCAACTGTTCTCTCAATTTCTTCTCCAATGGAGTAACCCATCTCCATATCCAGCTTTGCACTCAAATCAGCCCCATAGAAAATGCGATTCATCCATACGCCTTGCTTCCAGATCACACCAAATGCTATTATTAGCAAAATATATCTAGCAATAAGGTTCTTATCAATAAAATTGATTACTACAAACCATGTTCCTGCCTCAAGAAGCAGTAGTGCTTCCAACGTCCGGTAGGGCATCCTGCTCCCTGCAACAAAACATAACGAAAATGGTGTAATAAACAAACATATTGCCAAAAATAAAATCAAACATGCACGTGACCATCGTTGTCCCAAAACAGAAACCAAGATAAAGCCAGAAAAAATCAAAATGCCAACAGACATATATATAGCTCCTGGTAAAGATTTATTTGTCATCAGGGTTCCGATCCAAACAAAAATATCTCTTAGCAATTCTACAGGGTTTCCATCTTGCCAATGAATATATCCTGACACATAACCACTTTCTCCTATTATGGAACGAATACTCATATATATTAGAAAACTGACTATATATAATCCAGCGTAATGTAATACGTTTTTTATCCATTCCTTCCATGTAACAGAACTATTTGCAATAACCCATACCAAATTAACAAAAACTGTTCCCACAATAAACCATGCATTATTTGCCTCTGAAAAAAACAGTGCAATCACCGTTAGTAACAGTGCACTAAACAAATACCACCTCTTTTGATTGCTCAAGTAAAGCGAAATCAAGAGTAATGCCATTGATACTATCATTATGGAAAAGTATACTCCTGCATTCATTATGGAATAGCACATAATCTCAGCATTAACAAACGGCAATGTTGCCAGCATTCCACCAAAAACAACTATCGCACTATCTCTCAATCTCTGATTAGAAACAACCTCCAAACATTTTACAAGTACCACTATATTACAAAAAATAAAAATGACCGCCAGCATTTCTTCCACAAAAACAGTAAAAGAGCCATCCAATGTTTCTAATCTTCTAAAGAAATAGAGCCCAAACCGCCCCTCCCTAAGCAGTAACTCTTTTACATTTTCAATCGTTCCCAAAGAACGAACAATATCCCTTTCCTCATCTACTCCTAAAGAAAAATTCATTAAGTTATAGGCATATGCAAAAATACAAATACAAATACAAAATAGAAAAGCCCATTTATGACTTTTTATAAAACAAATTGCTTTCTTTATTCCCTTTTCAAGAATATAAATTCCTTGTACACTCTGTCTGTACAATATTTTATACAGCTTTATATCCTTTTTGAAACAACAAAAAATAAACTCCAAACCAATCAAAAAACAGAACAGGAAACACCAGTACCAACTAACTGGCAATATCCCCACTAACTGGTTGCTCACCTTTAAATCATTCAATACAAAATCAACTGGAACAGAAGTCAGAAAATCAATTCTAATTTTAATTCCATTTTCTAAAGGAATCTTGAAAATATTATTTCCTTCATTCACCTTTTTTACAAATGTAAGTGGTTCTTTCTTCCCTTCAAATACACATACTCTTACATCAATATTTTCCTCTGACAAAACATCAATATCCATAAATAGATATCCGTCTCGATTACCTTTCTTTTTATATGGCAGATGAATTCGCGAAAAGGGACCAACCTGTGTACGGAATTTCGGATTCGGTGTAGAAACAATATCATCATATTCTAAAAAATCCAAATACTCTGACCTTTTTTTTATCTGTTCAAGAGAATAACTCTTGCAAAAAAAATTAGAATTATGGATAAATACTGGTGTTCTTATCTCTCCTAAAATAAGAACAGAAGCAATACAATAACTTATTGTCGTAAGAAAAATTGTACTTACAACATACTGTATAAATCTATTCTTTTTACTTTCCATTACAAACTTCCTTTCACCGTCTAAGATTTCTATAGCCTAAGTATTTCCTAATCTTATGTTTAAATATTCGATTGTTTAAAACAAGTTTTTATCCACGTTCGCCATCTTTGCCATTCTGCTTCAAATGTAAGACAATAATCTGTTCGTTATCAAAAAAGTTTATTTTTCTTTTTTACAAAATCTCGCTCGCCCCAGCTCCAAATGAATTCTTATATTTGCTTATGTATGTACAAATTTTGTTCTTAATAAATATTTCAATTTTTATCACTATACTTAGCATAACAATATACACAAATATCAAAACAATGCCCTCATACACACTATATTCATGTCCCCGAAAATATCTTAAACATACTGATATCATAACGTGATGTAATAAAAATATGTCATACGAATACTTATTTACTATTTTAACAAAGGATGCTTTCCATACATTAAACGTTTCAAAAAGTAAACTCATGAACACAAAAAGTGATATGCCAGAAATAGTGATCATGAAGCGACCGAAGTTTTCAACTCGAAAATTTATGCTAATTATAAATATCAATATACATATAACGGCAGTAATTAATTTGACGTTCCTGTTGACTACTTTGAATATACATCTTACTAATAACATTCCAAGCAAAAAACTATAACCTTGTATCAATAAATTACGATTTATCCCTATTTTAAATGGATTATATATGACAACTAAGATATAAATAATTGTTGCAATTCCTCCTGTTATTAAAGGGTGTCTCTTTACACTTACACGCAACAATGGAAATATTAAATAAATCAATATGATACATCCTAAAAACCATTCGCCTATCAAATAAAAATTTTTTCCAAGATATAGAAAATATCCATCCATTCCCAATATGGTGAGCAAAAATCTTTTTGTAGGAATTGATTCTCCAACCTCAAACCAAAACTCTTTATAATTAAAGAATAAATAACAAAATACTAATATATAAGAACACCAAAATTGCGGATATATACTTAAAAATCTTTTCTTAAAATATGTCCTTACATTGAAATCATTCTCATAATTGTAATACAGTGAAAATCCTGAAATGATAAAAAAGAGTGAAACACCTAATGTTCCAAAATCACCATTTGCAAATATACTAGGGATAATCCAATGAGTTCCCCCTATAGTAATTTGGTATTGTTCCAATCCAACATTAAAATGTGAAATTACAACAAGTAAAACCGCAAAAAAACGTATTCCATCGATATAATATACTCTTTTTCTTCGCTCCATTTTTCATCCGCACCTCATCAATTTTATCTATACCTTTTTTCAATCAATCCAACGATTTCTTTACATCTAACTGCAAACGTATGGTTTGCCAACACAATTTCTTGTCCACACTTAGCCATCTCTTTCCGCTCCTCATCATGAGCCAGATAGTAATCAATCTTCTCCTTCAAATCCTCTTTTGTCTGATACATCACAACTGCCCCACCAAATACCTCATCTATCTCTGGTATATAATCACTAATCACAAATGCCCCCACTGCCAAAGCATCAAAAATACGGTTTGATATGATTCCAAATTCCCGCATATCATCCCAATGATCATTTAACAGAATCTTCGCATCATGGTAAGCCTGTCCCACCTTATTGTTATCCATATATTCACTGACTACATAATCCTGTACCGGAAATTCTTCCCAGTGTCTTCCATATACAGATAACACATGCTCTGTTGGAAGTAAATCTCTTAAAATTGGGCGGAATATATGTCTGGAATTTCCCACAAACAATAATTCATAATCTTTTTCATCTTTTTCCTCATACGTCATAACATCGTCATCTACGCACTGTAAAAGCAGACCTGATTCTGGCTGAATTAATGGACCAATTTCTTTTTTCATCTTTTCTGAGGCAAAAAATATGTAATCATACATATTATATTCTTCTATTGTTACATCCTCCGGATGAGAAATATTCCACATAATATATTTCCTTCCATCCCTCACAGAAGGGTAATAAGGTTTCGTTCCTCGTAAAACAATAATGTACTTTGCCCTGCTTCTGTCATACCAACAATCTCTTGGTAATACATTTGCCTTATAACCACATTTTTCAAATTCTTTCTTCATAGCCAAGGCAAAATGTTGATCACCCCAAAACTTTTTAGTTTCATCATCAGGCATAGCACCGCAAATATCAATTATATTTTCTTCTACAATATCCTGATTAAAATTAAGCAGTATATTCTTTAATTTCTCTGCTCTGACATCATAAGTGTGATTTTCCAAAACAAACTGCTGTAACTGGCTGATCAGTTGTTTCCGCTCCTGTTCGTGCTCCAAATAATAGGAAAGTTTCTGTTTAAACTCCTGTTCGTTATCAAAAAAAGGAAGAAGTCCCTGAAAGGTTTCCTCCGCACCAATGATTCCATTGGTAAGAACCAGTGCCCCAGCAGCTAAGGCATCAAAAACCCTGCTGTTTACTGCACCATATGATTTTGTCACATGGTTCGCATCATCAATCACTATTTTGGTATTCTGATATACCTTTGGCATATCTTCATATATAACAAATCCCTGTGCACAATCCTTAAACTTATCTATCTGCTCCCAGTTTACTCCAAATATTTTACACTGATATGGCAGTTCTTCTGGATTCAGATAATCAATAATATCCCTCTTAACATTCCAATAACTTCCGGTAAATGCATAATCGGAATGGAATTTTTCTAATTCTTGTTCTGATAGCAACTCCCTCTCTCCCGAATAAAAACGTGCACTGTTGGTTGCAATTGGGAACAGTATTGATTTATGGTTACTGTGTTCATCCACATATTGACATGCTGTATTACTGGAAGCAAATACCAAATCAAATTGTCCGAAAAATTCTTTTTCGCACCAACGTTCAAACCAATTTCTAGCCCATGCAATTTTTATCAAATCATTCTTTGCATTATAAATCTTAGAAATATCATAGGCATCTAACAGAGAAATCAGTACATCCACTTCAATACCAACATCATACCAGTCTGCTTCTCCCCTTCGGCTTAAATATTTCACTTCATATCCCATACTCATCAAAGAATTAGCAAATTCCATAGCTGTAAAAAAATCACCTGCTGTTGTTTTCGGATCTGACTCTGTCACCACTAATCCCACTACCAGATTCGCTTCTGTAAACAAATGTCTGTTTAATAGTTTATCTTCTAATAACTTTTCTGATAAATAACTCTGCCATTTTCCCTTAAAAACATCCATATTGTGCAGACGACGAATTCTGACAGCCTTTGCCACATCTTTCGACTGCGTACCAAACTCATAGTGATACACAAGACACGTTGGACAATAATAATTTTTGTATCCAGCCTTTACCAGTTTCAAACAAATATCCACATCCTCATATCCATAAACGTATCTTTCATCAAATCCACCAATTTCATCAAAAGCTGCCCTTGTCATCATCAAAACTGCAGCAGTAACACATGCACGTTCCACTAACTCTGTTCCATGGTCACAATCCGTTTCACCATTGCCCATATTATATGGCTGTATAAAATATGCTTTTTCCCTTATACTGTCCCGAAAAGCAATGCCATTATGCTGAATACTGAAAGATTTCCCCTCATTAACAGTTCCTTCTGGGATTTTAGGATAAATCAGTTTTGCTCCAATCGCACCAGGATGCTCTGCTTTTTTCATTGCAATTAGTAGTTCATCCAACCAACCATCTGTTACCTCTGTATCATTATTCAAAAACAATAAATATTCACCTGATGCATTTTGTACACCAAGATTATTTGCAGCTGAAAAAGACATATTAATTTGATTGCGTATCACCTTAATCGAAAACTCTTGACTCCATGACTCCAGATATTCAATTGAATCATCCGATGATGCGTTATCAACACAGATAATCTCAAAGTTATTATAAAACTGTTTTTCACGGAAGGAATTCATTAAAATTTCCAGATTATGTTTTCCATTCCTATTCAACATAATAATAGAAACTAAAGGTCTGTCTGATCTTAAAAAACGAATTTCATTCTCATATTGTAAACCGAGTTTTCGCGCCTTACTTTCATCAAATTCCAACAGCAGTTCTTCCATTTTCATCTGGGAGTGCCTTACATTTAGCTGTGCCAAATCACTGGTCACACAGCTTCTATGAATATTTCCCGCCATATCTGACAAATTCTGTTTTAATTCTTTCACTTCTTTATCCAATTTGGAATTCCTGTCTTTTAAAGACTTGTTTTGCTTTTTTAAAACTTCTAAATCCTTTCTGACTTTTTTCCAATTTTTCATAAAACCACGAATTCCCGGTAAACTCGCAATAAATCTCTTTATCTTTTTTTTCATATTCTACTCCCATACTACATTGTTAACACAAATTTAAGATTTTCCGAAACAATCACACCTACACTCTTCTTGCCTTTATATAGACCTGCTACAAATAGAATTCCTGCTTCTTCCAATTTCATCTTCATCTCATTGAACGTATTTTGCTCTCCTTGACGTTCCACATCATCAATCATAATGACAAATGAGTCTTCAATACATTCTGGTAGATGTTGCAAAACGTCAATTCTGGCATATTCCTTCATATCACCACCAAATGGTGCATCAATCATAATCAAATTGAATTTCTGTCCCGCTATCTTCTCACTAAATCCATCAAAAATCCTAACCTCTTTCGCCCCTTTATAATCACAAAAATCCCAGTCACAGTGCACAATATTACTGTTATCACTCAGTTCATAATTATTCTTAAAGAACTCTATCCAACTCGGATCGCTTTCAACTACCATATGCTTGATTCCCTTACTATTACTAGCATATTGTCCTAGAAATTTTGTACTCTGACCCAATCCTAATTCTAATATCTTATCTGGTCTCACTTCATCTAAAACTCTGAATAACACATAAGCACATTGATAACCAATTGCCCATCTTCCAAGAGAAAATGCATGTTCTTTCAACCAGTCACAATCTTCTATTGTATTATTAAACACAATTCCCCAATTATTCTCTCTAGCATAGCCAAGTGTTTCTTCCTGTAGATTAATTGAAGTCGTCATTTCATTTTTCAAAAACTTTAATTGCTGATTTGCTTCCTCAAGTGCCACATTAAATTTTGATAATGTATCATTCTGCTTTTCTAATAACTCTCTCAATTCGGACTGAATAAAGCGATTACGTATATCAATTATTCTACTATTTGTATCTTGAAATTTATGTTCTATTTGTAAATCAGTAAATTTAAACTTCTTTTCAATATATTTCTTATTTTCCTTTTCCAACTCATAAATCTTTTCTTCCAAACATCTTATCTGACGTTTTGAAGCCGGTAACATATTTTTTAATTTTTTCCAAAATGACATATTCGTAGTTAACTCCTTATCCTATATACTCTCATCAATCTTCTGAAATTCTATACATACTAGTAACATTTAACATAAATGCTATCTGCTAAATTATAACATACTCATGACAGAATAGACAATTTTTTTTATTATTGTGAAAAAACTTGAAAAATTTTTATATCTGCCACATTTTGTTTCTTTTTATCAATTCCGTTATAGATTCCTTGTCTGAAACAATTCATCCTTATCATTCTGCTCAATAGATAAGTATCTCTTTGTTATCCCAATGTCCTCTTTTCTTCCAATTGGTGTTATTACTATAGTATATCCTCCAGTTTGTAAATAATTAATTCACTAAAACATCTTTATGCCAGATATTTTCTGATGAGCATTACAAAAAATATCATACCCATAGTATAATATGTAAATCATTTAAAATTCTTGTTAAAAACTAAGTGACATTTATTCTCCACTCAAGACCTTTTTCCCTCAAACGCAAATCCATACTTGCAGATTTGCTCTGTCAAATAACTTAGCACCTTTAAATAACCACTTCCCAAAAGCAAACTCCATACGGCCGCTTCATTATCCCAAAGCCAGTTATACACAATCTGTTCATCTATCAGACTGTGTATTGTTTCCCCTCTCAAAAGACATTCAAAAATTCCCTTAATCCGACGTTTTCCCTCCTGAATCAACTTACTCACCAAATTGTTACTAATAGTATTTGCCCAGTAGGTTGTATAATTTGCTGTATCCAGAAAATTCAAGATAGACCACGGATTATAAATATCACTGTGTTTACCGAATAAATTCCCCTTGCCATATAGGGATTTGTCTCGAAAGTGGAATTATACAAACTTCTTGTGAAAGTGGTCAATTCTTGCCAGTGACCGTTTACACAGGCTTCCTACATGGGGGTATCGTACTCGTCTAACAGGATAATTACTTTTTTCCATAATAGCAATACAGATAATCAGAGAGCTGATACAATGCCACTGGTGCATCTGCTGGTCTCATATCAGAAGACATTCTCTCAAAATATGTTTTTTCTGCATTTGACATTACATCACTTTCCAATAAAAAAGAGCATCGCTCATATTGATTCATTAAAATTTGCCGTATCCGGTAACTGACCATTTCATAATCTGGCTCTTTAACATTGGCAAAAGAAAAACTGGTCACCGGATAATTTCCCTGTAACTGACGATACTTTTCTTCTTCCCATATTGCTAGTCCCTCAAACAAATCATCTCTTTTCTCATATTTCACAGAGAAAAACTGCTCCACCATACTCATATTTAACGTCTTTCCAAAACGCTGCGGACAGGCAATCAGTGTTACACTGTCCCCGCTTCTCGCCTATACTCCGCAAACGAAGTTTTGCCAATGCATTTTTTCCTCTCTACAACATCTGAAAAATCCTGTATTCTAATACCGACTATTCTTGCCACGATTATTTCACATCCTTTCTTTATTCGGAAAGTAAAAAACCACTATACCAATCTATCCTTAGTATAGTGGTTTTCTCATAAAATTACAAATAAAGTTGAAAACAGGTCAGCCTAATAATTTTTTAATCCCTAAAGTACAAATCCCTCGTATACACCTTATCCAATACATCTTCAAGTTCAGCACCATAACGATTTGCCACAATTACATCACTCATCTGCTTAAATTCATTCATAGATGTAATTACTCTACTATTATAAAACGTCTCTTCCTTTAAGGTTGGCTCATAAATCACAACCTCTACGCCCTTTGCTTTAATTCTCTTCATTACACCTTGAATAGAAGACTGTCTGAAATTATCAGAATTCGCCTTCATGGTAAGACGATAGATTCCCACCACTGCATTTTTCTTTCCTGGAAAGCCTGCTTTACTGAGAATCTGTTCTGCAATAAAATCTTTTCTCGTGCTATTTGCATCTACAATTGCTCCAATAATGTTATTTGGTACATTCTCATAATTTGCAAGCAACTGCTTCGTATCCTTTGGCAGACAATATCCACCATAACCAAAAGAAGGATTATTATAATGCGTACCGATACGTGGATCTAAACCAATCCCCTCAATAATTTGTTTGGTATCCAGCCCTCTTACTTCCGCATAAGTATCTAATTCATTAAAGAATGAAACACGAAGTGCAAGATAAGTGTTGGCAAACAACTTCACCGCCTCCGCTTCCGTTGGATTTGTATATAAAATATCAATATCCTCCTTAATTGCCCCCTCTGCCAACAAACCGGCAAAAGTATGAGCTGCTTTAACCAGTCTTTCATCCTCCAGAGGTGCTCCTACAATAATACGGGAAGGATACAGATTATCATATAAAGCTCTCCCCTCTCTTAAAAATTCTGGGGAGAAGATAATATTATCACACTGATATCTCTCTCTGACAGATAAGGTATATCCAACAGGAACAGTTGATTTTACAACCATAATCGCTTCTGGATTTATCTTCATAACCAATTCAATTACACTCTCAACAGAAGAAGTATCAAAATAGTTTTTTTTCGGATCGTAATTAGTTGGAGTAGAAATAATAACAAAATCTGCACCTTTGTAAGCCTCTTCCACATCTGTTGTTGCTGTAAGATTCAGTTCTTTTGTCGCAAGATATTCTTCTATCTCCGTATCAACAATCGGCGACTTCCTATTGTTAATCATCTCCACCTTCTCCGGAATAATATCTACAGCATATACTTCATTATGCTGTGATAGTAAAATCGAATTGGATAATCCTACATAACCCGTTCCTGCTACTGCAATTTTCATCTCTCTTTCCTCCATATCTTCACTAATTTTTAATCTTTAAAAAATTTATTCCAACAAATTACTTATCCCATACCATAATTGTTTTTCCAATCAATTTATGAATGTCCATTTCAAAAGCCTTTGTAATATCCCTTATCTCCCTTACCACAATCTGCTCGCCTACAATGTTTTCCAGATATTCAACCACCTCCGGCTTTTTCCTGTACAATTCTACAAGATTAACAAAATCTTCTCTGCCGCTCCGGCTGCTTCCTATAATTTTCAAACCTTTTTCCAAAACCATACGAGTATTAATCGGGGCAAAATCCTCTGAAACACCTAATATTCCAATGGTTCCTTCAGGATTAATAAAATCAATAATCTGGTTAATTGCCTTATGTGCACCATTACCGCCTACACATTCAAATGCATGATCTATTTGAAAATCTCCCGGTATCTCATTCACCAGATATGTTCTATCTACAAATGTGAAATCATGAAGCTTCGACTCATTCACACCCATTACATAAATCTTTATTTCCGGATAAAGATTTTTCAGCAAAAGTGCTGTGATATATCCTACATTGCCATCTCCCCATACACCGATTGCATTTCTTCTGAAATGTGCAGTTTTCATAAAACGTTTTATCGCATGAAAACTAACGCTTACGATTTCAGTAAACGCTGCCACCGTCAAATTTATATGATCTGGAAGTTTTACAAGGCGATCCGGAACCGTTTTTACATATTCCTGCAAAAAACCATCTGCTCCACTTGCCCTAAACTTCGAACTACGCAAATAATTTTCTGCAATAACATCATCTTCTTCACATGGCAGGTTCGGAATCATCACTACCCGATCCCCCTCTTCAAATGTCTCGGTCGGATCATACACAATCTGACCAACCCCTTCATGAATCAATGCCATCGGAAGCTTTTTCTTCAAAATCTCTTCCGGTCGTTTTCCCTGATAATAACGTTGGTCCGCATTACAAATTGATAAATGTGTCGGACGGACGATAATATGCTCCTTATCAAACGTAATATCCTTAAAAACCAGTTCAAACTGCCGTGGTCTCTTTAACTGATATACCGCATTTAACATCTTATATGCCTCCTAAAAGAGCTTCTGCAACTCTCATATCATAAGGATAAGTAATCTTAATATTAGATTCCTCACCCTCAACCAAATGTACCTTTTCCCCTTTCATAACTAATATCTTACAGGCATCTGTAAGTATTTCTTTTTCTTCTTCCGACAAAGACTGATAAATGTTACGCAAATGCTCTGCTTTAAAAGATTGCGGGGTTTGTCCCTGATACATTGTTGAACGATCCGGAATATTGGTAATAAAGTGATTATTTTTACTCTCAACAATAGTATCTGTAGCAGGTATTATCGTATCACATGCTCCATATTCTTTGGCATAACGTATATTTTCCTCTATTATTCTATGTGTCAGAAACGGTCTTACGGAATCATGTGTCACAATAACCGTGTCCTCATTTAGCTGCTTTTGCCCATCAATATAAGCAATAGCATTCATAATAGTTTCGTTTCTGGTAACACCACCTTCAATAACTTGTATCCGGTCAGCATCAAGAATATATTTTCTGACCAAATCTTCTGTATGCTTTATCCACTGCTTTGGTGATAAAACCAGAATTTTTTCAAATTCAGGGTTCATAATAAATTTTTCAATCGTATGAATAATAATAGGTCTGTCCCCAATCTCCATAAACTGTTTTGGCTTTTCCACATTACCCATTCTGGTTCCCTTGCCCCCAGCCAGAATTACTCCATAAACATTACTTCGCATATTCCCTCCTTCTGCTATTTAGAATGTTTCTTCTAATACATTTTCCAATATTCTTTCCGTAGAATGACCGTCACAGCCACTCATATATCTCTGTCTAAATACCCGTATTCTTTCCATATCAAATTCCTCTATCTTCTCAATACAACCAACCAGTTCCTTTGTGGTTTTCACAATCGGCCCCGGAACAAAGCTTTCGTAGGGGTAATAAAATCCTCTTTCATCATAATATTCTTCCAAATCATAAGCAAAAAAAATCATCGGCTTTTCCATTAATGAGTATTCAAATATCACCGAAGAGTAATCTGTTACACAAATATCTGCCACCATCAGTAAATCTTCAATAGACATCTCTTCAGTAATTTCCATACAGAAATCCCGATATTCTTCTTGGATTTTCATTGTTTTTTTTATGAAAGGGTGCTGCTTTATCAATACGATATACTCTTTCTTCAAACGATATAACACCTCCAAATTAAGCTTGTCCGGTGCCTTCGCATGACGTATTTCTCCGCGAAAAGTTGGTGCATACAAAATCACTTTACGATTTCCCTTTGGAATATCTAAGCCCTCTAAGCGGAAATATGCCTCCCGCTTTCTGTCCTCACTAAAATATGCATCCGTTCTACTTACACCAAGTGGCTTGACAATACCTAGTTTTTTCTGTAAGCCAAAAGCTTCTTCATATGCCCAGCATACTGCTTTTCCACTTGTAGAAACCAAATCATAATTCCTATGTCCGGAATAGGTATCCAAAGTTTTTCTATCATCCCCAAACGCTTTATCCGCAACACTATATCCCCATTTCTTAAATGCCCCGCATGCATGCCACAGTTGTACCAGCTTTGTATCTTTCCTCAAAGTAAATGCACCAAATACGCTATTCGACTCGCTTAAGAATACACATTTTGCATTACTCATATCCCATATTAAAGCCAATGTCCGAAGAATAATCTCTCCCCATGAAGAGACTGATATCTTCAAATAGTGAACAGAGATATTATAATTTTTTTGCTTCACCAGATTGTATAACAATACAAAGTTATCAGTCATTTGATTTGCATGGTTCTCCACAAAAATAACTTTATTTTGTTTCACCTCACGCCTACTGCCCAAATAATAGCAAACTGGATATAACCATTTAAAAACAATCCACTTGCAGATGTGCTTCACCATTATTTCATAAACTCCGAATATTCTTCTAAAACTTCCGTCGGCTCACCGATACGTTTAATCTCGCCATCGTGCATCCACATTACCCTATCGCATAACTCCTGTAATGTATTCTCACTATGCGATACAATCACAACTGTTCGGTTCTTGTTCGAAATCAACTCTTTCATCCTTGCATTACTCTTCTTTTTAAACTTGGCATCACCAACGCTCAAAACTTCATCAATCAGCATAATATCTGTTTCAAGAATAGCTGTAATAGAAAAAGCAAGCTTAGAATACATACCACTCGAATATGTCTTAACCGGCATATCAATAAACTTCCCAAGATCTGCAAACTCAATAATTTCAGGCATCTTTTCCCGAATCTGCTCTTCTGAAAAGCCTAACAGCATACCAGATAGTAAAATATTTTCCCGTCCTGTAACCTCTTTTTGAAAACCAACACCAATTGCCAATAATGAAACTGTATGTCCTTTCAAATCAATACTTCCTTGGTCCGGACAAAAAATCCCCGCCAGAGCTTTCAGCATTGTAGATTTGCCACTTCCATTTTTTCCGATAATTCCAAGAATCTCTCCCGTTGGTACCTCAAAGGATACCCCTTTCACTGCTTGAAACTCTTCTACATGCGCCTTCTTCAATTTCAAAAGACTTTTCTTAATTGAATAGGCCTGAATATTCTTATAACCAATATGGAGGTCTTTTACCTCTATTGCAATATCATTATTTGTTACTTTTTTTACTTCTTCCATTAAATCACCTTTACATAACTATTTTCATTCTTATAGATTGTACGAATACCAATAATTGACAATATAAGTGCTATTACACCCCATACTGCTAAGGCTATCCAGCTAGGCGCCTGCTTATACAAAAGAACATTACGCATATCGCGAACCAACAATGCCATCGGATTTGCATAGGTCAATATCCTGGCAGCCGTTGGATAATCAGCCCCTAATCTGGTATCAATACTAAAAAATATACCAGTCATATAAAATAATAACTGCATCGCTATATTAATGACATTACCCAAATCTTCAATAAATACACCAAAATGCATTAAATTTACGCTTATAGAAAATGTGACTAATAACATTACCAACAAAATCGGAATACAGCACAATGTATAAGTAGAAAGCTCTACTTTAGATGCAATCATCATAATAACAACAATAATACATGAAATAGCCATCTTGAAACCGTTTACCATCATATTGGAAAGCAATAAAACAAATTTAGGAATATACACCTTGGAAACAATTCCTTTGTTTCTCTTAATCATCTTTACACTTTGTACCACATTCTTATTAAAAAATGCCCACATAGTCTGTCCTATAAATAAAAAGGTTGTAAAATACGGCTCTTTTGCTTTAAAAACCACACCAAATATAAGATAATATATCATCATGGAAAACAAAGGATCCAATATCCACCATATCCAATTCAAATAAGAATTTGCTACTTCTGTCTTAAGAGAAGATTTGGCAGACCGTACTTCATAATTGTAATACTTTACTATGTCATCAAAAAATCGTTTCATTATTATATCTCCTTATCCATTTCATTGTATCACAGAATCATGAAATCTACAAGTTGTGTGTTCTTTCATTATTTTGCTTCCTACCTGACAGCCATATTCACTGCCTCATCCCCAATAGCAGAAAACTCAAATCATCCACAGCATAAACTCTGCCACTCTTTCAGATAATTTTCTTATGTTCCAGTACTGGCTTCTGCTTATAAAGTTTCTCACGGATTTCTATTTTATATTCCTCTTTGAAAATGTTTTGAAAATACATTTTAGCACACCAACAAAAACTATACAAGTTTTATAAAATTCTAAAAGGTAAATTCTTGTATGGGGGGCAATGATTGGTAACACATTACTTCTAAGATAATATCAGGGAAAAGAAGGCAATCCCCGCAGGGAATAGTTTTTATAGGCGTGTTCAATATCTCCCTACCAACTTTTTTGGCGGTTATCATCTGCATCTTCCTGCCTTTGCAACAAAGCAAACCAAAAGACTGCCACACTATACTTGTCTCTTGCTGCACAAATTCAACAAAGAACGTTACAATGCATGCATAACTTCTGCTTATCTTTGTTAAATCTGTACAACTGGAGAAAAGTTCAGTGTGGCAGTCTCTTTCTCTTATTCCATATTTTACTGCTCTTTACAAATTCGAATATCCCATTAATGCCGTGTCCACGGCTCTTGCCACCTCTCTGCCTTCACGGATTGCCCATACGACCAGGGACTGTCCTCTATGCATATCCCCGGCAGTAAACACCTTCGGCACATTGGTTGCATAACACCCCGCATCTGTCTTTACATTGGTTCTTTCGTTAAGCTCTACGCCAAATGCCTTTGCCACATAATCCTGGCTTCCCAAAAATCCCGCTGCAATCAGTACGATATCACAGGGAATCTCATATTCACTGTCTTTTATCTCAGACATGTTCATCCGCCCAGTCTTGGCATCCTTTTTCCATTCCAGCTTAATACATTTTGCCTTTACTACATTCCCATCTTTATCTTTGATAAATTCCTTAACCGTAGTTTCGTAAATACGCGGATCTGTACCAAATACCGTAATCGCTTCTTCCTGACCATAATCCGTCTTAAGAATCTTTGGCCATTCCGGCCATGGATTGCTTTCCTCCCTGCATGCCGGCGGTTTTGGCATCATTTCAAGCTGTATTATATTCTTGCAGCCTTGACGGATTGCCGTTCCCACACAGTCATTACCTGTATCTCCGCCACCGATGACCAGTACATTCTTTCCCTTTGCGCTGACATATCTTTTATCCTTAAATTGTGAATTCAGCAGACTTTTTGTAGTGGTCTTCAAATAATCCACTGCATAGTAGATACCTCTGGCATCTCTTCCCTTTACTTTGATATCTCTGGGATTAGAAGCCCCACAGGCAAGAATGACACTGTCATATTCCTTTAATACTGTATCTGCCTTTACAGCTTTTTCCTCTGCATCCACCAGATATTCTCCCATTATATCTTCCTTTGCCACCATAGGATTCATGACTGCTTTTGTAGCCCCCACATTTGCATTTGTAACAAATGTAACGCCTTCCGCTTTCATAACCTCAATCTTTCTGTCAATCACCTGCTTTTCCAGCTTCATATTGGGAATCCCATACATCAAAAGTCCGCCTGGCCGGTCACTCTTTTCATATACCGTTACAGAATGGCCTCTTTTATTCAACTGGTCTGCTGCCGCAAGTCCGGCAGGTCCGGATCCGATTACCGCAATCTTTTTTCCAGTGCGAACACTGGGTGCATGGGGCGCAGCAAGTCCGTTTGCATAGGCTGCTTCAATAATGCTTCTCTCATTTTCCTTGTTGGAAACCGGTTCTCCGTTCAGGTTACAGGTACATGCTGCCTCACAGGGAGCCGGACATACCCTGGAGGTAAACTCTGGAAAATTATTAGTCTTAATGAGGCGCTCATAAGCTCCCTCCCAGTTTCCCTTATAAATCAAATCATTCCATTCCGGTATCAAATTATTCAATGGACACCCGGATGCCATTCCCCCGATCATCATTCCTGACTGGCAAAAAGGAACACCGCATTCCATACATCGTGCCGCCTGTGTACGCTGCTTTTCCTTAGAAAGCGGCACATGAAATTCTTCAAAATTCCGAATCCGTTCTTTCGGACTTGTTTCCATACTTGTTTCTCTATCATATTCTAAAAATCCTGTCGCTTTTCCCACAATTGATATCTCCTTTCCCACTACTTCTTCATCGCATAAAATGCTTCGATCTGTGCCTGTTCCGAACTTAATCCTTTCTCCTCCATCTGAACGATCATATTCATCATCTTCTTATAGTCATGAGGAATAATCTTTTTAAACTTTGGAAGATATTCACCAAAATCATCCAGAATCCTTTTTCCGATTTCCGAATTTGTATAAGCTACATGATCCTTGATCATTGTCTTAAGCTCCAAAACATCATATTTATCCGAAACCTGTTCAATAGATACCATTTCTTTGTTGAGCTTCATATAAAGATCGCTATTCATATCCAGTACATAGGCAACGCCTCCGCTCATTCCTGCCGCAAAATTCTTACCGGTATCGCCTAAGACAACAACCCTGCCACCAGTCATATATTCACATCCATGGTCGCCCACACCTTCACAGACAGCTGTTGCACCGGAATTTCTGACTGCAAAACGCTCTCCTGCAACTCCGTTAATATAAGCCTTACCGGAAGTCGCACCATAAAGTGCAACATTGCCGATAATGATATTTTCTTCATGCTTATACTGAATCGTTCTCGGCGGATATACGATCAACTTACCTCCGGAAAGTCCCTTACCAAAATAGTCATTGCTGTCACCTACCAGTTCCAGTGTTAATCCTTTAGGAATAAATGCACCAAAGCTCTGTCCACCGGAACCATTACATTTTACAGTAAAGGTATCTTCCTCCAAAGTATCATAGTATTTCTTTGTAATCTCAGAACCTAATATGGTGCCGACAGAACGGTCCGTATTCCTGACATCAATTTCAACACTCTTCTTATGACGCTTAGCAAGTGCCTCCTTAAAAGTCTTTACCAGAATTTTCTCGTCTACCGTACCTGAAAGTTCAAAATCATATACATTCTTCTTATGATAAACCATTTTATTCTGTGGGCTGTCTGCAAACGGATTATTAAGAATAGCTGACAGATCAATTTTTCTCTCTGCGGCTTTTTTTCCTGCTTTTAATAAATCGGTTCTTCCCACCAGCTCATCTACTGTCCGCACTCCCAGCTTTGCCATGTATTCCCGCAACTCTTCTGCAATAAAAATCATAAAGTTTACAACATACTCCGGTTTACCCTTAAACCGTTTACGAAGCTCCGGATTCTGGGTTGCCACACCAACCGGACAGGTATCCAGATTACACACTCTCATCATTACACATCCCATGGTAACCAACGGTGCCGTTGCAAATCCAAACTCTTCGGCTCCAAGCATAGCCGCAACTGCCACATCCCTTCCTGTCATCAGCTTACCATCTGTCTCCAAAATAACTTTGTTACGCAAATCGTTCATAATCAGGGTCTGATGTGTTTCTGCAAGCCCCATTTCCCATGGAAGTCCTGCATTATAGATGGAATTTCCCGGTGCCGCACCAGTTCCTCCATCATAACCCGAAACTAAAATCACCTGTGCACCGGCTTTTGCAACACCTGCTGCAACAGTACCCACTCCTGCTTCTGATACCAGCTTCACGGAAATCCTTGCATCTGTATTTGCATTTTTACAGTCATAAATAAGCTGTGCCAGATCTTCAATAGAATAAATATCATGATGTGGCGGTGGTGAGATCAGTCCTACTCCCGGTGTTGAGTGTCTTGTTTTTGCAATCCACGGATATACCTTTCCTCCAGGCAGATGTCCGCCCTCACCGGGTTTTGCCCCCTGTGCCATTTTGATCTGAATTTCTTTTGCACTGGTCAGATATCTGGAAGTCACACCAAATCGTCCGGAAGCCACCTGCTTAATAGCTGAACACCTATTTTTGCCATCTGCACCCACTGTAAGACGTTCCAGATCTTCCCCGCCTTCACCAGAATTCGATTTCCCCCCAAGCATATTCATGGCAATCGCAAGAGTTTCATGTGCCTCTTTTGAAATCGAACCATAAGACATCGCTCCGGTTTTAAATCTCCTTACGATCGAGTCTGCGGTTTCTACCTCTTCAATAGGAATCCCTTTTTCCGGATAATTAAATTCCATCAGACCACGGAGATTGACTGCATCCATCTCCTCATTGATCAACCGGGAATACTGTTTAAACAGTGTATAATCCCCAACCCGGGTTGCCTGCTGCAATAGATGTATGGTCTGCGGATTGTACAGATGCTCCTCTTTCCCGCTTCTGTATTTATGGCTTCCGCTGGATTCTAAGGATAAATCCATATCCAGTCCCAGAGGATCAAAGGCGGCTGAATGAAGGGCATCCACCTGTTTCTCAATATCCTTGATATCGATTCCCTCTACACGGCTTACCGTATTGGTAAAATAGCGGTCGACAACAGCCTTATTGATACCGATTGCCTCAAAAATCTGGGAACTCTGATAAGACTGTATCGTCGAAATCCCCATCTTAGAAGCAATCTTGGTAATTCCGTGAATAATTGCCGCGTTATAATCATTTACCGCTGCATAATAGTCCTTATCCAGACGGTTTGTATCGATCAATTCCTTAATGGTTTCCTGTGCCAGATATGGGTTGATTGCAGAAGCACCATATCCTAACAAAGTAGCAAAATGATGAACGCATCTTGGCTCTGCACTCTCTAAAATCAATGACATGGAAGTTTTCTTTTTTGTCCGCACCAGATGCTGAGACATGGCCGATACTGCAAGTAATGATGGAATTGCCACATGGTTTTCGTCAACACCACGGTCAGTCAAGATCAATATATTCACTCCATCCCGGTAAAGCCGGTCAGCCTCTACAAACAAGCGGTCAATTGCTTTTTCCAATGAAGTATTCTTATAATAAGTAATAGGAACTTCCCCTACCTTTAACCCTTCGACCTCCATATTACGGATTTTCAAAAGATCCAGGCTTGTGAGAATCGGGTCAAAAATCTTAAGCACCCGGCAGTTTTCAGGCTTTTCTTCCAAAATATTGGCATCTGCCCCAAGATATACAGTTGTACTGGTTACAACCTCTTCACGGATTGCATCAATCGGTGGATTAGTAACCTGGGCAAACAGTTGCTTGAAATAATTGAACAGTGGCTGTTTTCTATCGGATAAAACGGCAAGAGGAGAATCAATTCCCATGGCCTGAATTGCCTCCGTACCGTTTTGTGCCATCGGTAAAATGGCATTTACATCTTCATAGGTATATCCAAACGCTCTCTGAAGTTTTGCCCGCTCCTCTTTTGTATTCTCCTCTACCTTTTTATTCGGTATCTGAAGATTCTTTAAATATACCAGATTAGAATCTAACCACTCTCCATAAGGCTGTGCATCCGCATATATATTTTTTACTTCTTCATCTGAAATCAATTTTCCCGCTACTGTATCCACTAACAGCATCTTTCCCGGATGCAGTCTCTCTTTCACCACGATACGGCTTGGAGCAATGTCCAACACACCTGTCTCTGAGGACAGGATTAAATTATCATCTTCCGTAATCATATATCTGGACGGTCGTAAACCGTTACGGTCAAGTACCGCCCCCATAATATCACCATCCGTAAACAGAATGGACGCCGGACCGTCCCACGGCTCCATCATTGTTGCATAATACTGGTAGAAATCCTTTTTCTTCTGAGACATATACCGGTTATTTTCCCATGGCTCCGGAATAGTGATCATTACTGCCAAAGGAAGCGGCATTCCACTCATCATTAAAAATTCCAATGTATTATCAAGCCTTGCAGAATCTGATCCCTCCGGATCTACGACCGGTGTCAGCTTATGCATTTCTCCCTTAAAATGATCCGATTCCATTGATTCCTCTCTCGCATGCATCTTATCTGCATTGCCGCGGATTGTATTAATCTCACCGTTATGTACCAGATAACGATACGGATGTGCTCTTAACCAACTTGGAGTCGTATTGGTAGAAAAACGGGAATGTACCAGTGCGATAGCCGACTCATAGTCTTCGTCATGTAAGTCCTCAAAAAACAATCGCAGTTCGTCTACCAGAAACATTCCTTTATATACAATTGTTCTGGAAGATAAAGAAACAACATAAGAATCATCATTAGACTGTTCAAATACCCGCCTTACGATATAAAGCTTGCGGTCAAAATCCAGCCCTTTCTTCACTTCCTCCGGTCTTTTGATAAATGCCTGCATAATGCACGGCATAACATCTACTGCCTTTTTTCCCAGAATCTCAGGTTTTGTAGGCACCTGTCTCCAGCAAAGAAATTCCATCCCTTCTTTTTCAACAATGACCTCAAACATTTTCTTTGCCTGGTTTCTCTTTAATTCATCCTGTGGAAAGAAAAACATACCGATTCCGTAATCCCTCTCATTCCCCAAACTGACACCAAGACCGCCAGCCGCTTTACTAAAAAATTTATGGGATATCTGTAAGAGGATACCTACACCATCTCCTGTCTTCCCTTCTGCATCTTTTCCTGCCCTATGCTCCAGTTTCTCTACAATCTGCAATGCATTGGTCACTGTTGCATGGCTTTTCCTTCCCTTAATATTTACCACTGCCCCGATACCGCAGTTATCATGTTCAAATTCGGAGTGGTAAAGACCCATTTCCCGTTTTACAGCTTCATCAAATCTCTGTTTCATTATTTAGTCCTTTCCTAAAGCACAATTATAATACACATATTATTATATATCAAAATATTATTATATTATAATGTGTACATTATGATTATTGTATTTCTATTTAAACTGATGTTATATTACATCCTTTTCTGCTTTTTGTAAATAGAATAAAAACGACATATTGTCTAATAATTAGAAAATATGTCTTATTAATTATATTTTGTATATTCAATTATCTAAATTATCTTTCAT
>JAIDOW010000017.1 GCA_029063085.1 Lachnospiraceae bacterium
CCCATTGAAAGGACAATTAACACGACTTACGCATCCCCCCCTAAAACATATCAACACCTTTGTAACACAATCGATTTATTACATACCTGTATAGACAATTATCCATATGCATACGATATCAAAAATGATTACTACTATATCTCTCCAAGTGCTTTGCAGCGTTTCAAAATACCTGGCAATGCCTTTCATGAAGTCATTCATACCCATAAGCTCTTTGTATATCCTCCCGATTTAGATAATTTTCAAAAAGAATTTCAGGAGATGCTTTCCGGTCAGAAAAATTTTCAAAATACACAGTACCGCTGGATTGATTTAGACGGAGACCCTGTCTGGATCAACTGCCGCAGCTATATTGTCGAAGAAAACGATACTCCTGCCTATATGGTAGGCTGTATTAACGAAATTGGGACAAAACAAAAAGCTGATAACATCAGCGGTTTGCTGGGAGAATCCAGCTTGAAGGGGTATTTACAGGAATTTTATCCATTATTCCCCAGCGGATATCTGCTCCGTCTGGGTATTGACGATTTTAAAGGTATTAACGAAAAGCTTGGTGTAGAATATGGAGACAGACTTTTACGCAGAATTGCTGAATGTATTTCTTCCTGTATCCTTCCAAACCAGAAACTCTATCGGATTGTAGCGGATGAATTTATGGTTCTTGATTTTTCAGGAGAAGGCTTGGAAAGTGCTGCCAGCCTGTACAGACAAATTCGCCAGACAATAGATTCTTTTGTGGAGGAAAATCAATACGAGGCTGTTTTTACCATTTCCGGCGGCATATTAGAAAGCAGTAATGTAGAAGAATTTTCTTTCTCTGACATTATGAAATTATCTGAATTTGCATTAAATGAAGCCAAACGGCGGGGAAAAAACCAATGTTACTCCTTTATTCAGGCTGATTATGACAATTTTATTAAACGAAGAAAACTAAAACAAGTCTTAAGA
This sequence comes from Lachnospiraceae bacterium, assembly GCA_029063085.1. GTDB lineage: Bacteria > Bacillota > Clostridia > Lachnospirales > Lachnospiraceae > CAG-590. The sequence continues at coordinate 949 of JAIDOW010000017.1, forward strand.
CAGGCTGTATGTAATAATTTCAAAGGATTTGAAGCTTATTTCCAACCGCTTTTTCATACAGATACACATACCCTGTATGGAGCAGAAACTCTTATGCGATTCCGCTCCGAAGAATTTGGCATGATATCTCCGGCTGAATTTATTCCTGTTTTGGAAGAAACCGGTCTGATTATCCCACTGGGACGCTGGATCTTACATCAGGCATTGCAGGCCTGCCAAAAAGTGCGGCAATGGATTCCCAATTTTCAGATTACCGTTAATGTGTCTTATATTCAGATCATGAAAAGTAATATCATTAATGAAATCGTATCTGCGATAGATGAATATGATATCCCTCCCTCTCAGGTTGTCATTGAACTAACAGAAAGCGGTGCAATAGAATCAGATACTCATTTTTCAAAAATGTGGGACAAATTAAAGGCAAATGGTATTCGTCTTGCACTAGACGATTTTGGAACCGGTTATTCCAATTTCCAGTATTTATACGACCTTCAGCCCGATATCATTAAGATAGACCGTTCTTTTACTGCAAAAGCACTGGAAAATGAATATGAATATAACCTCCTCAATCTTATGAGCGGGCTGGTACATAATCTTGACTTAAAAATCTGTATCGAGGGAATTGAAACGGAAGATGAACGAAACCGGATGCAGGAATTATCGCCAGACTACAGTCAGGGATTCTTTTTTGGACGGCCATGCCCATTTGATCAATTTATAGAACAATTTGTAAAATAAAATAATTCCGGCTGATAATACAGATACTATCAGCCGGAATGTGTCTATGGTAGTGTAACTACACAACACCCTTATTCAAAATCCGGAAATTTTTCTTTTTTAATTTTACATGATTCTTAACAGAAGATTCCCTTAGCCAAAAAAATTATATTTATTTTCTCCTGAATAATCACTGTAAGAAATGCCTTTCGCATTATACTGATTAGATATACTTTCTACATTCGCCTTTGCATTTTGCGAAACCTTGTCACTGATATATTCTGTTCGCTGAACAAATTTGGATTCACTTCCGAATACCTTTTTCAATGTATCATAATCCGCATTACCCAATACCTTTTCATCTATTGACAAAGAACCATCCTTATTCAATGTAACTCCAACAGACTTTAACTGTTCCTCATTCGCTGCTGCCGCACTCTTTAATTCCTTATAATAAAAACTGTTCAGGGATCCATCTGCCCCTTTTAACAATTTCAATGTTTTATTATAGGAACCTATCATATCTTTTACACCTGAAAGAATCTTCTCGGTATCTTTTGTCTCTTCTGCTTTTCCAAATAGGGAATTTTCATCGGTCTCCAATAACTCTGAAGCACGTTTTTTCAAATCGTCTGACGTGTTCCTTAACTCCTTGAAAACTTTCTGTAAAGCGGAAGCACTCTTAGCATCCTGACTTTTATTTAACTCTTCCAACAAGTCAACAGAAGTATTGTCCTTATTCAGAGCATCCAGCAAACCTCCTTGTACTAAAGGAATTCCTGCTTCTCTCGATGTGTTTGTTAAAATTTGTGTTGTAATACGCATATTCTGTCCTCCTAATTGCAGTATTAAAATTTTTATCCTATTATTTAACCACCTTATCTATAATATCGGACACTCCGGACTATAAATCCATAGACAATGCACAAAATGACTATTAATCCTGCTTATATATCTGCATACTTATTTATAAATTCTAAAAATTCTGTCTCCGGTAACGGTCTTGAAAAATAATATCCCTGAATATATTTAATCCCCAGATCCTGCATTGTTTGAAACTGTTCCTCTGTCTCAACTCCTTCAGACACAATATCCAATCCCATCCCATGTATCATATGCATAGCAGCATCCATGACATACTTAGCTTTACCGTTTTCAAAATATGCATTCGTCATATCTTTGTCAAATTTGACAATGCCAACCGGCATATCCACGATATAATTAAGATTTGACTGTCCTGTCCCAAAATCATCCAAAGAAAACTGAACACCATAATCCATAAGTTTCTCCATATTTTCCAGCAGAACATGTTTGGCTGTCAAAGATGCCGACTCTGTAATCTCAAGGTTAATATTAAACGGATTTACCCCATATTTATCCATAATCCTGATATAATCATTTGCCAGATTCGCATATGCACACTGTACGACCGATAGATTCACCTCAATATAATGAAGTCCATATTTTACGACATTATTTTCTTTTAGGAACTTACAAACTTTTTCAAACACCATTTCACCCAGCTTGAGTATCAACCCATTCTTTTCGGCCACACTGATAAATTCACCCGGTGGAATCAAAGCATCATCATCATCTCTCATTCGCACTAAAGCTTCCGCACAGGTAAACTTCTCCTCTTCCGTTGAAAAAATCGGCTGATAGAACACCTCAATCCGACCTCTTTCAATTGCATCCAAAATCATCCGTTCGGTCGCTTTTTCCCTGTACATGCCAATTACCATAGAATCTTCAACCGTCAAAAAATAGTGTTCTGTATATTCTTTACTATTCTCTCTGACATAGCGAAGTAAATAAGACAAATCTTTTATGTCCAGTACTACATACACATTAGGAATAAAAATCCCATGAGGTCTTAGTACAACAGAAGCATCTTTTCCCCATCCCTCATCAAACCGGATTTTTAGTTTTTCCACAGTCTCTTTTCCATAATCGGAATCATCAAACAATAATACAATTTCATCTTCTGCATTTTTAAAAACACGGGCTCCCGGAATACTTAATAAATACTGGCTGACCTCCATGCTTAAATGTTCACCACTGCCATCCTGGGCATTTTGCTGGAACAATCTCTCAAAATATAAACAAAAAATAGAAAATGGCTGTCTTTGGGCAAACAGCTGCTGTGTATATTCTGTAAAAGCGTTCTGATTAAACAGCCCCGTTCTTTTATCCAGATTCTGTTCCGGATTTTCCAATTTTAAATATAACACCATAATTCCTATTGCAAAAGCATATCCGATAATCAGGAGACTTTTATCAACAAATTGGACAATTGCTGCCGACATCCAGACCGTCATCCAGATGAATACTGATTTCCGCCTTGTAGGATTAATCCTCTCCTTATGCTTAATCATAGAATATATGTTAATCACTACAAAACTAAACGCAAAAGCATAGGTTGCCAATGCACTGGGACCATACGTATATACATCCTCTCCTCCCGATTCACAATGTATGTTAATAGGAAGCACATAGATCAACACTGCCCCAGCTACTGCCGAAACAAAATATTTTTTAATAAATATCTGATATGTACCGTCTTTGGAATATAAATCTGCATAGATATACAACAGACTGTTCAAAGCCACACCTATCATAGAAACCAGATATGTTTTACAAATCAAATTCACAAAATGGATTGGTAATCTATCCATATTTGCAATCGCAATAACAGAAAGAATGTCCATTGAAATAGAAATCACCGTTATACAAAGTGCACGAAAATACGCCTTCTCAGTATTCAGATTAACCTTTTCCTGCTGCCTGTAAAATAAGAACAACACAAGCAGTACGATCATTCCACAACACTGTGTCTGAATATTCATAAAATAATCCTCAATTTCTTCATAATAATCCCTTTACAGTACTATATTCTATCATAAGAAACTATAAATCACTAGCAAATTTTTACAAATACAGAAAAAAAGAGCTCTGGATCTTTCCAAAGCTCCTTCTTCCCATATATATTCTGCCTTTATTATTCTGTTGCACTCTTCTTTGAATTATAATACTCTTCAAATAACTTATTAGTTGCAGCAAGTGTATCCTGCGAAATGCCCGGCAACTCACCACCCCAGGCTTTCTCTGCCAATTTGTATCCTTTTTCCACAGCTGCCTGCATTTTCTTCATCTTCTCTACATCATCTCCAGCCAACGCACTTGCGAAATCAAATAATCGCTGGGACGTCTGCTTAACTCCATAATAACCATCTTCAGCAATATCTGCCTTAGCCTGAGCCTGTGTCTCTGCATCTACTGTATAATTGCCACTGGCTATAAACTTCCAGATACTATTTGCATGTCCATATGCACTGGTCTGCTGAGACATCATCTTGTTGACAAGGTTAACCAGATTCTGTTCTCTGGATGCCTGATCTGCCTTTAATTGTTTGATCAATGCTGCACGATCTGCTTTTGACATCTTATTTACAGAATATGTTGCCTTGCTGCTGTCTGAATTTTTCTCATAAACAGCTGCTTCCGAAGCTTTGTCACCAACAGCTGCCTCTTCTTTTACAGCATCTGTCTTGGTGCTTACCTTTTCCTCATTGCTAACCGGAGCTGTTGCACTATACCCGCCTGCATAACTATTAACACTTCCAAATTCCATTGCCATTTTTCATTCCTCCTTGATTTTTTTCGTAATCCTTTACATTGATTATATTATAAGCCTAGCTCATAATGTCCATAATAACAAGATTCCTTCCCTAGAATCTGCTCTTATTATATAGTATATCGGATTTTCTATCAATATCTAAATAGTAAATGACACAAAAATACCATTTTTATCAAAAAAATTATTTTTTTGTATCAAATAGCAATATCTGTCATAAAAGCAGATTGATGGAAAAAGTATCTATCCCCTCTTCACTGCTGTGGTTATCTGAAGAAGAAACCTCCCTCATTCTCTGCTTTCCCTTTGCAATCATTGTCTTTACCTTAGCCACCTCGTTCTCATCACACATTCCGTTTCTTAATCCATTTTCACAATCGGACAAATCTTTAGATAACAGATTTAAGACCATTCGGACATTTGCCGGTGTTTTTGCTGCTGCAAGCTGCCTTGCCCGCTTTGACTCATTAAATGTTATGGAACCGCCATGCGTTTCCGTCTCCATCTTCCCTTCCTTGTCGATCGTTATCTTCATACCCTGATAACCCTTCACATTTTCTTCGGCATGCTTAGCCATAGCATCTGCACTTTCCAGACTTTCAAATAACTCCTGTCTTTTATTTTCATCGGATAAACATTCCCTAAGATAACTTCCTGAAATCTTGACCATCCCCATTCTTACCGTATCATAGGTATGGGATAAATACTGCATCAGTTCTTTTGTGCTGCCAAAAACAGTCTGCTTCCCTGCTACCGGAACAGAAGAATCTTTTATATCATTATCAGAAGCTGTTACATAAATATCATCCTGATTTTTATATTTCGCTCTGCCAGATACATGCCGCATGGTGTCATATGCTCTTACCGGATCATTCGATGTATCCCCCTTATTTTGTCCATGTGCATATGCTCCGCTTTCTTTTTCATCATAAACATAGTATCGATCAAGGCGGATACCCGCCCGCTCTTTCAGTTCATCTAGAACTTTTTCCTTCATCTCCCTTTTCTCAGCTGCTTTTTCTTTTCGCCTGGACTCCCGTTTTTGTTCTAATTTCTTCTGATTTATCTTATCCGTATTTTCCGAAAATGTTTCCAAGTAGGACTTTTTATCTGTCTTTCTTGTCACACACCAGCCACCCCAGTTCCCGTTCTCGTCACAAAACCATCCCTGGCTTACAACCTCCCATCCACTGGCAGCCAAGCTTTCCCGCTGCCTTTTCGCAAACTGGTCCAAATATTTTACATCCTCGTAAAACCTCTTAGTCGCCTCTTCATCCGTTCCCAGTTTTCCCAAAAACTGAGGATTGACAACAAAATTAACATCGGAACGATTACCATAAGTCTGTCCATAAGAAACAGTTCCGGTAAAAAAAGCTGTACCCGGTATTTCCTTCTCCAGATTTCTCAAATAATCCATACCTGTTAACCCTTTATCTGTTTCGTTTTTTACCTGCTCTGCTTCGCCATTATTAACAGTCATCAATTTTGATTCCGCCATATTCTGTCTGCCGGCAGAATAACCTGCATACGCATTTCCAATCTCCATTTTTACTCCTCCTTGATTTTTGCAACCGACTTCACACCGCAAATATTTACATGCGTAATCCTTTACATCCACATATGATGCAGGCTGCACTGTCATAGCATACCTGCATCAAAATCTACTCTATATTATAGTTATCGGATAACAAACATAAATAATTTACCCCTATATTAAATTCGCTCTTCTCATATTGTAATGATATATGAAAATATAGTGTATGCTTCATCAATGACTTTTTGTTTTCCCTTTCCTCCTATCTTCCCTGTACCTGATACCTGCAATACACTTTTTTCCCGGCAAAAACCAGAAGCACTGCCAACAGTACATATAAAAACGGTGCAAACTGCCATGAAGTAAGCTTCAGTCCAAAAAAAGAAACCAAACGCATATCTGTAAAACCTGCGTCTAATTTTAACATATTAATGGGAAAGAAATTCCAAATTTGCGAAAGTGCCCGCCATGTAACCGGAATCGGCACCAGCCTTGCCATAAACAGAATTACTACCACTGTTGCCAAAGAACCGATATTGCTTTTTGTTATCTCGGAAAGTACCATGGTAAAAATACCTGTCAATACAGCAGAGAACAAAAGAATAAAGGTCATGATCAAAAATATCTGCCCGTTCGTAAGGGGATACGAGTATACACTATAAAACAACTGTATAATTGCTGAAAATCCCTCTTGGCCATATGCAGCAAAAACACCTGCTGTTTCAATCAGTAAAAAGAAAGCCGTTACCAGAAAAGAGAACATCCCACCCGCCAGAATTTTAGCAAAATAAATATCTTTTCTTCCCAGCCGGCTGCATAAAATCAACTGGTCTGTCTTTCTTCCATGCTCCTCTGTAAATACACTGCTCATACATATGGCAATCAAAAAAGAAGTATAGAGGCACACCATGTAAATCCCATTCATGCTAATCAGATCAGTGTACCCATTAGCATACTGATAGATAAAAGGCTTTTCTAATCTATCCTCCCGTTCCTGCCAGTATGCTTTCTCCTTTTCCGTCAGTTCATATTTCTCCTGGCTCTTTTTCACCGCAGCTTCCCTTGCATCATAAAACTCCTTCTCCGTTACGGTAAAAGGATTAATATCAGCAAACCGGACTATTTCATACACAGTACTATAGGGTCTTACCTTAGTCTGATATTCCTCTGTCAGCATATATTTTAACTCCTTATCCTCCATCCCTGCATATGCATTCTTCATCTCATCAAACAAATCATCATCCAGCTTCCTCCCGGACAATTTTTCTCCGTTTTTTCTGTCAATGGCAAACCCGTCTTTATGTGTTTCCAAAAACTCTCCCTCTATATAAGAAGAACCAAACATTCTGGTCCCCGTTAAAAGTACATAGATTATCAATAAAATACCCAGGGTAATCCATGTGTTTTTCCGCTGCATAATCTTCTTCATCTCATAAAAAAACAATGTACCAAACTGCCCCATTTTATTCATCCTTTCTTTTATTTACTATTTTCATCCTCAAAGTTTTCCAGATAAAATGCTTCCAGATCGTCTGTAATCTCTTCTCTTGCACCTTGAAAAATCAGCTGCCCGTCCTTCATCATCAAAATCATATCCGCAATATGCTCTATATCCGACACAATATGGGTGGATAAGATAACAATACTGTCTTTTCCAAGCTCACCAATCAAATTCCGAAACCTTACTCTTTCTTTTGGGTCCAGACCGGCAGTAGGTTCATCTAATATGATTATCTTAGGATCATTTAATAATGCCTGGGCAATGCCAAGCCGCTGCTTCATTCCTCCTGAATATGTTTTTATTTTTTTTCCTGCCATATCCGTAAGGGATACCATCTCTAATAGCTCTTTTGTTTTCCTGACAGCCTGCTTTTTTCCAATTCCCTTTAATGCAGCCATATATAACAAAAAATCCCAGCCTGTAAAATTAGGATAATACCCAAAATCCTGAGGTAAGTACCCCAGACATCCCCTGTATTCCTCCGTATTCACATCCATTCCGTCAAAAGAAACCTCCCCTCCAGTAGGTGTTAAAATACCGCACAACATCCGCATCAACGTGGTCTTTCCGGCACCATTCGCCCCCAGCAGTCCATACACCCCTTCCTGAAACCGAAAAGAAATTCTGTCCACTGCAATCTTATTTTTATACTGTTTTGTCAAACGGTCTACTACTAATTCCATACCAATTCCTCCATTTTGCGAATATCTCGTTTTCCTTCCCTGATCATCAGGTACATTATAAAACAGACTACCACAAACCAGAATCCTGCATATCTGGTCTGATAAATCCAGCTATACTGTAATATACTAAATTCCGTCACCATACTTACAAAAACACCTAACCCGGCACATGCATAAATTCCGTCTTTTCCGGAAATCGTTCTTACCAGAATCAGACTTCCATATGCAGTAAGCAGGTACGGAACAAACAGATACAACACCGTTTCCAAAAGGTTTCCCCCTGCTAACAGGGCAAGAATCATTTCCAGAACAACGTTTGCTATGCCTACAATAACCATTCTTGCCAGAACCACACTCTTTAACGAAAATCTCGCAGACATTTCCAGTTCACTCATTCCCCATGTAATAGAACGAACACTTTCCGACACACCAACTACTGCAAGAAACGGCAGCATTGCAAGAACCGTACGAAACACCCATTCCCTGTAAAAACTTCCTATCACTACGGCTGTGCCGAGCAGGATAACGGATGCAATCCATTCCCATTTAGTAATGTAAAAACACTGCATCCACAATATGCTTCCGATATTCAAGGGAGGTAATTCTGTTTTTCGAAAAAATGCTCTTTTCCCGGCAGGTTTAGGTGCCTCATATATTTCTTTCAGCTGCTTTCTCATTTTCTGATCCATCCGAAATTCTCCTTTCCATTTTTTTTAATACACTCTTTGTTTCCCTGTATAACGCAAATCTGGAAATTCCATAAAAGTTTGCCAGATCCGAAACCGGAACCTCATTCACATACCGGAGCAGCACCAATTCCCTCTCATATTCTGTAGGCTCATGCAGTGCCTGCCTGAGTATGACCGAATCCAACAATGCACTTTCCATATCTTCACCGGGCAGATTATCTGAAAGCTCCAAAGGCTTCCTTTTCCGATATTCATCTATACAGAGATTTCTTGCAACGGTATATAAAAATGCCAGCGGCCGCCCGGTATTCTCTATCCCCCTGCTTTCAAAATATCTCAGGAAGGCTTCTTGTGTAATATCCTCAGCTAATTGTGTATGGCGGAGCTTGTAATAACAATATCGGTAAACCCGGTCATACTGCTCCTCAAGATCGATTGACATACAAGATTTCCTCCCTTATATTGAGCACTTAATAAGCAGCTTGCTGCACATCTAGTGCGAAAATACACTTGTCCACTTAGCAATGCCTGAATACTTAGCGAGGTATTTCCAATCTCAGTGGGCATAGTGTTTCCTACATAATGTTTAACGGATAACCCAGTTAAATGTGCGGAAATTTCTAAAATATTATAAAAAAGTAACATTTGCCTAATCATACAACAAATGTTACTTTTTTATCTCTATTTAACAAACTTATGATTTCCTTGCATATTTCAGTTCCAGTTTTATCGTCTCATACTCATACTGGCTAAATTCCTTACGATGACACTCTATTTTTTGTTCAAGTTCATCTGCCAGTTCATTGGATGCGGAACAATACATGGATTTTACCCACATTCCTCTCCAGATTATGCTGTGGTACGGCTCCTCTTTTATTTCACATAAATCCAACAAACAGGACACCTTCTTCCAGCCTGGCTCTTTTACCAATAGCAGCAGTGCATACCGTTTCACATTTGGATTATTACTTTGCAGAAACGACTGCTTTAAAAAATCCACTCCGTGATGAACTCCCCATTTCCTGCTGCTCATAAATGCTATTTTTATAAGGGCTGGCTCGTCTGCCTGAAGATATTTGGCATATAACTCCTGTCCCTCTTCCTTTAATAAATTTGATAAAGAAAGCAATGCCGCCTTCACCACTTTTGGCTGTCTGGATTGTAAATACGGCATTACATACTGCACATGGTCTTTATCCCCATTTTCTCCAATTCCCAAAACCGCTATATAAGACTCCCTTTTTTCCAATTCCGATAAATAGAAATCAACTATGGATATCTCCGTATGCTTCTCTATCATAAAACGTGCCAGTTCTCTGACTGCCTTACATTCATCCATTAGCAGCCCCTCTGCCCCATTCCATATATCCTTCCTGACCGAATACCACATTTCTGCCGCATACCGTCTGACTGCACTGCTTTTATCTCTTATATACCGGTTATAATCTGCTTCCTGTAATCCAAATCTCCCAATAATAGCATGTATCAATATCCTTTTTGCAAATATGGACTTTTCCTTTTGCATCACCATTTCCATTTTCGCCCTGTCAAAAACCTCATGCCTGCATATAAAGCGGTAAAAACCATTTCTAACCGGAAGGGAATAGGATGTTATTTCGTTTAAATCCATTTCCGGTATGTATTCCTTCAACCGTTTCGCTATTGCATCGTTAATGTCCTGTAAATGCCGGTCACTCCTCCGCATAGAATTTTTTACTTTGAGAACAGCCGGTAGTGATTGAAACAGCTCTACCGGCTGTGCATTGCCGGCTCTGGCAAGTGCACTCCGATAGGCTTCCTTCCGGACAGCCTCTACCCAGTCATTCATGCGAAGAATAAAATAGGGAAATGTATCCTCAACATTCTCCATGGATTTCACGCATTTCTGCCTAAAATATCCGTTTGGATGAAAAGATCCAAGCACGATAAAAAAGTAATATTCCTGGTCTGTCAAATAGTTATAATCCTCTCTTGCAGTGTTCACATTGTTCCAGTTTACCTGAGAATAAAAATAATAATCAGTGTCCTCCCGAAAATGCTTATCTACCTGTATCATTTGCTTGATATCGAAATCAGATAATGCCTGTGCAATTTGGTTCATGACTGCCTGTTTTTTCTTCTTATTACGTGCAGCAAAAAAGGATTTATATAAGCCTATAAGCTGTGACAGTTCCATCTCTAAAACTCCACTATCCGGTTCTGATGAATGTTTATGATAATTTTTCCAAATCTTTATCATATCTGCCCCTTTCCCTGCCTTTATTTCGTTTTATCATAATGAAACTCGCTGATGCTCGTGCAGGTCATCAACCTCCACTCTGCTTTAGTTGGTGACGTTTATCATAACATAAAAGGTGTCCAAATTGAACACCTTTTCCTTAACATTCTTATTTCTTACCCAACTCTACACATACGATTTCCGGTCTGTTAAAAATACGAACCGGTATGATACTATTTCCCAACCCTCTGCTCACGATCATGGAAGTATCATTTGCCTCATAAAGACCTTCTGTATATTCCGGGAAAAATCCCTGATCCGGTGCCACAATTCCACCTATCCACGGCAGTCTCACCTGCCCGCCATGGGCATGTCCGGCCAGTACCAGGTCCATTTTTGCATTACTATATGAAAGAAGGTTCTGCGGTTCATGAGCCAGAAGAACTGTAAATTTTTCTTCTGCTGATAAATCTTTCCTGCCATCGGAAATTAACTGCTGCAAAGTATTATCTACTAAATTAGAATCATCCAGTCCAAGCAAAAAAAAGCTGTCCTGTTTTACCCTGATTTCTTCTTTCCCATTATTAAGACAGTTTACCCCTTCCTGTTCTAACAGTTCCAGTAATACCGCTTCGGTATCCTCTCCCAGCCATTTTTCATGATTCCCCGTTACATAATACACCGGTGCCATCAAAACGGCACCACGGATGAATTCCATCGCCTTTTCCATATCCGTATGATTGCTGTCCACCAGATCCCCTGTTACCACAATCAAATCGGGGTTACAGACCTTGATCTTTTCTAACAGTCTTTTCTGATTTTTTCCAAATCGCTTGTTATGTAAATCAGAAATCTGTACAATCCGATAGCCATCTAAATCTTCTCCGATTTTATCCGTTTCGAATACATACTGGGACGTAACTAAGGCATTGTTCTGCCAGAAGAAGAAAAGAAGCAGGCATATACTAATACCAAATATCCATATACATTTTTTCATCCGTTTCTTTTGGGAATGCTCTGCCATTCGTTATTCCTCATTACTAATTTTTTGATTCTTATATTTTATCATTAATGCCCCTCTATATTGTCTGCAAAAGGTGCCAAATCCATATAATATATCAAAAAACACTCCTCATCCTCATCGGGTATTTTCAACATATCATAAACACGAGATAAATATCCGTACTCTTCATGTGCTTTTTTCACATCTGATAATTTCTCAATTTGGAAACTCCACTCATCCATATCAGCATAATCTTTAAGATATTTCAATCAAACTAATTCTAAATATTCATTGTACTAGCGTGTTAAATTATAGCATAATATTTGTTGCTCTGCATTAAAATTCTCCTTCACAGTAGCCGCCAAATGTATATGCAGACATTCTTACTTGGCTCGTTGCTCGAGGAAATTAAAGCCGTCCTAATAAACGAAAAATAATCTCATAACTAAAATGCGAATGACCAAAAAATATTACGAAAGGTAATACCTTCACCTATTCCAATCCATATTTTCTGTATGCAATGATAAACAATGTACTAAAAAGTAACACATTTGCCACCATGATACAGATATTATCAATCCCAAGATGCATGGAACCGATCCGGTTAAGCATAATGCTGATTTGTTCTGAATATATGAATTTTGCTATCTTCCCGATTGTAGTATTAAACATTGACAGCATCGGCATAAATGAAAAAATCATCATAACAGGTACTGCAACCGAAGACGCCATGATCTGTGTTTTACTCCAGATACCGATTGCTGCTCCTATCAGTACAGATGCCAAAATACCAATTGCCATAATCATTATAAAATAAAGTCTTTCCTGTGGTTTGTAACTGCCGGCCATACAGATTACCACTGTCCCCATCATGCAGGCAGCCCAAATATAACTTCCGATTCCCAATAAATACTGGTGCGGTTTTACATTCGACATCATCAATACACGAAGCGTATTTTTTTCTTTCTCCTCTGCTATCACAGCCGCCATACTTGTCAACGGTGCCATTCCTATGTACATGACAGCAAACAAATTCACAAAAAAATTTTCCGGCATCCCATCTATTTTTATTGCATTATTCATGATCAGAGTGAGAACCGGAAACATGATAAACTGAATTAAGACCGTTTTGTTTCCCCATGTATCTTTTAATTGTTTTTTCAAAATAGCAGCAATATTATTCATAGCAGTCCAGCTCCTTTCCTGTCAGTTGGGTAAAAACGCTTTCAAGCGTTGGCTCCGTAGAATGTATTGCTTCAATGGCATCTTTTTCCAAATATTCCTTCATTTGAAGAGCAGAGGCACTGCTGTTTTCCAGTAAAACCATCTCTCCATCTTTCAAAGTCACCCGGAACTTATTTAGATAATTATATTTTCTGCAAATATCCACTGGTTTTCCATATTCTATAATCTGTCCTTCATTTAACAGTGCCACTTGGTCACAGAGACTTTCCGCTTCAAACATATTATGCGTTGTAAGAAAGATTGTCGTCCCTCTCTCCCTCTGCTCTGACAAAACGGTATGTATTTCTTTTGTCGTAACAGGGTCCAGTCCAGAAGTCGGTTCATCAAGAAATAATATTTCCGCATGATTCATTAGTGCCCTTGCCAGAGATAATCTGTTTTTCATGCCTTTTGAAAGTTTTGAAACTGCCTTATTACGGTCATCATACAATTCGATTCTTTTCAGAATCTCTGCAATTCTTTTATGCGGAACATGATAAATATCCGCATAAAACAACAAATTATCATATACTGATAACCGGTCATATAATCCAAAGCTGTCCATCATGATTCCGATTTTTCCATGCTCCAAAACACTTAACTCTCTTGTATCTTTTCCCAAAATGCCTGCATATCCGCTATCCTGCACCAATTGTCCCGTAAGAATTTTAATCAACGTGGTTTTTCCCGCTCCCGACGGACCTAACAGTCCAAAAATTTCTCCTTTTTGTATTTCAAAAGTAACCGTGTCCAAAATTTGCTTCCCTGCAAATCTGATGGAAAGCTCCCTTGCTGTCATCGCATTTCTCATTTTATTTTTCCTCCCTCTGCTTTCAATCTTTTAAGTGCTTCTTCCATTTGCTTGTTCTCTGTCTTTTCCTTTATTATCATTACCAGATAACTTACAGCAAACGATATTCCAAAACAAATCAAGAACATCACCCATGGCTGCCACATATTTGCCGGAAACCAATGAAATATTATCACAAAAGCAGCTATTACCATGACGATTACCGTCAGCATGCAAATCGTCCTTAGCCAAATCGGCATTTTTTTAATAAAAATATCCGTAAAGAACACAAACCGGATACCTACTATTAAAACAGATACACATAAAAACTGAAAAGCAACCTTTGCAGGAATGCCTTTGTTTCCCAGCTCAAACATAGCAGAAAAACCCTTTGCAGACTCCCCAAATATAAGACAAAAAGCATTCAGCGTCAGCATTGCAAATCCAAATACAATAAATACCTGCCCTATATAATCAAAAATGGTTTTCTTTTCTTCCATTTATATCACCCCCAATCTTTTTTTCAATTCATCGGCGTACTGCCTTGACGCAATAATCTGCTCACCGTTGGACATCGTAACACGAATTTTTCTGTTAATATCCGCTTTCAGGGACTGGATATTTTGCAAATGGATAAGAAATGATTTACTCACCCGGAAAAACCCATATTCCTCAAGCTGCTGCTCTAATTCATATAACCGGAATTCCGATTCGTATACTTCATCAGATGTATAGATAAAACATCTCCTATCCACGCTTTCTATATATATGATCCGTGCAACATCCAGTAAATGGGTTTCACCATCTTTTTTTGCTGTCATTTGATGATTCATCATTCGCAGGGTTGCTAATAATTTCTCCACATCGGCTGTCAGCTGTTTGCAGGTAACAGAAATGTTTAAATCCTCCGCCTTTTCATCAACAATAATCTCTATCTTCAAAATCTCTCCGCCTTTCCAATTTTACTATATCATATGTCACCAATTTTCAAAGAAAATTGATGACCTGCTTCACCTGCTCTTTGTACATATTACACCCCTTAAGAAATGTTTATCAATCCCCTTAAACATATGATGCCCATTTTGATACATAAGCTGCCATTTCTCTGGATTCAATAAAAAAGAACTTACCTCGTTTTGATGTAACTATTGACATTACACCACTTCAGTGTTATAGTATCTTTACCAGTTGTAATAATAGTCATTACAACAAAGAATATTTTTTAGGAGATACTTATTATGAAAATTCCAATGGTTTATGCAAATGATTATTTTTTTCAAGATATTCCTTATGAAGAGCAAATCAGGCTTGCTGCCAAAATGATCAAAGCTTCCGATATGGTACTGATCGGTGCTGGTGCCGGTGCCTCTGCTGCTGCCGGACTCACGTACAGTGGAAAACGGTTTACCGTAAATTTTTCGGAATTTATAGAAAAATACGATTTCGCAAATATGCCGGATATGTATGCAGCAGGATTTTATCCCTTCCCCACCGAGGAAGCAAAATGGGGATACTGGTCAAAACACAGCATGATAAACCGTTTTCTGCCGCCTGCCCTTCCTCTGTATCAGATGCTTTATCAAATGGTACAGGGTAAAGAACATTTTGTTTTAACAACCAATGTGGACCATCAGTTCCTGAAAGCCGGCTTTGCCGACGAAAACATTTTTGCAACACAAGGGGATTACGGTATGATACAATGTGAAAAAGGCTGTCATGCAAAAACCTATGATGCAGAAGAATTGTTCCAGCAGATGGAGCAGGCAAGACATGACTGCGTCATCCCCTCTTACATGGTTCCCAAATGTCCTGTCTGCGGCGGCAATATGGCTATGCATCTCCGCTGTGACCAATATTTTGTGGAGGATAAACACTGGCATGAAGCAGCTGCACGGTATGAAGCATTTCTTGAGCGTATGGCTAACCAAAAGACTGTATTATTGGAACTGGGGGTGGGATTCAACACACCTGCCATCATTCGTTTTCCTTTTGAGAAAATGATGCGGGAATATCATCATTTTTCCCTTATCCGCTTGAACCTGAAGGAAGCCTTTATTCCAAAGAGCTTCAAAGAAAGAGCAGTGGGCATCAATATGGATATGGAACAGGTAATGGCCGACCTATGCAAAAAATTGAATGTTGAGGTGATGAAAATAAATGAAGCAAAATGATATTATGAATACCTTTCTTTCCTGTCTGAGGGAGGATTCTGACGAATACCAAAACCTTGAATTTCCGAATACAACGGAAGAAAAGAAAACACTCATCCGTTCACTTATGAACATCCGTATGCCGAAAGCAATACCTGAAAAGCTGCTCCATGCGCAGAATCTGTATTTACAGGAAGAGTCAGTATTAAAGGGAACTATTCCCCTATCAGAAATCCCTACTGTCAGGGAAACGTATAACAGCAGCCATCCTTTTGCAGATAGAATTTCAATTTGGCAGGGAGATATCACAAGACTATGCACAGGAGCCATCGTAAATGCTGCCAACTCCCAAATGCTGGGATGCTTTGTCCCCTGCCACCGATGCATTGATAATGCAATACACAGTGCGGCAGGCTTGCAGCTCCGGGAAGAATGTAATCATATTATGAATCGGAAACGAATTCAATACGGCAGGCAATATGAGGAACCGGTCGGAACAGCCATCCTCACAGACAGCTACAACCTCCCCTGTGATCATGTCATCCACACTGTCGGTCCCTTTGTACATAACAGGCTGACAGAATCGTTACGGCAGGATTTACGCAACTGCTATGAAAGTGTACTGAACTGCTGTATGGATAATGGGATTGCCTCTGTTGCCTTCTGCTGTATTTCAACAGGAGAATTTCATTTTCCAAATGAAGAGGCTGCAACAATTGCTGTAGAAACTGTAACAAACTTTCTCACCTCTCATGCAGACTGCGGTATATATAGAATTCTGTTTAACGTATTTAAAGACACAGACAAAACCATTTACGAAAAAATCTTAGGGCATTAAAGCACCCTAAGATTTTTGTCCTTACTTTGTTATATTTTCATATCCAGATTCGTTCCCGTCTCATCTGCCGTTTTTTCGTCTTTTACTCGCTCTTCTTTCACCGCTTCCATTATAATCTGCATATCTCCGGTATCCAGATAAATTTCTCCATTTTTTGTCTGCCTTGCTTTACCTGCTAAAAACTGCTCCGCCTTTCCCATATTGACCTTATCAGTATTTTTATCTCTTTCTGCCAGCTTTTCCTTCTCTTTATTTTCATCTACTGCCTTTTCAATAGATATCTTCAATTCCTTCTTTTTCTTAGCAGTCTTCTCTCTGATTCTCTCAGTCAGATTTTCTGCGTTTTTCCGTGCCTCTTCACGAAGCTTTTTATTCAGTTTGTCATCACGACGGGTATAACCAAAATGATAATATTTTCCGTTTTCATCCACATAACAGTGGCTGGTCCTTTCCACAACACCACCAATTGCATTATAATAAGCCATAACCGTTTTTTCTGCCCGCTCAATATCCTTTATCGTCTGCGTATATTTCTCTGCCGCCTCCGGATCATTCTGCATCTTTTCCAAAAGTGCCGGATGAATCGTTATGGTTCCTATTTTATTATCCCTTCTCATACTTAGACCAATGCCTGTTTCCAGATTGACAGAGGATACCTGTTTTTGTATGCTCTTAAGATATTCCTCATTGCTGCTTTTCCGTACAGCTTCCCCTTTTCCCTTAACCTCTTCAGCCTCTTTTGCTTTCTTTTGCTCTGAAATCTCTGCATACTTTGTTTTTTGAGATGCATATGTAGCTTCATATACATTGTTGCAGCTGTTTACTCCTGTAATTGCCATAATTTTTTCCTCCTTGATCATAAATATTTAAAGTCCTTTTCTATAAAACACATTTTACAGGTTCTTTATGCTTTCCTGTAGCAGCACCACGATACGGAACTCATTCCCTGTGGTCTGTATCTCCATGTCTCCCATATATTTTTCTACAACATATTTCACATTAGAAAGTCCCATGCCATGCAAAGAAGAATCTTCTTTCGTAGAAATTGGAAGCCCTGTCACACTGTCAAATTCTATCTTCCCAGCAAATGAATTACTTACCTCTATAAGAAAAAATCTCTTTTTCTTTCTGCCTGATAACTTAAGAAATGCTTTTTCCCCTTCCACTGATTTACAGGCCTCCAATCCATTTTGCAGTAGATTGGATATGATAATTCCGATATCATATGCATCAAATCCTGCATCTGCCGGATACGCAAAGTCTGCCTGAAAGACCACCTTCTGGCGATCCGCCTGCTTTTTCCTGTCATTGATGATTACGTCCATAACGGCATTTCCTGTCTGAAATTCAAAATCAAATTCGTTCAGGCTGTTATCCATCTTATGGACATACTGTTCCATTTCCTGAAAACTTCCGCTTACTGCAAGTCCTTTTACATTAGTCAAATGATTCCGCATTTCGTGTTTCATCCGGCGGATGCCCTCATAAAACTGTTCTACTTCCTCCATCCTCTCTTTCATGGCAAGAACCTGCTGCTTTTCCATAAAATGCTTTTCCCTTTCCTGCAAAAGAACATGATATCTCTGATAAATATAAATCGCCGATGCCTCTCCTGCATACAACAAAAGAGCAATACACGGTATCTTCCATGCCATCTCGTTACGCATTTCAAACAGATAAAACATCTCCTGTATACCGGGCACTACTACGATATCCATCACCATCAATGCAAACATACGACCTACAATGTTAAGCACAGATAAAAAAACCATATCCTGCCCATTCATTTGTAAAGGCTTTTTCACCAGCTTGCTTAAAATAGCAACCATGGTGACGAAAAAAAATGTATATCCGATTCCCTGTAAAAATACACCTATAGTAACCTGATTATAATATCTGGCAATGTCGTGTATACTTCTTCCTGTATCTATATCCGCCAGAAGCAGTCGTTGAATGGGCTGGTAAATCCCCAGTTCCATCAAAAAACTCAACGCATTCAGATTATAAAACAGCAATATAATAAAAACAGGCTTTACCAGAATATCCAGATAATATTTTAATCCCTTTTTTAAACCCGAATATTTACCTGTCACTGCCATATAACAGATTAAAACTGCCATGACAAAAAATAAATGACGCAGCCATGCCGGGTGTCCTTTCCATAAAAAGAAAGTCACATTTACAAAAAATAGTCCAATAAAAATAAATCTCTTTTTTCCACCCTTATTGATTGGGGAAATAATTTCCCACAGCCAGATAAACATGAAAATCTGTAATACTATCTCATATAACCCGACTATAAATAAACCCAGTTCATAATGTTCTTTTGTCATTCACACTGTCCCCACATTACATTTTTTCACTCATATATCTCAAATATGTTCTGACAAATTCCTGATATTTGTATTTTGATATCAGAATACAGTCACCATTTGTCATCGTGACCTCACTCCGGTTATATTCTTCCACATAGGCAAGATTAACCAGATATCCCCTGTGAGTCCGGAAAAAGTTTTCCTGAAGCTGCTCCTCTAAATCTCCAATTTTTACATAGGAAGAAAAGCTGCCATCCTTTAACTGAAGCCGTACCTTATGTCCTTCACTTTCAATATAATAAATATGATCAATCGGAATATTTTTTGTAGAATTTGCAAAATGCAGCACTAAAGATGCCGGCTTCGAAACTTCGTGCCTGCCAGCTGTTTTTACTGCCCGTTCCAAAACTTCTGTAAATTTTTCTTCATCGATTGGCTTTAACATGTAGTGAAAGGCCTCTACATCAAACGCATCATATACATATTTCTCATATCCGGTAACAAAAATAATCACCGGCTGTTTTTCCAAATCAGATTCACGAATTTTTCGTGCCAAAGACATCCCATCTAAAGAATCTGCATCATCTTTCATCTCAATATCAAGAAACAGCAAGTCATATAATTTGCCATCTGCAAGATAATCCTTTGCCGAAGCATATTCTTTTATGCTGTATTCACCATTTTGTTTTTTTATTAAAGAAGAGAGATATGTCCTTATATTTTTTTCATCATCACAAATTGCTATTTTCATCATATTCGTTCCCGCTTTATCAAAATTTACGAACATTTTTCAACTAATGATTTCTCTATCCATTTATTGTATACTTTTTCTGGCATCCTGCCTTTTTATTTCATATATCGGAACCCCTGTACTTGTAATTGATAAGCAAGACGCGATTAGACATTCCGACTGCACAAATGGACATTTATACAATAAAAAAGGTGCTATACCAAAGGTTTCCCTTAGTATAACACCAAATAAATATATTATCAGTATTTGACAGCAACCATATCTACAGCCTGTATTGATCATTTAAGAAATCCAAAAATTTCTTATAATCCATATATCCTTTAAGGTTCCCGGCAGCATACTGCATATCCATAGCCTTTTTTAATACAGTCAGCCAGTTTGTTTTATCAAACATATTCTGATAAGTGAAACTTCCATAGGTATCCCTGTTATGTGCCTGTGCCATCATAAATCTCATCTGAGCTTCCGGGTATTCTCCAGTTTCCGTCAGGTGACAGGAATATGCATACATATCAAAGCTGTCACAGTTTCTGGGGTCTACTTTCGAAATATCTACCATACGCTCTGTAACGTTTCCTTCTGCATCCCATGATTTTACCCTGTATACCGGATGATCCGCATCAAAATCCTGTGGCTTGTAAACAGACACGGAACAACCTGCACATACCTCTGCCCATGCACCAATCAATTTGTCCCCCTCTTCACCATCATTCAGACCGTGCAGAACAATTCCGGAGCTTCGTGCCGTTACCGTTCCTGCTTTTACGCTGTCTGCCTGACTTACATAATGGTCAAAATCACTGTATGTAGTAATGTCAGTATTTTTTCTGGCTTTATAAGCATCTGGGGATGTTACTGTTGCAATCCCACTAATTCCCATATAATACTCCTTTCTGACAGCTCCTCTTGCAGTCGGAGCTGTCCCCGCTCTCCTGAAAGGTCCAAGCGGATTTTTAATAATTTTTCAATTCTAATCTACAAAGCATTAGTTCCATTGTTTCCTATTATAATGTTGGCATCAAAGAATGCTGCTGCTTTCATCTTCAGCATCTGCTCGTTCACAAGCGGATACACATCTCCCGTTGCAATACTTTCATAATATAATTTTCTCTGTATCGAAGTTTCCTGCCATTCTTTTTCCTGAAGCTTTTTCTTCTCCACAAACTTATCCAGCTGTTTCTTCATTTTTTTCTTTTTCTCCAGCCTGCGTTCCCAGAAAGTTTCCTCCGGTTTTAATTCAAACGCAGATGCCGACAGATAACTTTGTCCATAACACTCCTCTTTTGTGGCTCCAAAATGTAAGACAGACCAGTTTTTACTATGCCATGCATCAAAAAATGAAAAGTTCGCACGGATTGCATCCAGTACATACGCTTCATATTCCGGATCATTTTTCATCGCTTCAAAGCCTTCTTCTGTGATCTGTATATTCCAAATCCAGCCTGACTGGGAAGGATCAAGTGGTATCTGGGAAATCTTATCATGAATATACTTCTTATATTCTTCCATAGACATATCTTTTGCAGAAACAGATACTGCTTTATTAATCTTTGCCAGTTCTTTTATCTCCTTATATCTTCCGGCCAGTTCTTCGCTAAACGCTCTGGTTCCTCCTGAAGAACTAAGCATCTCATGAGTTCTGGAAAAATTATTGTATGCCTTTGTCATATGATCTACGCTAAATGCATTATAATTCATATATACTCCTTTCTTGCTTTTATTCTCAGTTCATATATTCTGCATATTTCTCCTGCTTTGCAGCATTCTTCTCAAATCCATTCAAAAAATCCGCAAAATCATCCTCATCTACCTTATCTTTTAGGAAATCCCGCCAAAAGTTTTCATGTGCTGCAAAATGATAATCGGCATCCGCTTTTATCCGGCTGAGAAAATTCATTACTCTGTCATATTGGGCAGAATTTTCAAAAGAAACACTCCAGAAATATCCTTCCGTCTGCCCTGCCCTGCGGCAAAAAATTCCATCCTCTGTATACCATGTAATATACATCTCATCTGAATCTTTTTCACCTGAAGCCGGATACGTACAGGTAGTAGACTCCGTCACAAGAGAATCCATAACAGATTCATTATCTGTATTTCCTATATCCCCATTTGAGGATTCCGGTGTAATGATTCCCGCTGCTTTGGCAAGATTCGTACTATCCTTGGAAGTCACACTGGCAGCTGCTTCTACTGAAACCTTAGTAGTAGTTTCCTTCTGCCGTTTTGCCTGTTCTTCTCTCATCTGTTCCCTGATTTCTTCCTGAACAGCATCAAACTGTTCCAAAATCCTATTCCATTCCTTAATTGTAAATGACTGGCTTCCAATCTGGAAACTTGTTTCCGTATCATTATTTTTTACTTTTTCATAAATCTCTTCCATTCTGTCCGAAATAATCTTAAGCATTTCTTCTTTGGTATACTCATCCTCTTTGGTATTATCACCAGCCTCCTTTCCTACCTTTGGATTTCCATAAAAGACATCCTTCCAAGAACCGATATCTGCTCCAATTCCTGCAATTCCCATGTTTTTTCTCCTTTCATATTTTTTGATTTTAAAGCAAAAACGTCTCCTCATCCATTTCGCTTCATACACTATATCGGAAGAATGCATAATGCTTTATTATAGTAATAACATGAAACGACCATAGATTACACGAAATGACTATTCCATGATAATCAGACAAAAAAGAAGCCGTTCCCATGCCCTGTTAACAGCTTCTGCAATTACAAATTATTCTATTTTCTATATGTATACTGATAACTCCCTATTTTTTCTCTTTGTATTGTGAAAATGTCTGCTTTACATACTGATAGCGGGACTTAGGCACTGATAATTCTTCTCCTGTCGTCAGCCTCATAACATAACTGCTGATTTTATCTACATAGCGCATATTTACAAGAAAACTCTGATGTATCCTGACAAAATCTAAATCTGCCAGTTCTTCTTCAATCTCCCCAAGTTTCTTATATATGCTGTAGGTACTATCCTTTGTATAAAACAGATTCTTATGCTTATTTGTTTCAATATAGATGATATCATCCACTTTCAGCGTTGTTTCTCCCTCCACAAAGTGAAACCGGACAGTTTGTTTTTCTCTTCTGATTTCTTTCAAAACGCCCTCCATGCACTTATCAAGTGTATTATCCAGATCATCTTTCAGTAAAAATCTTGTAGCTTTCACCTTGTATTCATCTAAAGTATCATTCATATAAGATGTAACCAATATGATATGAATAGACGGTCTCATTTCTTTGATCAGCATTGCCGATTTCAGTCCGTCCATTTTTTCCATACTGATATTCAGAAATATAATCTGGTATCTTGATATTCTCTCCTTATCTTTACAAAGTTCCAATCCTGAATTATATTCTTCTATCTGAAATATCTGCCTCCTTGCATTTTGATAGTTCTCAAGCAGTTTACACAGATTTCTTCTGTCCTCTGCTTTTTCATCACAAATTGCAATTACCATGTTGTCCCCTCTTATGCCCTTATATCAACCTAACAAAATGATATATTTTATCCATTACTAATTCATCTTTACGTTATTATTATCGGTATTCTTAACACGAATTATCAACCGCAAAAGCATGAAATGACCATTTAACCGCATGAAATGACTATACACTTTTTACAAATACTTTAATAACCGGTTTCTCCAATCCGAATCGCCATCTATGTAAGGAATTACCAAATCCCCTTCCTGTCCTTCATACTTCACAAATACTCCGTTTCCTCCGCCACCAAATCCCGGAATCTTCGAATAACCTCCAAAAAACAGGAAAAACATTTCCTCTTCTATATTCCGTTCAGCAAAAATATGGTCTATCTTTTCCTTGTTTATGTAAATTTCTTTTTTTCCAATCTGTATGGCTTCCTGAAGTATTTCAGAATTATCCACCAGTACTCTTGTTCCATTTTGGTTATATATCTGTAAATAATTTTGTTCTGTATAACGTGGATAGGAAATATGAATGACAGCTAACAATGACAACACCAGCGTAAATCCGCATACAGCAGCAAACATGAAAATTCCATGGGAACTATAAGGCTTATACGCAGCCACGTGCTCCATCCTATATTTGATATTCATATATTGCTTCTCTCCGGCAAACGCAGCTGACGGTTCTAAAACTACCGGCTCATTCTTTAACATACGGATACTTTTTATCAACAAGCATCCATAAAAATATGCACTCTGCTGTCCTTTTTGTATTGTTACCTTATCACAGATATCTTCCATATCTGCCCTAAACCACTTGGTACAGATATGCAAAAACGGATCTGCCCATAACAGAACCCTTAAAATATCCCATAGCCAGAAGCACCACAAATGTCCTAATCTGATATGTACCCTTTCATGTAGTAAAATGATCCGAAGCTCCTCATCAGACATATTTTCTAACATGATCCTTGGTACTACAATGACCGGACGAATCAACCCCATTGTAAAGGGGGAAACCGCATAATCACTTACCGCAATCTTAATCCCTTGCAGTTCCACTTCATCAAAGCTTTTTACAGCCTGTTTCAGCCGCTTCCTTTTATAATAAATCCACGTTCCCATTACCATCATGCCCATTACATAAACATATGGAATCAAACGATTCATACTGCAAATATTCTGCCAATAAAACAGCAGCTTTACTCCAATTCTTGTCTCATAGATCCATCTCATTTTTCCCATAAATGGTGCCAGTAATAAAATACTCCAAAGTATTCCTCTGAAAAATACCATATTCCTTTTAATCAATACTTTCCTTAAAAGAAAAATCACCGCAAGCATTACAACAGAAATCTGTACTGCCCTGCCAAGCTGGATCACATAATACATAATTGCGGCGTCCAGAAATCCAATTCCTGATACCAGACATGTCACTAAGGTCATTTATCCTCACTTCCTTTACTTTTTTCAAGAAGTTCTTCCAATTCATTAATCTGCTCCTCAGTCAGATCACAATTCTGGATTAGTGCAGCTAATGCATTTGTCTTATTACCTGAAAAGTAACTTTCGGTAAATCTCCTGCTTTTCTCCTGTAAACATTCATTCTTTAACTTGACTGCAAAATAATGATACACTCTCGCATCCTTCTTATCGATCGTGTAATCAATGATTCCTTTTTGATATAAACGGTTTATCAAAACCCGGACTGTCTTGGGTGACATTTTTTTCACATTCTGAAGTCTCTTTATAATTTCCATTGAAGTCAATGGTACTGTACTTTCCCAAAGTATTTCCATAACCAGCCATTCCGTTTCACTAGGTGTGATATCTATTTGCGGCATCCTTTTTACCTGTCCTTTCATCTTTTAAGTTCTTTTGCAAGACTGCCATGTATTTTCAATTCCTTTACCGGCATCTACACTTTCACCGATTTCTATTCAATATAATTATATATCGGATAACAAATGTAAATCTTTTACCTTCTCACACAAACTTTTACTGGTTTTATCTGTAAATACTTTATATTATGATTTCCTCTGGTCGTAATTTTCCCGCATTTTCAATAAAATTTTCTTTTCCATACGACTTACCTGTACCTGAGAAATGCCAACCTCTTTTGCAATTTCTGTCTGTGTCTTATTTTCAAAATATCTCAGCCTGATAATTTTCCCTTCTATCTCATTCAACTGTGCCATCAGTCCCTCAACTACTATCTGGTTTAAAAGGCACTCATTTTCGTCTTTTTCACAGGCGATTTTATCCACCAGATAAACTGCATTTCCATCATTTTGATAGATTGTCTTATGAATGGACTCCACTTCTACATTCGCTTCTAAAGAAGCTACAATTTCCTCCTCATCAATCTCCAGCATTCTGGAAAGTTCTTCTAGTTTGGGCTCCATTCCGGTTTTATTCATAATTTCTTCTCTTGCTTTTCTCACTTTATATGCAGTTTCTTTTAAGGTCCTGCTGACTTTAATCATTCCATCATCCCGCAGAAATCTCTTTATCTCTCCACTAATCATAGGAACTGCATAAGTAGAAAATTTTACATCATAAGACAAATCAAATTTCTCAACACATTTCATCAGCCCAATACATCCTATCTGATATAAATCCTCTAATTCATAACCTCTTCCTATAAATCTTCTAGCTACAGCCCACACTAAACCTAAATTCTCTGTAACAAGCTGTTCTTTTGCGTCCCGGTTTCCCTCTTTTGCAAGCTTTAATAATTCTAAAGTCTTGTCCATGACGCCTCCTGCTATTTCACTCCACTTGACGAGTTTCCTTCCTGTTTTCCGATTACGCTTTCTTTTATATTTACTTCCCTTTTTTCCGTTTTCTCTTCCTGTATATCTTCCTTGTCCTGTCTGATCACTTTACGCATGGTAATAGTTGTTCCTTTTCCTACTGTGGATTCCACAAAAAGTTCATCCATAAATGCTTCCATAAATGCAAAGCCCATACCGGAACGCTCCAGCTCTGGTTTTGAAGTATACATAGGTTCCATAGCTTTATCGATATTATCAATTCCAACTCCATAATCAGTTACTATAATTGTTACCGTGTCTTCTACAATATGAGTTTCAATCCGGATTTTTCCATCCATATTTTCATACCCATGTATAATAGAATTCGTCACTGCCTCTGATACAGCCGTTTTAATATCTGCAATTTCTTCCAGAGTAGGATTTAACCGGGTTACAAATGCTGCCACTACAACTCTGGCAAAGCTTTCATTTTTTGATATGCTATCAAACTCCACCACCATCTGATTATTAAAATGTTCCATACTCAATCCTCTTTCCTTTTTAATATTATTATTTCTCTAATTTTATTTTTATCCTAAAATTATCTGTAGTTAATTTTGATTTTTGTATTTATTTTTAATATCCGAAAGTGCCTCCTTTACATCTTTTTTCATTTTTGCTACCCGGTAAAGACCTGAGATTTCTAATATACGTGAAATTTTATCATTCACTCCCACAATATAAACATCTCCTTTTAAATATCTTACCTCCCTATATCTGCCCATTACCAGACCAATTCCCGAACTATCCATAAACCCTGTATTCTGATAGTCAAATATAACATCCCTTATCTTCTTACAAACAAAGTATTCATCCGTATTTTCCCTGATTTCACCTGCCGTATGATGATCCAGTTCTTCCGGCAGATAAATAATTAATGTTTCTCCTGTTAATTCAAACAAATTTTTTTGTTCCATAATCGTCCCTTCACTTTCTATATTTCATTACACTTAAAAAACAACAGATTCACTTTTGCAAACCTGTTGTTTTTCTTTCGTACTTATTTATTTTTTCCTATGCATCTTAATTATTGCAACGTTGTCTCCGCCACAATAATTTTAACTGAAGTTAAAATTTATCTACTCCGTAAGATAGTCTGATATTTCATCAATACGACTACTTTCGGGATAGTTATCTTTAAGACTTTTAAATGCTGTCTTGGCTTTTTCCTCATCCTGATTTCCAAGATAAGCTCTACCCAAATAATAATATGCCTCTTCCCCCTCTTGAATCTGAAGTGCTACATTGCACATACTGATTGCTTTGGGAAAATCATTCTCATTAATCGCTTTTGCAGCTTCTTCACACAAGGTGCCATATGTTGTATTAGGAATATTATCTTTAATAACCTGAAAAGAATCCTTTTGATCTATTTCCTTTTCCTTATCTTCTGCCTCAGCCTCATTCTTAGCCTCTAACTCTTTTTCCAAATTACTGATCTTGCTTTCCATATCGGATATCATCACATTCTTTTTGGAAATATCCTCACTATGGGATAATTGCAGGTTCCGATTCTCCTGATTCGCAGAATTGAGCTTTGTTGGAAGAATCAATACCCAGAATGCCACTATACCCAGAATCAATCCAACTGCCACATATATCAGATTAAACTTATTGTGATTAACCTCTTTGTAAGAACCGACCGATAAATCCGGATTATCGATATTTTCCAGACTTTTTTCTACGAAAGTCTCTAAATCTGACTTATACTGATCCTCATCGGAGTATGCCGAATCTACATCAATGCGTACACTCTTTTCCTTCATTCCAATGATATCTCTTGGTGTAACACCCATCTCTGCAAGATATTTTACTGCTAAAGTATTATTTTTATCGATTCGCAACACTCTCTTTAATGCTTTTTTAGCCTTGTCTGTATTGCCATTTTCCATATAAAGCAATGCCAACAACAAATATCCTTTTACAAAATGAGGATAGCTGGATAAAATTCTTTTTAACTGAATAAACGCCAAATCTTTTGTTCCCTGTTTGGCATGCATCAACGCCTGATTAAACTGCTTGGCAAGCTGATTTGCTTCTTCCAGTTTCACAGGATCAGCTTGTACCTCTTTAATATATTGTCCGGCAATATTGCCGTCCGGCAGATAATTACTACTTACAACCCACTGCGTTAATCCTAAAATAATCTCACCCATCTCATAATGGATAAGTCCCAATAAGTTACGTGCGTTAATATTCTGTTTGTTATATTTTAACGCCAAATTCAATGCATCAATTGCACCGGTAAGATCCCTGACACTCGCTCTGTCTAATCCCAAATTATAATAATAGTTTGATGTATTATAAGCTTTTGCTAACAGCGTATAGTTCATTCCACAGTCACTGCAGTGTCCGTTCTCTAATACAGGTGCTCCACAATTCAAACACTCCATATTATTCACCGCCTATTTCACCTGTCTGCTATTCAACTGTAACAACATTTCTTCTAATACATCAGTAATATCTTTTACATCGTTCTCATATATCGCATCCTCTGCCTGAGATACCTCAAGACAAGGCTTAAACTTTCTAACCTCTTCTTCAAAATTAATCATAATCTATACTCCTAAACTGAGCAGATTACCCACCAGATACAAAGATCCTACACAAAATAAACATCCATTCCCAACATGGCTTTTCCCATACAAAAAGCCGTCTTCTATATCATCAAAGGTGGTAATCCTACTACCCGAAAAACGTCTAAATGTTGCTGCCACCGCTTCTAACTCTGCAAAACGACTATCCTCATAATAAACAACTATAATCTCTTCAAAGTTAATTCTGCAAAGCCTTTCAATCATCTGTTCATAATTCTTGTCCTTGGAAACGGCAAACAATAAAACCTTCTGTTCAGTAGGGAACAGCACCTCCAATGTATGGCAAAATGCTTCTATTGCCTCTTCATTATGCGCTCCATCTATGTACACATTATCTGCAATACGTTCCATTCTGCCTTCCCAGACCATTTGATATAATCCGGCCTGAATATATTCTCTATCTTTATCTGCTAATCTGTAACCTGTCTCCCTAAAACCATCGGATTCAGTATTACAAAAGTTAATCGTCATGTTAAGTAATAATTCACATGCCCTTACCGCTAAAATTGCATTTTCAACCTGATAAAGGGCTGTTTTCTTAATCTTTAAGCTAACATATCTATAATAACCACTATCGAAAGAAAAATCAATGGCTTTTTTCGATATTTTTGATATTTTATACTGGGAATTTTCGACAATACACAATCTGGCTCCTTTTTTTTGACAGAAACTGGAAATCACACCCGTTGCTTCGTCCTTACGATCAAAAAAAACCACTGGTACTCCCTTTTTAATGATACCAGCCTTCTCCTGTGCAATTTCCGCAATCGTATTGCCCAGAAACTGCATATGATCAAGTCCTACCGATGTAATGATACAAAGAACAGGTTTTACCACATTCGTCGCATCCAGTCTTCCTCCCATTCCTGTCTCAAAAATAACATAATCCGGCTTCTGCTTTTCAAAATATAAAGCTGCCATCAAAAATATAAATTCAAAAAAGGATGGATGCGCAATCCCCATTTTTTTTGCACGCTCGATAAAGTACATGGTCTCCTGAAACGTGTCTACGAATTCTTCATCGGAAATCACTGCTCCGTTCATACGGATACGCTCATTAATCTTTACCAGATGCGGCGATGTAAACAAACCCACTTTTTTCCCCGCCTGCTTTAAAATAGACGCCAAAAAAGAGCAGGTAGACCCTTTTCCATTCGTACCTGCTACATGGATAACTGGATAAGAATGTTCCGGATGTCCCATGATATCTAGTATTCTATTGAGATTATCAGTCCCTAATTTGGAAGCAAATAAAGGGACTGATAATACATAATCTACACATTCCTGATATGTCATAAATATCTCCGTTCCATCCTTAATCCAAGACTATCATTCAAGTCAATAACCTCACAGGAATCAGAAAAATATATTTGTTGCTTTTCCAATTATCTGTTATCTACTTTCTCCGGATAGAGATCATGATTTGCAAGGCGATTCCATGCTGCTTCTTCCCACTTTGTTCCTGGTTTTCCATAATTACAATAAGGATCTATGGAAATGCCTCCTCTTGGGGTAAATTTCCCCCATACCTCAATATATCTCGGCTCCATCAGCTTTATCAAATCTTTCATAATGATATTGACGCAATCCTCATGAAAATCTCCGTGATTCCGGAAACTAAAAAGATATAATTTTAGGGATTTGGACTCTACCATAATCTTATCCGGTACATAAGAGATATAAATCGTTGCAAAATCCGGCTGCCCTGTAATAGGACAAAGAGATGTAAATTCCGGACAGTTAAATTTTACAAAATAATCATGTTCTGGATGTTTATTTAAAAAAGTTTCCAAAATCTCCGGTGCATAGTCCTGTGGGTATTTTGTCCCCTGATTTCCTAACAGTGTTACACCGTTCAATTCTTCTTCCTTTCTTCCACTCATACTGAATTCCTGCCTTTCTTTCAGCTTCCTATCTTAGTATAGTATCAAACAGATAAAATTGCAACTGGCTCTTTCAAAATCCGCCTGTTACACGCAATCAGGAAGCTGAACGAAAAATAACTTCCGGATTACATCTTTTATAATTCCTCTTTTATGATGCTCTTGCTCCCGGTATAGGTCGCCAAGAAATAACCACCATAGATCACTATCAAAAAGACTGCCGTTGCAATCACGGATGGAAGCATTTCTTTCGGATGTACCTGAACAGAAATTATTTTTAATGCAAATTGTATTCCAAATATAGAATGGATAACTGCAAGAATTAACGGCACAATAAAGAAGATTGCAATCTGTTTAAACAAAGACTGGTTAATCATGCTTTCATCCACACCGATTTTACGAAGTACCGTATATCTTTGTCTGTTGTCTGAATTTTCTGTTAGCTCCTTTAATGCCAAAATTGCCGAACTTGCAATCAGGAAAACCACACCCAGATAAATAGCGATAAAGGTTACTACGGTTGCGATTCCCTTACTGCTTTCATAAATGGCAATCTTTGTCATTCCATCTAACGAAATTCCCTGCTCTAAAATCTGATCCATAAAGTCCTTTGAATCCTCACTGTAATTGGTGAACATCCCCTCGATTTTTTCTTTTTCCTCTTCCGTATCTGCATTATAATTAGCAATCAGCAAATGCTCTTCTTTCATATCCTCTGTTAATTCACAGCTGTCTGGTACCAGGATAATCCCTGAGTTTATATGGCTGCCTGCCATCAGCAAATATCCCGACTGGCATTCCGTATATTTGCTACTGTATTCCTTACCCGCAATCGTAATTTTGGTGTGAAGTGCAAGTGCCTTATCCCTTAAATCCTTTCGGCTCTGGAAATCACAAAGTATGATATACTCATCATCCTTCAATTCATACTGTTTAATCCCATATACTTTAGCAACCTGATTATAATCAGACACCTTTACAATATCTTCCGCCATGTCATATGGAAAATATGGAAATAATGCCTTCACTTCATCATATGCATCGCCTAACGTATCCTTCCACGTCAGTTCACTGGTTGCATAGGTCTCAACCTCCACGATATCCTTTAATACATCCATATCAAAGCCTGCATTTTTCAAGGTATCACTGATTTTCAATCTGGAGTCCTCTATCTGTACCTTTGTATAATCACCCTTCTTCGGAAGATTCGCAGTTTTATATAAATTAAGATCCACTGGTGTCATTTCTTCTAAATCCTTTGTCAGCACATTATTCAGGGATAACGCCGAGGACAATACTGATATTGTCATAAAAAGCAGAAGACAGATGATCGTCATACTGACAACCGTTGTATTGATCTTATTATGAATCTGCCTTAACACAAACAGATTTGTTCCTTTTAAGTACATACTTTTTCTGGACTGTGCCAGCTTTAAAAGAAATCCGGAAAGCGACCAGAATATTAAAAATGTAGATATAACACCTAACAAAATAGGATATGTTATTTTATCAATTGTATCTAATGTATCAATGCCACCTGTAACCTTATAATAGGCGTATCCCAACATACTGACCGCAGTTAAAAATACTGCTACGCAAAGAACAGGATTTTTCATTTTCACTTTCTCATTTTTACGAATAGCAGTCAGCAAATCAATTAATTTATACTTAGAAATTGTAATAACATTAAACATCATGACTGCTAAATACATGACACCAAAATATATACAGGTTTTTAAAGCTGCTGCCTTTGAAAATACAAATTCATATTTACTCATATCAGCAGAAAACAGCTTTGCCACTAAAATAGACATTAACTGTGAACCAAATATTCCGACTAACATACCGATTATCAGAGAAAACAATCCGATAAAAATGGTTTCAAATAACAGGATTCTTGAAATTTGCCCTTTTCCCATTCCAAGCGTCATATAAAGTCCAAACTCCTGTTTTCTTCTTTTTATTAGAAAATTATTTGCATACACGATCAGAAATCCCAATACAACCGCTACAAATACGGATACCACAGCAATCAGATTCACCAAAAGTTCCACTATCATTTTACTAGAGCTATTCATCACCAGCATTGCTTCCTGGCTGTCTAGAGAATTAAACATATAAAAAATGCAGACACCCAAAATTAAGGTTAGAAAATATATCGTATAATCCTTTATACTTTTCCTGATATTTTTTATAGATAACTTAAATAACATCGCTCAATTCACCTCCAAGAAGGGTAACAACTTCAATGATTTTTTCAAAAAATTCTTTTCTTGAATCGCTGCCCCTAAACAGTTCATTAAAAATCATTCCATCCTTAATAAATAAAATTCTTTCTGCATAGCTTGCCGTAAAGGCATCATGGGTTACCATCAGAATCGTTGCACCCATTTTCTGATTCAGGGTTTCAAAGCTTTCCAAAAGCTGCCTTGCAGACTTAGAATCCAATGCCCCGGTAGGCTCATCTGCCAGTACCAGTTTGGGATTGGTGATAATCGCCCTTGCAGATGCAATCCTCTGCTTCTGCCCACCAGATACCTGATATGGGTATTTATTAAGAATATCCACGATTTCCAGCTTAGAAGCGATTTCTTTTACTCTCTGGTCAATCTCTATTGGCTTTACCTTCTGGATGGTAAGTGCCAATGCAATGTTTTCATAGGCTGTCAGTGTATCTAACAGATTAAAATCCTGAAAAATAAAGCCAAGCTCTTCTCTCCGAAACTTGTTTAAATGATTCCCTTTAAGCTTTGTAATATCTTCATCATTAATCATAATGTGTCCTGCCGTTACTCTGTCAATAGTGGAAATACAATTTAAAAGCGTTGTCTTGCCGCTTCCACTGGCTCCCATGATCCCCACAAACTCACCTTCATCCACATCAAAGCTGATATTATCGATAGCTCTTGTCAGGTTAGACTTATTCCCGTAATATTTTTCAATTTGTTTTACTTCCAGCAAATGTTTCATCTTTTTATCATTTCCTTTCATGATGATTTTGATTATAAAGGGAAGGTGTAATAGGAAAATCTCTGGTTATATTTCTATTTACAACTATTCCCTTTTGTTGTATCTATCATAATATTCTTTTATCTTACCTGCCATTGATGTTGCTTACATTTAGCTTACGAAATCGTAAGGTTTTGGAAAACATATAAAAAGCCCGTTTCACTAGGCTTTTACTGCCTAAATGGACGAGCTGTATTTATGATAAATCAGCAAAATAGTTTTGACAAGAATCAAACAAATGCAAAAAACATCTGCTCTGCAAGCATATTTACATCCATTGATCTCTCCTATTTTTCCCTAAATTCCTCATTCAAATCCTTATATATTGCTTCTGCTATCTCAATACAGTACTTTGTATCATGTTTCCAGCCAAATTCTTCAAAACATACCTGCTCTATAATCTCTGCCAATTGTTCCACTGTATGATTAATCTTTATCCTTTTTGCTATCTGCTTTGCTTCCATATCATACGCACTATCCACTGCACCGGGAAGCTTTTTCTCCGGATTCCATAAATCTATGTTCTTTTTAATAATATAATAAATGACCGCATCAGGATTAAAAAATCCTCCCACCCATGTTGAATCTTGATCCACCATACATTTACTAACGCCAAAACAATCAAACGGATACTTATTAAATCCCGGAAGCTTATGATATCTGTTTGCTGCTTCCATTGCTTCTGTTTCCGATGTATACAACCCTAACATTTTGCTTTCATCTTCTTCGTACCCATCATCATCTATGTACCAGTATTGATGCCATAACATATATATTTCTGCCATTTTATACTTTAATCTCCTTCCGCATACTCCTGCTCAAATCCAATCTCACCGTATAACAATAAATTATTGTATCCTTCCAGCAATCCATCCTGTAGATTCCAATTCCCTTCCCCGAATTTTTCATCCAGCATACGCTTTGCAAATTCCAGTGGTGTTTCCTTCTTATATGGCATTTCACCTGACAGCCAACTGCTTACATCAAACCCACCATCGTTTTCATCATATCGTTCCGCAGATTCTTTCAATAAATTTGCCTCATACATTTTTACAAAACCTTCTCTCCAAGCAGAATCCAGATTCGTTTTCCATTTTTCAATCTGAAAGCATTTCCTCGGATATAATTGAAAACCTTCCATCTCTATATAACGTTCTATTGCTTCCTCTGCCTTTTCCATAGAAGAATAAATCCCCAGAAATTTATCCTCAAACAGATACCTGCTTCCATCTTCCCCTTCAAAATTATAAATATGCCTTAATATGTATAATTCCTTCATATGCCACACCCTCTTTCATTTTTCCCAGAAGTATTACTATCTTCACCAAAATACCAGTGATTCTTTTTATGAAATACCTGATTTCATGCTTTATATATTTCCATTGCTACACATATATAATGTCCTTAAAGTAAATGCGCTCCCTATTGTCCCTAAATATCGCTTTTGAACTGCGGAAAACTGCATCTTTTAAAAGCAGAAAATTTCCGTCATACTCCAAATTAACGTTTTCCATAGTGTCCAAACGGTCATACATAATATCTATTTTATGGAACTGTCCATGATTATTGTAACCGCCATCACACAGCAATTGTTTCCCCTTTGTAATCAGAAATTTTGTCATTCCCTCGATTCCCGGATGATAGACAATATCCTTCTTAAAATCTGTCCGGACCAAATTATAATCTGTATAATAGTAAAACCACAGATTTTCCTGTTCATCCACATTTATCGCTTCACAGTCCATAATCCCATATTTTTCATTCTCCCAGATGCGGTGTCCCATGCAGTCCCAGACCACCAGTCCCTTATTTCCAAAAGGAGCATCTCCAAACACGCCTTCATCAAAATAACTGGTAATGATTCTTCCATCCTTTGTGACAATACAGTCTTCAATCCCATCACTAAGGCAAAATATCTGCAAAATCTCTCCCTGTCGGTTTACAATACAGGCATTTTTTTCATACATACCACTTTTTTGCTGCCGGCTTCTAGCTCCAAGCAACAAGATGTTCTCCCCAACCGGCTGTATAAAATGATAATTCATTTCATGAATACCAAAATCAAGACATTCATCATATACCATCTCCTCATTTGTCCAGTCTACTATACCATGCACTGCCATGTATCTGGTATTTGACTGCGTATCCACAAACATCCCTCTAATCCGCTCCGGTACATGCTCGGAAAAGAGAAAATAAACCTCATCATTATACCCAATACACCCATTGACAAAAGTATATTTCTCAATGCTATGTTTTACTTTCAAATCCTTAAATGAAACCGGATTCTTTAATGAAATTGTTTTCAATCATATTCACCCCATTCCAATCAATCTGCATTCTTACATATAACAGCTGCGTTCATCCGTACTCTCATAAATCAACCTCTTCAAATCATCCATGCAATATCGCTTCCGCTATATAGTAATTTTCTTTCATCAATGTATCACCATGTATTATGAGCAAAACGTGAAATTGCATTCTGCCGTTTGATTTTATTTAATAATTCAAATTGCAAACGCTCTCGTTTATTCTTTACAATAAAATGCTGTACAAAAATTGTTCGTAGTCAAAATTCATATACCATCTCTCCCATTTTCCTATATCTTCTACTGATTTCCAACAGCATCTAATATCTTTTCTAATATATAGTATAACACATTTAATAAACATCAACATATAAATATCTGCAAATACATCTAAAAAGACAGACCAACAAATTTTCATCCTGGTCTGCCTTTTATTAATATTGTCTATTTCTGTTACCTGATTTATACCACCCGATTAAGGGGCAGTTCATTATTTACTCCTTTTGACAACAGAAGCTGATGGATATCCACAACACCGTTTTGGAAGGCTGCCGCACAGGAAGTCAGATAAAGCTCCCACATTCTTGCAAACTCCTCACCTTTGCCTTCCACAATTTCCGTTCTGCATTTATTAAAATTTTCCCTCCAGAAAAGAAGCGTCTTATTATAATGCCGTCTGAGGCTTTCCACATCCAGTGTATAAAAATGATGCTCTGGCAGGATATGGATAATTTCTCTGAGGCTAGGTATCACTCCTCCCGGAAAAATATATTTCTTAATCCATGCATCTCCTTCATGCTCCTCCAACGCACTGATAAAATGCAGCAGGCATAGTCCTTTGCACTTCAAAACAGCATCTATGTTTTCCATAAATTCTTCATAATTTCCTCGTCCCACATGCTCTATCATGCCCACGCTGACAATACGGTCAAATTTCATCCCTGACTTTTTCAGTTCCCGGTAATCCATCCGTCTTACCTCCAGCAGATCATCCAGTCCCTCATCCTCAATCTCCTGACGGAATTTCTGATATTGCTCCTCACTCAGCGTAATACCTGTACCATGAACACCATATTCTTTTGCAGCACGTTTTAACAGAAATCCCCATCCACAGCCGATATCCAAAAGACTCATCCCTGGTTCCAGTGATAATTTGTCCAGTATATGATCCACTTTATTCACTTGTGCCTGATATAACGAATCCGTCTCCTCCTTAAAGTACCCGCAGGAATAGCTCATCGTCTCATCCAGCCAGAGCCGGTAGAAGTCATTTCCAATGTCATAGTGTGACCGCACCTCCTTTTCCTGATTTTTCTTACTCCGGGAGGTGTTAAGCAGTCCTTTTAATGCCAACTTATCTATTTTAAATTTATCCATTTCTCCCATAAAACAGTTAAGAACCTCATATAAATCATGATCAACCTCAAGATCTCCACGCATATATGCCTCTCCGAGAGATAGTGACGTGCTGGTCAGCATCTCTTTTTTATTTAGATTTTTTTTCAAATCTACCGTAAATCTGGGATTTTCCTTTCCAATCCTTTGTTCCTCATCCCCTATCCTTAATACAAAAGAAACGGGAATAATATGCTCCAAATACTCTGCAACAAATCCATTCATGTCTTTGTTTCCTTTCCTTGATATTTTTTACATAGTATTCCCATTTTCACATTATATTTAATCAGGTCTTTTCCTTTTTTCTTATATATCTGCCGTTATCCCATTCCAATCAATCTGCATTCCTCACATATATACTCTTCTGAATTGGGGTTCTCTATCCTATTCCACTCTTTCTTGCAGGATGGACATACATCATTCAGCCATGACCCATAAGCATTCCACTTTCTCATATTTTTTCTGTATCCTTGATAACGCTTACCATGTTTCATTATTTTCACCTTACACCCCATAATGTATCATATATTTATTCTCGGTAATAGCCTGCCGAATCAAGGCCGCAAGCTCTACAAGATCATCATCCCAATAGATACGGTTATCTTCTGCTATAATTTCTAACAATGCCGGAAGCGATTCTGGTGGAATCAAAGTAATCCCCCACCTGGAAAGCGCCCACTGTGGCTGTTCCAAGCTCATATTGTAGGTCCGAATCATTAAAAGCCGTTCCCACCAGTCATCTATATATTCATCATCATCTATTGCCACACAATAATATTGTTCCGGTTCATATGTTGTATATTTCTGAGCCGGTTGAAAATCATCTATGATTCCAAATTCTGTTTTTATCACACACCTCACCTCTTCCTGTATCCTATATAATTACAAAACATATTTTAACATCGCAAAACCTTTTTATTCAGAAAATCTAAATAAATTAAGCCCTATTCAGCCTTGTATAATTTGTTTCAAATCGATGTCATAAGAAAAACCGAATCGGCTTTTTCTGCATATAATTTATCATACACAAAAATTTATCATAACACAATATAAAATAACAATGAGGTGGTTTCAATTGAATAACTATAATCCAAATCGAATGTTTAATCCGCAAAATTCATTCAACACGAAAAGATATCCGAACAGAAACTGTAGCCCAAATAATGTCCCACCCTCAAGGGATCTGAGAACTGCAAAAAACACTGCTATACCTGATACTTCTCAAAGCACAGGCAGGGCAGAATCAGGATCAATATTCTCTGAAACAAAAGTATCAGAAGCCAAAGCAGATACTTTACAGAATTCACAAATATTCCCTGACGAATCGAGCGCCACAGATGCAAACAGACCAACTCCATATTTTTGTGAGCCTGGTCCAATGGGACCAAGGGGCGAACCCGGACCTCCCGGATGCCCTGGAGAACGGGGTGAAACAGGTCCACAGGGTGTGACAGGTCCGCAAGGCCCACAGGGAGCCACAGGACCAATGGGACCGAAAGGAGAGCCTGGTGCCCGGGGACCTGCTGGACCACCTGGATATCCACAAAACAGTATATTTGCATCGTTTTTAGACTCAGAACTTTTTTTGTCGGAAAGCACTACCATTCCGTTAAAAGTAGATATACCGGATACAACTGGAAATATCTCCCCCTGTGGAAGTCACTCTGTTATATTAAATCCTGGTTACTATACTATCTACTATTATATATCTACAGTAATGAACACATCTGGTTTCATAAACCTTACGCCTGTATTCAATGACTGTATACAGTCTGCATATGCCGGGTATGCCACAGCAAAAAAACGGAAGGAAACTCTTGAAATATCAAGATATTTCATAGTTGAAATCCTCAGCACTTCTCCTTTGTTTTTTACATGGCACTCTTCTGAAAGTACCTCCAAAATCAATATGAATATAATTGTACAAAAACTCTGTAGATAACAAAATCAAAATATAGGAGGTTCAGATATGGCAACAATTAGCCTTTGTATGATTGTCAAAAATGAAGAAAAACATCTTGCACGCTGTCTTGACAGTGTAGCAGAGCTTGTAGAAGAAATTATTATTGTGGATACTGGTTCAACTGATCGAACAATAGAAATCGCATCTAATTATACATCAAAAATCTATTTGCATCCCTGGACCGATGATTTCTCCGATGCCAGAAATTATTCTTTTTCCAAAGCATCTATGGATTACTGTATGTGGATGGATGCTGACGATATTCTGGAAAAAACGGAATGGGAAAAATTTCTGCAATTAAAGAGTTCTCTGACATCGGACACGGACATTGTAATGATGAAATATAATACTGCCTTTGATGAAGCCGGTATTCCTTCCTTTTCCTATTTTCGGGAACGCTGGATAAAAAACTGTTCATCCTACCGCTGGGTCGGTGCTGTCCACGAAGTAATTCCACCAAAGGGCAACGTGATATATTCTGATATTGCACTCTGCCACAAAAAAATTACTGTTGGAAATCCAGACCGAAATCTGAAAATATACCAAAAAATGCTTGCAGATGGAAAAGCTCTGGATTCAAGACAACAATATTATTACGGTCGTGAACTGTATTATCATCATCAATACCAAGAAGCAGTTTCTATTTTTGAGGATTTCCTGACTTCACCTGAAGGATGGATTGAGAATAAAATAGAGGCATGTTCTGTCTGTGCCGATTGCTATTACAAGCTGGGACAGGAGGATTCTGCACTTTTGACTCTCCTGCATAGTCTATGTTTTGATCTGCCAAGAGCGGAATTGTGCTGCCAGATTGGCAAACACTTTTTGGAGCACAAAAATTACCACAATTCCATCTACTGGTACAAAACTGCACTGAACACAACCAAAAATGAATATTCCGGAGGGTTTATTCTGCCGGATTGCTATGATTATATTCCTCTTTTACAGCTATGTGTGTGTTACGACAAAATAGGAGACAAACAAAAGGCAAAAGAATACAATGAAAAAGCTGGTGTCTGCAAGCCCTATTCCAAAGCATATCTTTATAACAAACATTATTTTGACCAATTACAGATACCCTGATAAAAATTTATACAACAAAAAATTTTTTCAAACCTGTTCCTTATACAGAAAACAGGAAGCCTGTACATTGTAACAGATATACCAAATATTCATACAATATTTGTAGCAAAAGATATTTGGGAACTTTCACCAAGTATATTTTGCAAACAAATAGAAAGGATGTGTTTATATGAATCAGAATAATTCATATAACTGTAATTCAAATCAGTGTGATAACCAATATTTTCCTTCCTGCTGTAAACATGGACCTGCCGGACCTAAAGGAGACCAAGGACTGCCGGGACCTCAGGGCATAAAGGGTGATACTGGCTGTCCTGGACCAAAGGGCGACAGAGGTGAGCAGGGACCAATGGGTCCTCAGGGTATCCCTGGTGTCCCCGGTGCAAGAGGTCCTCGAGGAAATACTGGTCCTGTAGGACCCACTGGCAATACCGGACCAAGAGGTTTTGAAGGTCCACGAGGGTATGCCGGTCCTCAGGGTATTCAGGGAATTCAAGGTGTTCGTGGAGATATCGGTCCAAAGGGTGACCCAGGCTGCGAAGGTCCAAAGGGTGATATCGGTCCTCAGGGACCTGCCGGAAATACCGGGCCGACTGGACCGATAGGTCCACAAGGTGATATCGGTCCTCAGGGACCCAGAGGTATTCCAGGTATTACCGGACCAACTGGTCCTACCGGACCTATGGGGCCTCAGGGCGTGACTGGTCCTCAGGGTATTCAGGGTGTGACCGGACCAATCGGAATCCAAGGTCCGAAAGGCTGCCCAGGAGATGACGGACCTATTGGTCCGACTGGACCGACTGGTGTAACTGGATCTACTGGTCCTACCGGTGTTACTGGTCCTACTGGTGCTGATGGTGTTACCGGTCCTACTGGCGCTGACGGTGTTACTGGTCCTA
Organism: Lachnospiraceae bacterium; assembly: GCA_029063085.1. GTDB lineage: Bacteria > Bacillota > Clostridia > Lachnospirales > Lachnospiraceae > CAG-590. Next base: position 42,396 of record JAIDOW010000017.1, read on the forward strand.
CCGGGCCGACTGGTGCTGACGGTGTTACTGGTCCTACCGGAGCTACCGGGCCGACTGGTGCTCCCGGCGGTACTGGTCATACGTGAGTTGCATGCACAACCGCGCCGCCTGGCGCGGCCGGGGTGGCGGGGGGGGG
>JAIDOW010000018.1 GCA_029063085.1 Lachnospiraceae bacterium
GCAAAAATGTGACGGTGCGAAACAGCATTGTCAAGGGAGAATATCTTGGGTGGTTTTCCGAGGGGCTTACCCTGATTAACTGCAAAATTATTGGAACGCAGCCTCTATGTTACTGCAAGAATCTGAAACTGGTGAACTGCACGATGGAGAATACCGATCTGGCTTTTGAATATTCCGAGGTTGAGGCGGATATCCAGGGACATGTGGATTCCATCAAAAATCCGAAGTCAGGAAGGATTGTTGTGGATCGTGTCGGTGAAATCATTCAGGAGGATGCGGTTATGAAATGCGAGGGAGAGATTGTCATAAGGGGACAGACGGAACGGAAACTGGCATGAGGATAATTGGGGGGGAAGATAAAGTAATGGCGTTTATAAATTATATGATAAAAGGTATTCTAATCGGGCTGGCTTTTGGTGTGCCGGCGGGAGCCATTGGAGCGTTGACAATTCAGAGGGCACTGGAGAGAGGATTTAAGATGGGGCTGCTTACTGGGCTTGGTTCTTCGGCAGCAGATATCATTTATGCCTCCGTGGGGATATTTGGCATCCGGTTTATCATGGAATTTCTGTCAGAATATCAATGGATCATCCGCATACTGGGAGGAATCTTTATTGCAGTTTTTGGCATCTGTATTTTGAGGAAAAAGCCCCAGGCAATCGACGGGAAAGATGAAAACGGAGCACCTGTATTTTGTTTTTTGTCTTCGTTTTTGGCGGCATTGTTAAACCCGGTGGCAGTTCTTTCGTTTCTGGCAGCATTTACCGCTTTTGAAATCGGAGGAAACCTGAGTGTGTGGCAGGGCATGGGGCTGATTCTTGGAATACTGGTCGGAACTCTTTGCTGGTGGCTGTTGTTAAGTGGTATGGCGGCTTATTTCCGTCATCGGATAACAGGAGGAATTTATCAGTGGCTGAGCCGCATACTGGGATGTTTTATGTTGATTTTTGGAGCCGTGATGTTGATACGGCATTGACCTTTGCAGATAAATTTAAGAAGTGCATTCAAAATTGGAAAGGCAGGGTATAAAAATGAGAGAAACCGTATTAAAGGGACGCAGGCTGCAGAAAAGATATGGGAAAGCAGAGATTATCAAAGAGATTGATATTGACATATACCGGGGAGATTTTACGGTAGTGATGGGAACATCCGGTTCCGGGAAATCCACACTCCTGCATCTGCTCAGTGGAATGGATACCGTGAGCGGTGGAGAGATTGGTTATGTTTCAGGTAAGTCTTCTGGTCTGGAGAGAAGTATCACAAATGCCACGGAAAAAGAAATGGCGAAACTTCGGGCAAATGACTTTGGTTTTGTGTTTCAGAAAGCACATTTAGTCAGTAATCTGACACTGTCTGAAAATATACAGATGGCAGGATATATTAGCGATGCACTGTCTGAAAAAGAGGTGAAGATTAGAGCAGACCAGTATATACAAAGGATGGATCTGGCAGCTGCAAAGGACCGTCTGCCATCGGAGGCATCCGGTGGGGAGGCACAAAGGGCGGCAGTGGCAAGGGCAGTGATGGCAGAACCGGAGATTGTCTTTGCCGATGAGCCGACGGGCGCCCTGAACCGGGCGAATACGAAGGCAGTGCTAGAGTTATTTGCTGGAATCCATGCAGAGGGGCAGACGATTCTTATGGTTACCCATGACAGGGAGGCTGCCCTGTATGGAAACCGTATTTTATATCTGGAGGATGGGCGGATTCGTGGAGAATTATGCCTTTCCCTATATCAGGATAAAGATTCCGGCCGGAAGAAAAAACTGGAACAATGGTTGGTGGAAATGAGGTGGTAAAACTTGAAGTTTCGGTTATTGTGGAAGGCTGCCAGTAAAAACCAGAAAGGAACGATGGTTGGTATTCTGATTCTTGTATTTTTGGCGGCTGTCTTTGGATTTTCTTCGTTATATTTATACCAGAGCGGGCAGGAATCTGTGGCAGCGGAAATGGAGCGTCTTGGCTTTGGGGATTTTACGGCATGGGTCAGCGGTCAGCCAGAGGAGCTTGTTTCTGAGATAGAGAGTGTAGCAGATGTTGGAAAGGCGGTCAGCCAGCCGCTGATTTTTGCAGGCTACGAGATAAAGGGAGAGTATTCGGACGATGAAGGGCAGTTACTTGTCTATGATGGGAATATTCCGTATCAGTTCCGGGACTGTCAGGGAGGACAGGTGTCGGTAGAGTCTGTAAAAAAGGGAGAGATTTATATTTCTCCGGCAATGAGGTCGGCATTTACGATTGACATTGGCGATACCATTCGGTTTGAGCTGACACGGAAAAACGAGTACAGGGATTTTACTGTGGCAGGATATTTTGAAGATGCTTTTATGGGTAGTTCCATGATTGATATGAAAAGCTTTCTAATCAGCCATGGGGATAGAGATGATATAGAAGAGGTGCTTCAGTCTGCCTCTGACGGGGATGTGTTGGCAAGGAGTGGCGCCATGCTCCATATATACGGGAACGGTTTAAGTGGAAGTTCTGACAGGGAATTGCAAAAAAGTGTTCTGGAATCCAGCTCTTTGCCGGAATATGTGGAATTTATGTATAGCAGAACAGCCATTTTGAGTTATATGCTGTTGCTGCAAAATATACTGGCGGGATTTTTGATTGCGTTTTCTTTCGTGTTATGGCTGGTCTGCCTGATTGTAATCCGTCACAGCCTTGTGGCTGCTATCGAGCAGGTCAGGCAGGACATTGCGGTATTAAAAGCAATGGGGATGCCAGGAAAAGAGGTCAGGAGAGTTTACCTGCTGCTTTATGGCGGGATGTTTGGAATTGGCATGCTATCTGGTATGTTTCTTGCTTTTTGGATGGCTGGATGGATGGCGAAAGTCATGATTTCTGCTACGGGTATGGTTATTCCGATTCGTATTCCGATTGCAGCTACGGTTTTTATTATACTTTGTGTGCTGTTTTTCACTGCTTTGTTTTTATATCAGTGTACAAATCAGATTTTAAAGGTTACACCTGTGCAGATTTTTCAGAATCCAAAGAGTGGGAAAGCAGTATTTACAAAATTCCGAAAACGGTATCTGGGGCTGGATATTGCCATACGGGAGGTTTTGTCCGGGAAGATGAAGTATTTGGGGATTTTTGTGATTGCTGCCTTTCTGGTGTTTTTTCTGTCTGTCATCGGACGGATGGAAAACTGGCTGGGAACGGATGGAGAGGGATTGATGGACGCTTTCAGCGTAGCAGAGCATGATCTGGGTGTCCAGCCGTTCAATCAGTCTGTACCAATGGATGAGATAGAGAGGGCAATTAACTGGTATTCCCCGGTCAAAGAAAAATATGAGCTTGCCATGCAGAGTGTCACAGTAAATGGACAGGAATATACCGCAAATGTTTTGAATGATACCTCGTATTTCCATGTGCTTCGTGGTGAAGTCTGCAAGGGGCAGGAGATTTTAGTGACAGATACTGTGGCAGAGGAGTTAGGCGTTTCCATCGGGGATACGGTGCAGGTTGCCAGTGCGGGGAGGTGGGAGGATTACCGGATATCCGGTATCTATCAATGTGCCAATGGCATGGGCAGCAATATTGGCATGGCACTGGAAGGGTATTCCCGAATTGGGGATATTACCGGGTACATTTGGTGTTACCATTATATTCTGGAGGATGGTGACCTGCGGGATACGGTAATGAAGTATCTGCAGGAGCATTACCAGGGAGTGGATGTCCACACAAACAGCTGGTCGGGACTGGATGGCATTGTATCTCTGATGCATCTGCTGATTGTGGTAATTTATGTTCTGGCGGCGGTATTTATACTGATTACAGTTTCCCTTGCCACTGGCAGGCTTCTGAGGTCGGAGGCAGGAAACATGGCAGTATATAAAAGTATGGGGATATCTGCTGGGAGTTTGAAGCGTTCTTTTGCACTGCGTTTTCTGCTTGTGGTTCTTGCCGGTTCACTGACAGGCACTGTAGTGGCAGGGATGGGGGCTGACAGAGTGATTGCGGGTATTTTTAAGAACTTTGGCATTGCAGAATTTTCTTCAGGCGCCAGTATGATGGGAACGCTGATTCCGTTTGTAATCATTCCAGCTTTGTTTTATGGAAGTGCATGGCTGTTCTCTGCGAAAATCTCGCAGATTAGCATAGTGAAACTGATAAATGAGAGTGAAGATTAAAAATCATGAGAGAAATGGAGGAAAAAGAAAATGAGTAGAATAGGTAAAAAGAGCAGATGGTTAGGGATTTTATTACTTCTTGTGAGTGTACTGGTTTTTGCCGGTTGCAGCCAGAAAGAAGAAAACAGGGAAGAACCGCCAGAGGAGGTGCTTCATCCACAGGAAAACAGTGTCGGAGACAGCACGGAAGGCAGTACGGATCGTATATCAGAAGCCTCTGGGCAGGGAAGTACGGAGCAGGAAGGCGGCACATTAGAGGGTGCAGTAGTGGTTAAAATTGGACTGGAAGATGATACGCAGTATCTTGTGGATATGTATGACAATAAACAGGTGCAGACAATGCTTGGATACCTGTCGGATTCAGAAATTCGGTTTCCTACTTACACCTATGAGGAGAGTGAAGGATATGTGGCACAGGATATCCGGGGAAATTATTCCAGGGACGACGAAGTGACGGTAAGTGATATTCAAGCCGGTGAGTTATATCTGTTCAGTGATGGGCAGTTACGTTTGTATTTTAAGGATGTGAAAGGGGCAGATATTCAGGCAACACCTGTGGGACATTTTACAGATTGTGATGACATTACGAAAAAGGTAGAGGATGCATATCAGGAGAACCGGGGTGACAGCTGGGGCGTGGAGGTGTATTTCCTTCTTACAAAGAAAGTTTAAATGAGGTGCGTTATGAGACATGGAAAAAGAAAAATGTTAATGTGTATTTTGCTGGCAGTTATGCTTTGTGCCCTTTCTGCCTGTAGTAATCAGCCAGAAAGGACAGAGAATGAGGAGGAAACAGAGAGTGCTGCGTCAAGGGCTGAAACAGAAGAGAAAGTGCAGGGAACAGAGGAAAAGGAACGGGGAGCAGAACCGACAGAGAGTACAAGAGAGAATCAGATTAAGATTACAGTAGGGGATGCTGTTTTTACGGCAACACTGGAGGAAAACTCTTCCGCAGATGCTTTAAAGGAATTGCTTCAAGATGGACCACTTACCATTGATATGAGCGACTATGGCGATATGGAGAAGGTGGGGCCGATTGGAAAGAGCCTGCCGACAAACGATGAGGATATTACAACAGAGGCAGGTGATTTGATTCTCTATCAGGGTAATTCACTGGTAATATATTATGATACGAATTCGTGGAATTTTACCCGCTTAGGAAAAATAGATGGCATAACAGGAAAAGAACTGTTAGAGGTATTTGGTAAGGGGAATGTAACGGTTACTTTTTCGCTATAGGAATTGGGAAAATATAAAATAAAATGTGCAGAGGTAAAGAGTATGTTCACAAATAATGATTTAAAGAGAATGATTATTCCTCTGTTTCTGGAGCAGTTTCTGGTAATACTGGTAGGGTTAGCGGATACTTTTGTGATTAGCTTTGCTGGCGAAGCTGCTGTATCCGGGGTATCGCTGGTAAATTCTTTTAACACCATATTTATTTTTCTGTTCACAGCACTGGCTTCAGGAGGCGCAGTGATTGTCAGCCAGTATATCGGTGGAAAAAAGCAGGAGCTGGCAGGTGAGGCAGCCAGCCAGCTTCTGATGGTTTCCATATTGTTTTCTGTGGGAATTATGACTGCTGTTTTAATTTCAGGATATCCGCTGATGCGGCTGCTGTTTGGACAGGTGGAAATGGATGTTATGGACGCCTGCATGGTTTATCTGAGGATTTCAGCCTATTCGTATCCGGCACTGGCGGTATACAATGCAGGTGCGGCACTTTACCGCAGTATCGGTAAGACAAGTACAACAATGTATATTGCTGTCGTTTCCAATGTTATCAATGTAGTCGGGAATATCCTTGGGGTGTTTGTTCTCCGTGCAGGGGTGGCGGGAGTGGCATACCCATCTCTGGTTGCAAGATTTTTTTCTGCTGTGGCAGTGACGGTTCTCTGCTTTCGGAAAGCAAATGGCGTGTATTATCAGAAACAGTGGATTTGTTATTGGGATTCCGGGCATCTGAAACGGATTCTTGGAATTGCCGTGCCAAATGGCGTGGAGCAGGGGATTTTTCAATTAGTCAAAGTGGCGCTTAGCAGTGTTGTGGCGCTTTTCGGCACTTCACAGATTGCTGCAAATGGAATTGCCCAAAGTATCTGGTCTTTGGCAGCGCTGGTCTGCGTAACAATGGGACCGGTATTTATTACTGTGATTGGCCAATGTATGGGAGGCGGGGATACAAAGCAGGCAGAATATTATTTTGGAAAACTGATGCAGCTTACGCTCTTGATTTCCATTATATGGAATATAGCCGTATTTGTCCTGACTCCCTTGATTATGCAGTTTTACGATGTGACAGAGGAAACAAAACGGGTGACGGTCTTGCTGGTGCTGATCCACAATATTTTTAACTGTATTGCTTTCCCTTTTGCAGATCCTCTAGGAAAGGGAATGAGGGCAGCCGGGGATGTAACGTTTACGATGCTTGTATCCCTTGCTACTACAATTGGTGCCAGGCTGGTATTTTCTGTCCTCTTTGGCATTGTGTTAGATATGGGAGTCATTGGCATTGCGTGGGCAATGTGTCTGGACTGGTGCATCCGTGCAGTGATATTTTATATCCGGTTCAGAACAGGAAAATGGAAACAGTTTAAGTTGATTTAATGGGAACTTGAGATGTTGAAGGCGGTGTGGAGGTATTCATGAAAAAAGTAGAAATATTTCTGACATTTTGGTATTGGCATTTGCTCTTTCTGCACGTGGTCTTGTAAGGATAAGGTACAAACCTACACATACGATGAAGTGAACCGGTTAATTTTACAAAAATCCGTTGACAAGAACGGCACAGTCATAGCACAATATGCATATACCCTTGGGAAGAATGGGGAGTGGACGAAGGTCACAGAAAGCGGAGCCTGCGGGGAGGCTGAAACTGCATATGATTATGACAAAGCGAACCGTCTGGTAAAGGAGACTATCCGGACAGATGCTGGAAAGACAGTATATGAGTACCGTTATGATAAGGTCGGAAACCGTATCGGCAAAGAAACGGATGGGGTCAAAACCAGCTATACTTATGACAGCCGGAACCGCCTCACAACCGAAAAGACCGGAAATAGTGAGATTGTCTATCATTATGATGCCAATGGCAATCTGGTAAAACAGTCCGGCGGGGCAGACACCATTTATACCTATGATGTCTATAATCGTCTGACAGCATACCAGCAGGGAGAAAAGAAGGAAAGCTATTCCTACGATGCATAGGGTGTGAGAAGGAGTAAGACAACCGGAGCGGACAGCATTTACTTTGTATCCGATACCAGAAGGGGCCTTTATCTCTATGACGGACATGGTGATGTACGTGCATTATTAAGTGAAAAAGGGAAAATCACAGATAAGTACCGTTATTGAAGTTGTTCTTAGTGGTGTACATACCGCAATACAGTTTCCCATCAATCAATTAGGAAGGCTTTCCATGAGCAATAAACATAAAAAGCCAACCATCAGTTTCCGGGTATCTGATGCTGAACGAAAACAAATTGAAGCTTACCAAAGGATGCAGACGAAGGGGAATCCAGAGCAGAAAGACTGTGGAAATGTACCCTTGTAAGTGGCGTGGATATGTCATTTACAGGGGTTTTTTATTTTAAATATTGCATGAAACCGTATAATAGCAGGCAGATTATGGCTACAATAGAGATTACAAAAGAAAATAAGTCGGAAAAATATCGGATTCATTTTTTGGTAAAAATGTCATTTTCTTTTAATGTAAACTGTGTTATAATTGATACTAATCGTGTAAAGATTCCCAGAAATAGGAATCCTATATGAAAGGATATGGAATATGCCAGCTAATAAAAAGAAAAAAGAAACACATAATGCAAAGGAATCCAGACGAAAAAGAATAAACTGGATGAAGAACATGATTGTGGCTGGAGCAGTTATTCTGCTATTCACATCGGTTATTCTGAATTTCCTGTTATTTTTTAAGGTACTGCGTTTAGAGGGACAAATTGATAAATTGTGTTCACAGGACAGCATAGTGATAACACAGGATATCCGATATTTATAAAAATTGGAGGATGAGATGAGTTTTTTTAAGGATTTTAAAGCAGATTTTACCCAGGCAATGAATGAACTCATGCCGGACGGGAATGAAATGTATGATGAAGATGAGATAATTGAAGAAAGTCCGGAAAAGGAAAATAAAAAGGAAGACACTCCGGCAAAACCCAAAGCATCAAAGCAAAAGGATGTAAAACAAAAACAGGAAAAGAAAACGGATAAACCTAAAAAGGAAAAAGTGCAGCAGGTAAAGTCTAAAAAATCAGAATCTGTTGCAATGAAGGAAGATTCCGATATTGCACCTGAGGATATGTTAGATCAGATAGATGATCTTTTAGAAGACGAATTATACAGTGATGATGAAAGAACACAGATGCTTTTGGATGATGATGTGGAAGTTAATACGATGGATATGTCGGTAGAAGAGCTTTTGAGTCAGCTTTCGGAAAAACAGGATGCAGAAAAAGAGGCTGTGACAGAGGAAGTTCTGGAAGAAGAGGAGTTTGAGGAATCAGACGATATAGAAGATGATGTAGAGGAAGAATCGGAAGATTTATCCATTAATGATCTTTTGAGTCAGTTGGATAGTTCTATTTCAAAGGAAAAAGATGAAGAAGATGAGATTGATGAGGAGAAACCGGAGGAGATTGTAGAATCAGAAGAGATGATAGAACCGGAAGAAACCATTGAAACAGAAGAAACCATTGAAATAGAAGAAACCACAGGACCAGTAGTGGCGGATGCGGGATTACAGGCATTGCTGGATAGTCTTGGTGCGAAAGGCGGACAGCTTGATGAATCCATGGAAGATGAGATGTTCATAGAGGAAATCGATGAAACGGATGATATGGATTTTGAATCGGAGGAATCAGAAACTGTATCAGACATAGAGGAAATGACAGAATCCGAAGAGGTGATAGATACAGAGGAAGAACCAGAAGAAAATTTCATAGAACCGGAGACAGAGGAACCTGAAGATGAGGAGCATGCGTTGGAGAAGAAACTGCTGGAACTGACCGAAAAAGAAACTATGCAGGATTCAGGAATTGCGGCAGTTTTAAAGGATGCAGATTTAGAGACTGAAATGGAGGAAGCAGAACAGGACACAGAAAGTTTGGAAGAGATAGGACAGCCGGAAGAGATTTTGGAAGAAAACGAACCTGAAGCAGAAGATGATAATGGGGAAGAAACAGAATCGGAATCCATCGAGGAGGAAGAAGAATTATCTGAACCAGATATGGATGTGGAAGAATCGGCTGAGGAACAGCTTGAAAAAGAAATGGAAGAGAGTTTAGATGAGACAGAAATCACTGAACCTGAGCAGATTGAAGAAGCTGTAGAAAATCCGGAAGAAGATTCTGTTATGATAGAAGAAGATGAGATACTACAAGAAATGGAACCGGAAGAGGTTTTGGAAGAGACTATAGAAAAGATAGAAGAGTCGGAGGAGAATGACATGAGCGAAGAAAAAAGTATTATTTCAATGAATGCAGCAGAGGAAGAAAAAACGGATAAAATAGTAGAGGAATCAGGATTTAATGTTGAAGATGCTGATGCAGAAACTACTTTAATTACAAAGGGAACGAAGATTACAGGTGATCTGGAAACGGAAGGTTCCATCGATATCATCGGAACAGTTGAAGGAAGTATAATATGTAAAGGTAAGGTAGTTGCCGGAGGTAACGTGATCGGTAATATTACTTCGGGAGAATTATATGCAAATAATGCAAAGATTCAGGGTGATATCAAATCTTACGGAAGCGTTAAAGTTGGTGTGGGTTCTGTAATTGTTGGCAATATTGTCGGTGAATCTGCTGTAATTGCAGGGGCTGTTAATGGCGATATTGATGTGAAGGGGCCGGTTATCGTAGATTCTACAGCAGTTATTATGGGTAACATCAAATCACGGTCTGTACAGATCAATAACGGTGCAGTTATTGAAGGCTTCTGTTCACAAAGTTATTCTGATATTGATGTAAAGAGCTTTTTTGCATAGGAGATACTTATGAAGACAAATCGTATTTTATTAAAGCTAAGCGGAGAAGCGTTAGCCGGAGAAAAGCATCAGGGATTTGATGAAACAACTGTTTTGGATGTTGCCAGACAGGTAAAATGTGCGGTAGATGAAGGGAAACAGGTAGCGGTTGTTATAGGTGGAGGTAATTTCTGGAGGGGAAGGACTTCTGAAAATATGGACAGGGTAAAGGCAGACCAGATTGGAATGCTGGCGACAGTTATGAATTGTGTTTATGCTGCTGATATGTTCCGTACTGTTGGATTAAAGACCAGAATAATGTCACCGTTTATTTGTGGGAATGTAACAGAGCTGTTTTATAAGGATGCAGCTATTGAGGCTTTAGAAAACTCAGAAGTGGTATTTTTTGCAGGTGGAACAGGACATCCCTATTTCTCAACGGATATGTCAACTGTTTTGATGGCAATCGAGATAGAGGCAGATGTCATTCTTTCCGGTAAGGCAATTGATGGTGTCTATGACAGTGATCCAAAAACAAATCCAGATGCTAAGAAATATGATACCATGCAGATGAAAGAGATTGTAGATAAGCAGTTAGGTGTAGTAGATCTGGCTTCGGCTGTTTTGGCTATGGAGAATCATATGCCAATGATGCTGTTTGGATTAAATGAAGAAGACAGCATTCTGAAGGCTATGACAGGGAAATCAAACGGAACTTATATAGAAGTGTAGGGATTTGTTCTGTTTGAAAATTTGAGAACATATTTGTAAGAGGGTTATTTATAAACATATTTTTAGGAGGAATCATTTATGTTAGAGCAGTTTGAAGAAAAGATGGCAAAGTCGTTAGAAAGTTTGGAGAATGAATATTCCAATATTCGTGCAGGTCGTGCAAATCCTAATATTTTAAATAAGATCAAAGTAGAATATTATGGGGTGCCAACTCCGTTGCAGCAGGTGGGGAATGTCAGCGTTCCGGAAGCGAGAACGATTGTAATTACACCGTGGGAGGCGTCTTTATTAAAAGAGATTGAAAAAGCCATTATCTGTTCTGATATAGGGCTTACGCCTAATAATGATGGTAAATCCATTATCTTAAATTTTCCGGAACTTACTGAAGAGCGCCGTAAAGATCTGGTAAAGGATATTAAGAAAAAAGGTGAAAATACAAAAGTTGCTGTTCGTAATGTCCGCCGTGATGCAAATGATTATTTCAAGAAGCAGTTTAAGGCAAATGAGATTTCGGAAGATGAACAAAAAGATTATGAGAATAAGGTGCAAAAGCTTACAGACAAATATATAGAAAAGATTGATTCTACTATTGAGAATAAGTCAAATGAAATTATGACTGTTTAATTCGGAGGCAGATTTTGGAGAGTATTTTAAAAGCGATTAAGGAAGAAAATCTGGATGTACCAAAGCATATTGCAATTATTTTAGATGGTAATGGGAGATGGGCAAAAAAACGTAATATGCCTAGAAATTATGGGCATGTGCAGGGTTCCAAGACTGTGGAACAGATTATTGAAGATGGCTATAATATGGGAATAGAATATATTACGGTATATGCTTTTTCTACAGAGAATTGGAGGCGTTCGGCAGAAGAAGTAGATGCGTTAATGAAGTTACTGGCAAAATATCTGATTGACTGTATTGAACGGTCTACCAAAAATAACATGAAGGTCAGGGTGATTGGAGATAAATCAGGATTAGATACAAAGCTGGTTACAAGAATCAATGAATTGGAAGAAACAACAAAAGATGCGACAGGGCTAAAGTTTACCATTGCCATTAATTATGGTGGACGGGATGAGATTAAACGTGCTGTCCAGAAGATTGCCAAAGAAGTAGCGGCTCATACATTGGATCCTGAAAATATAACCGAGGAACTGATAAGCAGTAAGCTGGATACGGCTGGTTTACCAGATCCGGATTTATTGATACGAACAAGCGGAGAGGAAAGACTTTCTAATTTCCTGCCATGGCAGCTGGCTTATACAGAATTTTATTTTACCGATGTATTATGGCCTGACTTTAAAAAGGAAGATTTGCTTGGTGCAATCAGATATTATAATGGAAGGGAACGTCGTTTTGGCGGGGTATAGTAATTAATATGAAGGATCGATTGATTGGTGGTTTTTTTGTAGCGGTAATCACTCTTATTACGTTGCTTGCCGGAGGAGCTGTTTCAGCGGTAATTCTTACAATAATATCATTATTTGGTGTCTGGGAATTTTTAAAAGTATATTCTCTGGAAAAAACACCCTTTGCCATAGTGGATTATATAGGAACTTTATTGTTTTATCCATTGATTTATTGGGGGCGGGATATTTTTTTGTTTCCGTTAGTAATATTTCTTCTTATGATATCGTTAGCAATATATGTATTTTTATTTCCCAAATATAAGGATACGGATATTATAAGGGCATTTTTTGGATTTGTTTATGTAACGGTACTGTTATCTTTTGTATTCAGGATCCGGTCTTTGGAATCCGGTCTGCTGCTTTCTTTCTTTATCCTGATATCCAGCTGGGGAAATGACGTATTTGCTTATCTGGTGGGCAGTGCCATTGGAAAGCATAAATTTTCACCCAAGGTCAGTCCTAATAAAAGTGTGGAAGGCTTTGTTGGTGGAATTCTTGGAGCAGGTATGATTGGATTTTTATTTGGAAGCATTTTTTCCGGGGATATTCAATTTTCAGGATTGTATTGTGCGATTATAGCTGCATTGGGGGCTGTTCCGGCAGTGGTTGGAGATTTGGCCGCATCTGCCATCAAAAGAGATAACAAAATTAAGGATTATAGTCATTTAATTCCCGGACATGGAGGGATATTAGACCGTTTTGACAGTGTATTTTTTACAGCACCAATTACTTATTATTTGGTAGAGCTGTTTAATCTTTTGTGATAGATTCAAATTGTATATTTAGGAATATGTCAGCTTCGGCTGGCATAAATTCTTTCGAACAGGTTTTAGGAGGATATTATGAAAAAGGTAGCCATATTAGGTTCTACAGGGTCGATCGGTATACAGACGCTGGATGTTATCAGGAATCATGATGATTTGAAACTGGCAGCGGTCTCGGCAGGCAGCAATATTGATCTTTTGGAAGAACAGATCAGGGAATTTCATCCACGGATAGCGGCAGTATGGAGTGAATCAAAAGCGAAAGAGCTTAGAGCCTCAATTGCAGATGTCGTACCTGCATGTAAGGTTGTTTCCGGCATGGATGGACTTTTAGAGATGGCGGCAATGGAGGAGTCGGATATATTGGTTACGGCTGTTGTGGGAATGATAGGAATTAAGCCAACCATTGCAGCAATTCATGCAGGGAAGGATATTGCCCTGGCGAATAAAGAAACTTTGGTAACTGCCGGTCATATCATTATACCACTGGCAGCAGAAAAAAAGGTATCCATTTTGCCAGTAGACAGTGAACACTCTGCTATTTTCCAATGTCTGAACGGAGAACACAGTAATCAGATTCATAAGATTTTATTGACGGCTTCCGGTGGACCATTCCGGGGAAAGACCATGAAGGATTTGGAAACGGTTACCTTGGAAATGGCATTGCAGCATCCTAACTGGTCTATGGGGAAAAAAATCACAATTGATTCGGCTACAATGGTAAATAAAGGATTAGAGGTAATAGAGGCAAAATGGTTATTCGGCATAGAACCTTCACAGATTGAAGTTGTGGTACAGCCACAGAGTATCATACATTCTATGGTAGAATTTGAAGATGGTGCAGTAATGGCACAGCTTGGAACACCTGATATGAGGCTGCCCATTCAGTATGCACTTTATTATCCGAACAGAGTCTTTTTAGATGGCACACGGCTTGATTTTTCAAAACTTAGCGAAATCACCTTTCAAAAACCGGACTTAGATACTTTTTTGGGGTTAAAATATGCTTATGAGGCAATTGAAACCGGAGGGAGTATGCCGACGGTATTAAATGCGGCTAATGAGCTTGCCGTTGCAAAATTTTTGCATAAGAAGGTACGTTTTTTGGAAATCTATGAAATGATAAGGCTGTGCATGGATCGTCATACATTAATTGAAAATCCGACAGTAGAAGAAATTTTAGAAACAGAAAAATGGGTATATGAAACAATTGAGAGCAGGTGGATATCATGAATACATTTATTAATGTGATTATTGCGCTTTTGGTATTTGGAGCGATTATATTCTTTCACGAATTTGGACATTTTTTACTGGCAAAGAAGAACGGAATTTATGTAAATGAATTTGCGGTAGGAATGGGTCCTACACTATTTTCCTTTACAAAAAAGGAGACAAAGTATTCCCTTAAACTGATTCCCATGGGCGGATATTGTATGATGCTTGGAGAAGAGGAAGAAGTTGCAGATGAACATTCTTTTAGTGCCAAATCTGTATGGGCGAGATTATCAGTTGTGCTGGCAGGTCCGATTTTTAACTTTATACTGGCTTTTATATTGTCGGTTGTACTGATTGCGGTTTGCGGATATGATGCACCGGTAATCGGAAAATTTTCCGAAAACAGTCCTGCAAAAGAAGCCGGATTAATGGAAGGCGATATGATTACCGATTATAACGGTCATAGAATCTACAATTTCAGGGAAGTTTTGGTATATATGCAATTCAACCAGAGCGGAAAGGATATTAGTCTGACGGTAGACCGGGATGGGGAAGAATTGGATTTTACTTTTTCTCCGGAAAAAACGGAAAACGGTTATCTTATGGGAATATATAGTAATGGCAGAACGAAGGATGGTGTATGGAACACTCTAAAATATAGCATATTGGAGCTTCGTTATCAGATTAAGACAACTATCCTGAGTCTTGAATATTTAATCGGTGGAAAGCTTGGATTAAAAAATTTATCCGGTCCGGTAGGGATTGTATCCATGATGAGTGATACTATTAACGAGGCAAAGGACAGTGCCAATGGTGATGCCTCGGTCGCAGTCATCAATGTTATACTTAACATAGTGAATTTTTGTATTTTGTTAAGTGCTAACCTTGGTGTGATGAATCTTTTACCAATACCGGCTTTAGATGGGGGCAGAACAGTATTTCTTTTATTTGAAGCTATTTTTAGAAAGAAGATTCCTACAGACAAGGAAGCTTTTGTAAATACGATCGGATTTATGCTTTTGATTGGTCTGATGATTGTTGTTATGTTCCAGGATGTATTGAAAATTATGCATTAAATATGTTTTTGATATTTCCGAAAGAAGACGGGAGTGAGATGTTTTGAGAGATAATACAAAAGTGATTCAAATTTGTGATAAAAAGATTGGCGGAGGAAATCCAATCCTGATCCAGTCTATGACAAATACCAGAACAGAAGATGTAGAGGCTACTATCGAGCAGATTTTAAGACTGGAAAAAGCCGGTTGTGATATTATTCGTTCGACTGCTAATAATGAGGAAGCAGCAAAGGCTTTTTCGGAGATTAAAAAGTATATTCATATTCCGATTGTTGCAGATATCCATTTTGATTACAGACTTGCAATTATGGCAATGGAACACGGTGCTGATAAGATTCGTATCAATCCTGGTAATATTGGTGGAACAGATAAGATTAAAGCAGTTGTAGAGGCTGCAAAAGCATATCATGTACCGATACGTGTAGGCGTAAACAGCGGTTCCCTGGAAAAAGAATTAGTAGCCAGATATCATGGAGTTACCGCAGAGGGAATTGTAGAAAGTGCATTAGATAAAGTACGTATTCTGGAAGAGTTTGGATTTGATGATATAGTGATCAGCATTAAGTCTTCCGATGTACTGATGTGCGTGAAGGCACATGAATTAATTGCCGAAAAAACGGTTTATCCATTGCATGTGGGAATTACAGAAGCCGGAACCCTGACAAGGGGAAATATAAAATCTGCAATCGGATTAGGATTGATTTTACATCAGGGAATCGGAGACACAATACGGGTTTCCTTAACGGGAGATCCGGTAAATGAGATTATTTCTGCAAAGCTGATTCTTAAGACATTAGGACTTCGGACGGGAGGGATTGAAGTGGTTTCCTGCCCAACCTGTGGAAGAACCTCAATTGATTTAATAGGACTGGCAAATCAGGTGGAAAATCTGGCAGCGGATTATGAACACCTGAATATTAAGATTGCAGTTATGGGGTGTGTGGTGAATGGTCCAGGAGAGGCAAGGGAAGCAGATCTTGGAGTTGCAGGCGGTAATGGAGAGGGACTTTTAATTAAAAAAGGTGAGATCGTAAAAAAAGTATCTGAGGAAAATCTATTATCGGTATTGGAGGAAGAGTTGAAAAACTGGAAGGATTAAGGACGAATAATGACTGAAGAAAAGCATTTTTTTAAAGTGTTTCCGGGATTTGAATGTCCTGAAGATATGAGGGAATTATTTGAACAGGTTTTTGTATCGGAAGCTGTTCTTGTAAAATCTGAAAAGACATTAAAAATACATATTAAAAGTAAAATACTGATTTCCAAGCAGGATATTTATGAAATAGAAGATATGCTGAGTGACTTTGTGTTCCAGGGAAATATGCGTGTCAAATTATTGGAACATTATGATTTATCCGGTCAGTATAATATAAGCAGGCTGACGGAAATCTATAAAGACAGCTTGCTTTTTGAACTTCAGGCTGAATCTTCTGTATTGTACCGTCTGGTAAAAAATGCAGAATGGTTTATTGATGGTAATATAATTACGCTGACATTGGATGATACCTTTCTAGCCAAAACCCGTTCTGTAGATATTAAAAAATATTTGGAAAAGGTGTATAAAGAGCGATTTGATTATGACATTCGTGTAGGATTTGATTTTACAGAGGAACAAAAGGATTCCATCAGGAGAGCAAATGAACATAAACTCCATCTGGAAGTACATCAGATCATGGAACAGGTTGAAAAGAATGCGCAGGAGCAGGAAACCGTATCTTCTAAGGAGGGAACAAATGCTTCTTCAGGAGCACAGACAGACACAAAGGACAAAATTTCTGTTCCTGATAAAGAGAACAGGCAGACAAAACCTGCTGCCGATAGAACAAAACCAAAGGAAGGCAACTGGAACAGGTCGGCTTATGGTCGGACGAAAATTGCAGATCCAGAGGTTATTTATGGGCGTAATGTAGAGGGAAATGAGACTGTGATATCTGAGATTACAGAAGGTGTCGGTGATATTGTTGTAAGAGGGCAGGTTTTCAATATGGAGGAACGGGAACTTCGGAATGGTGAAAAGCTGCTGATTACCTTTGCTGTCACTGATTTTACGGACTCTATTTCTGGAAAGATTTTTGTTTCTAAAGAAGACTGGCAAATATTAAAAGAAGATTTTAAAGAAAAGAAATTCTATAAAATAAAAGGTATACCTTCCTATGATACGTATGTGAGGGAGATTACACTTAACTCTATAACCGGTATTAAACCGATTCCTGATTTTACTACTAAGCGTCAGGACAACTCTCTGGAAAAGCGGGTTGAACTGCATATGCATACTGTGTACAGTGATAATGACAGTGTGGTAGATGTGGGAGAGATCATTTCCCGTGCAAAGGAATGGGGGCATCCGGCGATTGCTATCACTGATCATGGCGTGGCACAGGCATTTCCTGTGGCAAACCACTGTATTAAAAAGGATGATCCGTTCAAGATCATATACGGTGTGGAAGGGTATTTTGTAGATGATTTAAAGGGCTTTGTACAAAAATCAAGGGGACAGTCATTAGACAGCAGTTATACAGTATTTGATATTGAGACCACCGGTTTAAGTCCGAAATTTTGCAAGATAATAGAGATTGGTGCGGTAAAGATTGAAAATGGAGAGATTACGGATACATTTTCTCATTTTGTAAATCCGGAAATGCCGATTCCTTACAACATTACCAAACTCACTTCCATTACGGATGATATGGTGATGGAAGCCCCCACAATAGAGAATATTCTTCCTATGTTTCTGGAATTTGCAGGCGACAGTGTGCTGGTTGCCCATAATGCAGGATTTGATACAAGCTTTATCAAAAAATTTGCAAAGGATATGGGACTTAAGATAGAAAATACAGTCGTAGATACCATGACACTGGGACATATCCTGTGTCCGGAGTTAGGTAAATTTACATTAGATCGTCTTTGTAAACATCTCGGCATTAAATTATTAAATCACCACCGTGCAGTGGATGATGCACAGGCTACAGCTGAACTTTTTAAGCGTTTTCTACCTATGATGAAGGAAAAAGGGATATCCAATTTAGATGATTTGAATTCTTTGGGAGAAACTTCACCGGATTCCATTAAAAAATCAAAACGTTACCATGGCATTATTCTGGCAAAAAATGAGATTGGACGGGTAAACTTAAACCGTCTGATTTCCATTTCCCATGTGGAGTATTTTAATATGCGCCCGGTCATGCCTAAGAGCCTGATTAATAAATACAGAGAAGGCTTGATCCTTGGTTCTGCCTGTGAGGCAGGAGAACTTTTTCACGCTGTGCTAGAGGGAGCGGAAGAAGAAGAGATTGACCGTATTGTGCGGTTTTATGATTATTTAGAGATTCAGCCTGTTGGCAATAATGCGTTTATGAAGGCAGAAGAGAGATATCCAAATGTGAATACGGATGAAGATTTGCAGAATCTGAACCGTGTGATCGTAGAACTTGGAGAAACATATCATAAACCTGTTGTGGCAACCTGTGACGTACATTTTCTGGACCCGGAGGACAGTCTGTATAGAGCCGTATTAATGGCATCTAAAGGATTTAAGGATGCGGACAATCAGGCACCGTTATTTTTCCGTACCACAGAAGAAATGCTCGCCGAATTTGAGTATCTGGGAAGTGACAAGGCAAAGGAGATCGTTATTGACAATACGCTGATGATTTCCGACATGATAGAAAAAATATATCCGGTCAGCCCTGATAAATGTCCTCCTGTTATCGAGAATTCTGACGAAACATTGCGGAGTATCTGTTATGATAAGGCGCATGAGATATATGGACCCAATCTGCCGAAGCAGGTTACCGACCGTTTGGAAAAAGAATTAACATCTATTATCGGCAACGGATATGCGGTTATGTATATTATCGCCCAGAAGCTGGTGTGGGATTCCAATGATCATGGATATCTGGTAGGCTCCCGTGGCTCCGTAGGCTCTTCGTTTGTTGCAACGATGGCCGGAATAACAGAGGTAAATCCATTAGCGGCCCACTATATTTGTCCTGAATGTTATTATGTGGATTTTGATTCGGAACTGGTGAAAAGCTATTCAGGAAGTTCCGGCTGTGATATGCCGGATATGGTATGTCCGAAATGTGGCACCATGATGAAAAAAGAGGGACATGATATCCCGTTTGAAACGTTTCTTGGGTTTTATGGAGATAAGGAGCCGGATATCGATCTGAATTTTTCAGGTGAGTATCAGGCCAGTGCACATGCCTATACTGAGGAATTATTTGGAAAAGGACACGCATTTCGTGCAGGTACGATAGGAACCATTGCCCAGAAAACGGCAGAACAGCTTGTGTACAAATATTATCAGGAACGTGAAATCATAAAGCGTAAATGTGAGCTCAGCCGGATTGCCAATGGATGTGTTGGAGTTAAGAGAACCACCGGCCAGCATCCAGGTGGTATGGTAGTTGTTCCCAGTGACAGGGAAATTTATGAATTTACAGCAATCCAGAAACCGGCAAATGACACAAAAACCAATATTATAACTACCCATTTTGAGTACCATTCCATTGATGCAAACCTGTTAAAGTTGGATATTCTCGGGCATGATGATCCTACGATCATCCGGCGGTTAGAGGATTTGACAGGAATTGATGCAAAGACGATCGCATTGGATGATAAACAGGTTATGTCTATTTTTCACGATCCGTCGGCTCTTGGAATTTCATCAAAGGATATTGGGGAAACTCCCACCGGTTCTCTTGGGGTGCCGGAATTTGGCACGGATTTCGTAATTCAGATGCTGGTGGATACAAAACCAAAGAATTTTTCGGATCTGGTACGTATCTCAGGTCTTTCCCACGGTACAGATGTATGGCTTGGCAACGCGCAGACTCTGATTGAGGAAGGAAAGACGGAGCTCTCAGGAGCCATCTGCTGTCGTGATGATATTATGGTTTATCTGATTCATATGGGGCTGGAACCGGGACTTGCTTTTAAGATTATGGAGAGCGTCCGTAAAGGAAAAGGTCTTCAGCCGCAGATGGAAGAGGAAATGCTGAAATACAAAGTTCCCGACTGGTATATCTGGTCCTGCAAGAAAATCAAGTATATGTTCCCTAAGGCACATGCGGCGGCTTATGTTATGATGGCATGGAGAATAGCATATTTTAAAGTAAATTATCCGCTGGCATATTATACAGCATATTTCAGTATCCGTGCCAAAGCGTTTAATTACGAAACGATGTGCAGGGGAAAAGAACATTTGGAGCATGAAATGAATGCCATTAAGAAAAAGTCTAAAGAAGAGCGGACCGGTGCAGAAGAAGATGCGTTAAAAGATATGCGTCTGGTACAGGAAATGTACGCAAGAGGGTATGAATTTATGCCGATTGACATATATCGTGCAGATGATATAAACTGTCAGATTATTGATGGAAAAATCATGCCTTCCTTTAATTCGGTAGAAGGTGTTGCCGGCAAGGCGGCAGCTCAGATTAAGGAAGCGGCAAAACAGGGACCGTTTATCTCAAAGGAGGATTTAAGAATCCGGGCGAAGATTGGCAAGTCAACGATTGAGAAAATGACGAATCTGGGCTTGCTGGATGGAATGCCGGAGTCCAGTCAGTTAAGCATTTTTGATTTATAAAATATCAAAAACAAAATTTTTTTTAAAAAATGCTTGCATTTTGTTCTAACATTTGCTATACTAAGCAAGTCGTCAAGGACAAGGCCAATTGGTCAAGCGGTTAAGACGCCGCCCTCTCACGGCGGAAACAGGGGTTCGATTCCCCTATTGGCTGTTATTTAAGAACCAGTGTTTACAGGATTTGTATGCACTGGTTTTTTTGTGCGGAATAAGTAAAATGCCTGTATTCTAATTTAGTGACACCTGCGAACGATGAGAAACTCACAAAGCGTGTTTTTCATCGTTACGTGTATTCCTGATGATTAACTTGATGTTTTATTCTGTTGTAAAAAATATGTTTCAATAAATAATATACTTAGATATTTTAATAAATGGAATCTTCAGAAAAGCATATATAGATTTTTTTAGTTTGACATGGATACCTTTTTGTGATACCATACGAAATAGTGTTTGTAGTTGAAGTGTTTATAAAATTACAAAATCCAATATAAAAAGTAAGGAGTAAAGGGAATGAGAGACAGGGGAAAGATTAAAATTATATGCAGGGTATTAACATTATTTGTATATATTTTAACAATATTTCTGATATTTATGGAGGCATCTGTATTACCAGAATTGGATATTACGATATTACCAGACTTAAAGGAATCGTATTTGTTTATTATTACAATATGTACAATACCACTTATAATTATGATGATCATTGCTTTGATTATAAAGTACAAATTTGAAGAGGAAAGTAAAGTTAATCCATATAGAATCGTTGATGTTTTGACCAGATTAGTGAGTACAATGCCAATCACATTAATAGCATCATATTATCTGTTTGATTATTTTAACTTGGATATAATTCCTAATATTGCAATGGGGATTATCATATTTATAATATTGGATTATACGTTTAAATTTACTTTACAGGAAACAATGAGTGTTTCATTTATAACCAGTGATAGTTTGTAATAGTAAAATAAAAGGGGAAGAATATGAAAATAATTATAAGAAATTTATTAATTGTTATTGTTATCTGTCTGATGTTCTTTTTCTTTTTACCACTATTTAATCCGGAAGGAAAACAAGAAGAAAAAAAGGAAAATTTAGAATTATATGATAAAAAACTGATAAATCCTATAGAAGATTCCAATCATATTGCCATTTTGGGAATAACGATGCCTTTTCCGCTTAAAATCTCGGAACTGCCGGCAGAATTCCATATAGAAGATATGTATTATGATGAGATGACAGACGGTATTGATGCAGGGGATTATTTTCATTGTAATTTATTAAATGAGGAGAATGAAGAAATTGCTTATATCAGGGTTACAAATCTGAAACAAAATAAAGCGGTTTCTCCAGACGAAATGACAATAACATATATTGAAGCTTCTGCATTCCGGCATGATGATAAAGAGTATGCAGTTCCCTTTGAAATATATGGAGGAGTTGGGATTGGTGATGATTATCAGGAGGTTAAGAATGTGTTTTCAGATGCTGAGATAGATGAGAAAGAGGAGTATGCAATTGTGGTGTTTCAGTTGGGGAGCAAAATGGTCACATTGGAATTTTTAAATCAGAAAGTACATAAAATGTCGGTAAAAACTTACTAAAGCTAAGTGTTATATACAATGAATGGAGTTTTGGAACAAAATGTGTTATAATGGCAACGGCTTTATTTCTATGGACAAAGGCTGAGTATCGTGTTTACGGCAAAGGATTTAACTTGTATGTGAACAGTTATTTATTAAATGAAATGGGGGAGAAGATGAAAAATTCATTGAGAGTAAGGATTACCGTTACAGTATCGGTAACCGTTTTGTTGGCGTGTTTCATAATGGGTGTCAATTGTATTATGGCATCCAGAGAGGTAACCAGAGAGGATTCCAGACAGACCCTGGCATTGATTAATGAGACCAGGCTGGGTGAGTTAAATAGTACGATTGAGAAGATTGAACAATCTGTAGATGCCCTTAGTAATATTACGATTTCTAATATTGCTGATTTTGATAAATTTAAAAAAGATGATAAGTACGTGGATGAATGTACCAAATCATTGGAGGTTACCACCAATAATCTTGCGTTAAATACAAAAGGTGCGTTATGTGCGTACATCCGGTATAATCCCGAGTTTACGAATCCGACTTCCGGTATTTTCTTATCCAAATCAGGAGATGATTTTGATTTTTTAGTACCTACGGATTTTAGTATTTATGATCCATCGGATCTGGCACATGTAGGCTGGTATTATATACCCGTGCAGGCAGGAAAACCAATATGGATGGATCCATATTTAAATGAAAATATCAACGTATACATGATCTCTTATGTTGTTCCGATTTTTATAGAGGATATATCGGTAGGGATTGTAGGAATGGATGTTGATTTTTCAGAGATACAGAATCTGGTATCCGAGACCAAAGTTTATGAAACGGGATATGCATATCTGCTAAATGCAGAAGGAATGATCTTGTCACATAAGGATTATGAGACAGGAACCAGTTTAGAAGAAGTTATGCCCGAGGATTATAAAATAATCACTAATACAGAGAATGAAGGAAAAGTAGTTACGTCAGGTGATAATAGTATTATTTATAAGACGCTTAACAATGGAATGAAACTGATAGTATCCGTACCGGAAAAAGAACTTATGGATAGTACAAATTCTTTAACGATAAAAATTGTCAGGATGGCAGTTTATGCACTGATTCTTTCTGTCATATTTGCTTTTTTTATAAGTGCTACTATTTCCAAGCCGATCAAAAAATTGACAAAAGTGATTCAATTGACCGCAGATCTGGATTTTGTTACACAGATTGACAGTGCACAATTAATGAAGCATAAGGATGAAACCGGTGAAATGGCACAGGCAATTATTCGGATGAGGAATCATTTGGAAGAAATGGTGCGGAACATAGATAATTCCTGTGGAGAATTAAATTCAAGTATATCTTATCTGCAAAATACATCTGAGGATGTTGCCAGAATTGCGGAGTCAAATTCGGATTATACCAGGGAGTTGGCAGCAGGGGTGGAAACATCGGAAACTGCTGTGGACAGGGTACAAAGCAATCTGGAAGCGATCAATGACAATGCCTGCTCTATTGAACAGTTATCAAAGGCAGGAAAACAGCTTTCTGCTGAGATCATGAAAAGAGCGGCAACACTTAGAGATTCCACTACAAACGCTTCTGACAAGACAAAAGCCATGTATCATAGTGTAAAGCAGGAAGCCGAGGCAGCACTTATAAAATCAAAGGCAGTGGAGCAAATTAACGCATTAACAAATGCAATTGATGATATATCTTCCCAGACCAGCCTGTTAGCATTAAACGCATCCATTGAGGCAGCGAGAGCAGGGGAGGCGGGAAAAGGATTTGCCGTGGTTGCAACTGAGATCAGTAATCTGGCACAACAGACCAGTGATACGGTATCTAATATTAATAAGATTGTAAATGAAGTAAATGATGCAGTATCGGATATGGCAAAGTGTCTGGATGCCTCTATCGAATTTATGGGAGAAAATGTATTAGAAGACTATGAGGAATTTGGTAAAGTAAGTGAACAGTATCAAAAAGATGCTGCAATTGTAGAAGACAATATGTTAAATGTGAATCGGGCTATTGTAAATTTGTCTGGGAACATATCGGAAATCAAAGATTCTGTAGAAGGAATCGGTGCAGCTGTAAGTGATGCCAGCGTTAGTATCAATGAAATTGCGGGAAGTACCACCGATATGACGGAAAAAACCGGTCAGAATATAGATGCTGTAGATAACAGTATGGAGAATATTAAAATGCTGAATCAGATTGTTGAACAGTTCAGGATTAGTGAAATATAGCATTCAGAAAATGTTTGACAAAATTGGCAGTCTTTACTATACTATACACATTAAAGCGATGATAAGAATAAGTAGTAATGAGCAGACCCATACAGAAAAGTGCCGGTTGATGAGAGGACTATGGAAGACTTGTTATGAATACCTCTTTGAGCTGCATACCGAACGGAGTGAAGAATCTCTTATAGGTGAGAAAGGTTCCAAGTAGGCTATGCCGATTGATATTCGTTAACATATCCGGTATGAATCTGACAATACAGGTGTCTGGCATATTTTTGTTAATGTATTTGTTATATTGTATACCAGTAAAGGCAGCAGGTGTGAATCTGTTGTGAATTTAGGTGGTAACACGGGTAGTCTCGTCCTATTTATAGGACGGGACTTTATTTATATCATAGAAACTGCTTTGCATTTCCTATGATATAAATAATAATTATGTACACTCGTGCAAGAAGATAATGTCACTGCGTGACCGTACTTGGTGCAGCAAAGCAGCCAAGGTCGCCGTTTCACTGCGGTCCGCACTAAACGGAGTATTATTAAGAAGAGGAGAGAAAAAATGACAATTTATGATGAATTAGTTGCAAGGGGTTTAATTGCCCAGGTGACGGATGAGGAAGAAATCAAAGAATTAATTAATGAGGGAAAGGCTGTATTTTATATTGGGTTTGACCCTACCGCTGATAGTCTGCATGTAGGTCATTTTATGGCATTATGTCTGATGAAACGCCTTCAGATGGCAGGAAATAAACCTATCGCATTGATTGGCGGTGGTACCGCGATGATTGGTGATCCTTCTGGGCGTACGGATATGAGGCAGATGATGACAAAGGAAACTATCCAGCATAATTGTGACTGTTTTAAGGAACAGATGAGCAAATTTATTGATTTTTCAGAAGGAAAGGCAATGATGGTAAATAATGCAGACTGGCTGCTGGATCTTAATTATGTTGAGGTGCTTCGTGAGGTAGGTTCCCATTTTTCCGTTAATAATATGCTTCGGGCAGAATGCTATAAACAGAGAATGGAAAAAGGATTAAGTTTTCTGGAGTTTAACTACATGATCATGCAGAGCTATGATTTTTACGCATTGTATCAGAAATATGGCTGTAATATGCAGTTTGGTGGTGATGACCAGTGGAGCAATATGCTTGGGGGAACAGAGCTGATCAGACGTAAGCTTGGAAAAGATGCATATGCCATGACGATTACGTTACTTCTTAATTCTGAGGGAAAGAAAATGGGGAAAACGCAATCCGGAGCAGTATGGCTTGATCCTAATAAGACATCGCCGTTTGATTTTTACCAGTATTGGAGAAATGTTGATGATGCTGATGTTTTGAAATGCCTGAGAATGCTTACATTTTTACCATTAGAGCAGATTGATGAGATGGACCAATGGGAGGGCAGCCAGTTAAATCAGGCAAAAGAGATTCTAGCTTTTGAGCTTACCAAGCTTGTTCATGGCGAAGAAGAGGCATCTAAGGCACAGGAGGCAGCAAAAGCTTTGTTTGCCGGTGGTGGCAATACAGAGAATATGCCAACGACAGTTCTTAACGATACAGATTTTAACGAGGAAGGAAAGCTTGGCATTCTTGATCTGATGGTAAAGGCAGAGCTTGTAGCTTCTAAGGCAGAGGCCAGAAGAGGCATTCAGCAGGGTGGTGTGACCGTAAATGGAGAGAAGATAAATGATCCATTTACTGCATACGAAAAAGGTGATTTTGCCACAGAGTTCGTAATAAAGAAAGGGAAAAAGAATTTTAGAAAGATTGTATCAGAATAAAGAATTTTTAATAAAGAATTATATGTCCAATAAGCAGATTTAAATAATGCAACAGTATTCATGATTTAATTCACTTATATGTTAGGAGGTGGATGATTATGAAGAAAGTGATAAAATTTATAGCAGGCAGTATGATAATGTTGTTACTGACTGCGTGTGGAAACGTCAAGAAAGATTTTCAATTTTTTCATTATTTGCAGGAAATTTACTAAAATTATACAGCACCAGTCTGTTGCTGACTGGTGCTGTATGCATATACAAGCTTATACAAGCTCTGCTATTTTGCTGACACCAACATAAATCTGGGAAATTTTATACCAGGTAGGATAGTCAACGATTCCGTTAGCAGGCAGATTGAAGATAGACTGAAATTGTGAAACAGCAGCCTTTGTACCTTCTCCAAAGATACCGTCTACGGCGATTGTCGGAATAGATGGATAATTTCTTGCAATCCGGTTAAGCTGTTCCTGGATCATTCTGACTTTGTCACCGGTGGAACCCACGGACAGGTCATAACCCGGCCATGATGCCGGAATACCGGCTATTTGTTCGGCCGAATTGATATACATATCATCACCATAGTAATTTCTTATAATTTCGATTGCACTATATCCCTGGTCACCAAGATATTTGGAACCCCATTGGCTCATCCAGTTTGGACAGGTAACACGTTTTCCGTCGCAATACTGGGTTAAGATTGGCTGTGAGACATTCGGGCGGGACAGATAGTTTGCAAATATAGTATCTACCACTTGAGAGATATTTTCATATACGGTCTTCTGATAAATCCATTTGTGGTCAAAAGCAGTAGAACTGGTAATGGTAAAATCATAACCTTTTCCACGGTACCACTCCGTATAAACTCTGTTAAGCGTAAAGGAAATAATTGCTAGTACGTTTGCAGTGATGGAAGCTTCCGGCCACGTGGCATATATTTCACAGGAGGCTACATTTTTAATGTAATCTTTGTATGGAACATAATAATCCGTTGCTGTGGTATCTGTTGGAGAACCATCATGTACGATGATATATTCAGGAACAACAACTCTGCTAAGTACGATTTCGCCACGCTCATCCATGGGTTTGATTTCTGCCTCTGCAATTTTAGGAGGATAGAATTCCCATAGAGTGTGTCCCCCGATTACGGTAGGATTATAGAGCTGTTCACTTGTTGCAGAAGGGGTCAGACGGATGTTTTGCAGACCAATTTCTCCGGAAAGAATCTGTATACCGGTTATTATGGAGTCCTCATATCCTTCTGCCGATATTTTAAGGTTATATTCACTGTATGGCTGATTGTCTGAAGGCTCTAAAGAAAATTCCAGTGGTGGTGCAGCCAGCTCGATGTTGGGAGTTCTGCCGTCATTATCTGTTTCTAACTGTTCAATTGTCTGGTTAGGATTTCCTGTACTTGCAATTTCAATTTTTGCGTTACGTACAGGTATTTCATTATTATCAGAAACTGCATTAATCTGTAAATAGCCGCGGTCAATATTTTCCTGGGTTGCTCTTAAATGTTTTTTCAATTTCATAATAGAAACCCTTTCCTTGCAAAATGCAAAAAAGCATATTTTTATTATGATATGTAAAGGATATGAGATTGTGACTTAAAATGTGACTTGAAATCGTTCCCATATTCCGATATAATGAACGATAAGCGTGAACGCAGTTTCTGTCAAAAGCGTGGCGAATGCTTGCAGGTGCATACGTTCCTAGGAGAAGATATGTGAGTGCAACGAACACTGGTTCCTGAAACCTTGGTGAGCACAGTGGGCATAGTTTGAAGGTATGCAAAGCTGAAACGGAGGTTTCGAAGTGTGTTCATGCAATGAATATAGTATGGAGTAATATCGGGAGCAACGAACATTGAGGAACCAAAGCTTCCAAGTGCATTTGTGTAAAGTTTAGTCAGAAACAGTAAATAATCGGAGGCATTTATGAATATAAATGAAATTGCTGCACTTGCAGGGGTTTCCAGAGCCACAGTATCCAGATACCTGAACAATGGATATGTCAGTGCAGAAAAAAAAGAACAGATAAAAAAAGTAATAGAAGAAACAGGTTATCAGCCTTCTGCACAGGCACAGATGCTTCGTACAAAAAAGACTGGCTTTATCGGAGTTATTTTACCAAAGATTAATTCAGACTCCATCAGCAGGATGGTGCAGGGAATCAGCAGCATACTGGGTGAAAAGGGGTATCAGTTATTGCTTGCAGATACTCATAATGATGTAAAAGAAGAGATTCGTTATCTCAAACAGTTAAGGCAGAATCATGTAGACGGCATTATACTGATTGGAACTGTATTTACGAAAGAACATTATAAAGTAATGAAAGACATTACCATACCGATTGTTGTACTGTCACAGTGTGTAAAGGAGTATTCCTGTGTATATTATGATGATTATGGAGCAGCCAAAGAGTTGACAAAGAGGGCATTGCAGTCTGGAAAGAATCCTGCATTTATCGGAGCAATTTCCGAGGATGAAGCGGTTGGACAGGAACGGTTATATGGTTTTTTAGATGCCAATTTCGAACAGGATCGTACAATAAAGGAAGAATATTGCACAAATGGACTCTTCACAATAGAAAACGGATATGAAAGTGCTAAAAAATTATTAGAAATGGATCCTATGATTGATACACTGATTTGTGCTACTGATAAAATCGCTATGGGTGCCATGATGTATTTAAAAGATTGTAAAAAACGGATTCCTGAGGATGTACAGCTGGCGGGTTTTGGTGATAATCTGGTAGCAAAGGTCTGCGATCCGAAGCTGACATCTGTACATTTTTATTATCAGACAAGTGGAGAAGAAGCAGCAAAAATGCTGGTAAATATGATTGAAGATTCCCAGCAGGTTCGCAAGGAAATCAAAATGGGTTATCAAATAGTAAAAGCCGGAACCTTGAGAGAATAGGATTCCGGCTTATTTTGTATTTGAAAAGATTAATTCTTATCCCATCTTACATTGATAAAATAGAGCATAAGACCGATAAAGAAGCCCCCTAAAATATTACCAATAGTAACAGGTATGAGGTTACCGAATACGCCGCCCACGTGCAGGTGTTCGAGCTGTGCGGCTGTGATTCCGTAGAGTTCTTCTGCCTTTGCAGTATAGGACGGATTTGTTGCTGCCATGATACCGATTGGAATATAGTACATATTAGCAACAACGTGTTCGAAACCATTGATGACAAAGGCACAGATGGGAAACCATGTAGCCATAATCTTACCGGCAGCATCCTTTGCGGCAGCACCTTTTAAGATCGCCATACACACAAGAAAATTACAAAGGATACCGGATGTAATTCCTTTTAGAGGTGTAATGGTCGCTTTGTCAAGAGCTACCTTAATTGTATAGGCTCCGACGGCTCCATCCCCTATATTCAGATTGCCGCTGTAAAAAATGAGGACATCCATAATCAGGGAACCTAAAAGATTGGCAAAAAATACCACCAGCAGGTTACGGAGGAAAAGGGATATCCTGATACGCTTGTCCAGTGCAGCCATAACCATCAGGCAGTTACCGGTAAACAGTTCGCCACCCACTAATACGATCATTAAAAGACCCAGTGGAAAAATGCAGCCTGCCAGTGTTCTTGCCAGCCCCACATTTGTAATGTTGTGGACAGCAGTGTTGCTGGTTACACCTCCCACAGCGATGAACATTCCGGCCAGAACCCCCATGGCAATCATTTTCGATAGTTTTAAGTTTGCCTTGTTGACAGCTCCGTTTATGTTTAAATCAATAATCTCCTTTGGTGAATTCATTTCCATATACAATGTCCCCCTTTTGATTTATAATTACTAATGTTATTTGATATTGCTGAAAATGGATAGAAAAAGACTTCAAAGTTGTTAAATTCAGGTATGTTATCTGGTATTCAGATAAAATTTTGAACAAAGAGAAATCCTTATATATAGTTTAAACGATAACGCGTTAGAAAGCAACCAATATTTCAATAATTTTTGGACTGCCTGAAAACTTTTCTGATATATTACTTGAAAGTTAAAAATCATAGGTGTATAATATATGCGTTTGGTTTCTGAGAACATAAACAGAGAATTTTTGTGTAAAACAAGAAATACGGAGGGATGAATGAATTATGAGCAAAAGTGAAAAGAAATCAGGAGGATGGCGTACAAATAAATGGTTCCGTGCGGCAATCCCGGCATTATTACTGCACTGTAGTATAGGTACAGTATACTGCTGGTCAATTTTTAGTCAGGAGATTGCAGATTATATAGGTTTTTCTAAAGGTGCAACGGAATGGGCATTTAGTTTTGCAATCTTTTTCTTAGGAATGTCGGCAGCATTTTTAGGTAATGTTGTTGAGAAGGATATTCATAAATCCTCTCTGATCGCAGCAATTTGTTTTGCTCTTGGTATGGCAGGTACAGGCTTCTTTATTTATTATGGTGGTGTACATCAGGGAAGTATGCTTGCATTGATTGGTATTTATGTTTGTTATGGTTTTATTATGGGTATTGGTCTGGGAACCGGATATTTATCCCCCGTTAAAACACTGATGCTTTGGTTTGAAGATAGAAAGGGTCTTGCTACAGGTCTTGCTGTTGCAGGTTTTGGGGCGGCAAAGGCGATTGCAAGTCCTATTATGCAGGCAATGCTGGACAATTTAGGCGAGGGCGGTATTTACAAAATGTTCATGATTCTGGCATGTGTATATTTTGTGATGATGTTTGTTGGTCATTTATTATTAAAGAAGCCGGAAGGCTGGCATGAACCGCAGACAAAAGAAAAAAGCCAGGGTGTTATGGCTGTCATTAAGTCCAAACCGATTGCAAACTATATTGGAATCTGGTTAATGTTCTATATTAATATTACATGTGGCCTTGCTTTGATCTCCCAGGAAAAGATGATTGTAAAATGTATCGGTCTTGCGAGTGCAGTAGGAATTATTTCTACGGTATCTGCGGTGTTTAATGCCGGTGGACGTCTTGGATTTTCTGCATGGGCAGATACAATGAAGGATAGAAACACTATTTATAAGCTGATTTTTATTCTTTCCATTGCATTTACAGCAATCATACTTTTGACCAGTGGAATCGAAAAAGGAGAGGGCAATATGGTTCTGACAGCATTGGTGTTGTGCTTAATCTTTGTAGTAAATGCAGGATATGGCGGTGGTTTCTCCAATGTACCGACGCTCCTTTCCGATCATTATGGAATGAGCAATATCAGTGCGATTCATGGAATTACTTTGTCAGCATGGGCATTTGCAGGTCTTACCGGTAACCAGATGGCTACGTGGATTGTAAATAATTTTGGTGAAGTGAAAGAAATCTCACATGAACTTGCTGATGGTACAGTGGAAATTCTTACTGTTAATCCAACAGGATATCAGCATGTATTATATGCAACCATTGTACTGTATATTATTGCACTGATTGTTTGTCTGGTAATGGTTAAGCCAACAGACAAGGCATTAGAAGCAAAGAAACAAAAGGCAGGAAATTAAATTTTAATAAATAACTTAAAGAATCTGAACCACCGGTTTAACCGGTGGTTTTTGTAAAATTAAGATACAAATAAACGCATCTATCTGTGTACATTTGTGAGAGATGCGTTGTTTTGATATAATGATTGTTATGAAATTGCGATTACAGTAATTCTCTTTTCTTTATATCATATTCTTCCTGGGTAATTGCCCCCATATCAAGTAATTCCTTGTATTTTTTTAGTATGTCTAAGTTGTCAGCTTTGTCAGAATCCAACTGTTCTGGGGATTCGGGGTTTACCCATTTCTCCCCGGCAACTGTTTTTGCGTCATTTTCTGATTTTTTCATACCACAGGTACA
The DNA here is from genome assembly GCA_029063085.1 of Lachnospiraceae bacterium. GTDB lineage: Bacteria > Bacillota > Clostridia > Lachnospirales > Lachnospiraceae > CAG-590. Next base: position 32,348 of record JAIDOW010000018.1, read on the forward strand.
TATCACTTTATGTATGGTATTTTCTGTTCCGCAATTAACGCAAATCCATTTTTCCAGATCTTTTCTATCTGTATATAAGAAAGTTTGTTTCGGTGTTCCACATGTACAAGTGGTTACATAATTTGCATTTGCTTTTTTACACTTAGGACACTGCCATAGTTTACCAGAATTGATGTCTTTTTCTCTTGATATTCTGGAAAGTGATGTTTCCGATCCGGAATAGACAGGTTTTTCATATGGTGCCTTGGTTGCAGCAACGAGAAATGCAAAGATTCCAAATAAGAATCCCCACAGGTACCATGGACCAGGATCATATCCTTTATTGTCCATAACCTTTGCACAGACAATTGACCAAATAATACCATATGCAATTAAATAAAATAGTTCCATATAAAATCTCCTTTCTGAATAAAAAATACAGATTTGATTATAAATTTATGTAAATGTAATGTCAATATATACTAATTTTGTGGTTTGATTTAAGAATCCTTTTTGGTTTCTGTTTGTCAAAGAAGGCATTTTATGGTATAGTAAATAGGTTGTATTGTGCTTAAAAGCAAATACGGAAACGGAGGGCAGATGATGTCAGAATTAACTAAAGTGGTATTAGATGCAATGGGGGGAGACCATTCACCGGGAGAAATGGTTCTTGGAGCTGTAAACGCAGTAAAAGAGAAAAAAGATTTATTTGTATATATAGTAGGACCGGAAGAGAAAATTAAGATTGAACTTGCAAAATATGAATATCCAAAGGAACAGATAGAAATCGTACATGCACAGGATGAAATTACCTGTCATGATACACCAGTCAATGCGATCCGCTCCAAAAAAGAGTCTTCTATGGTAGTAGGATTGCATATGGTCAAGGAAGGAAAAGCGGATGGTATTGTATCTGCGGGGAACTCCGGTGCACTTTTAGTCGGCGGGCAGGTGCTGGTGGGAAAAATGAAAGGGATTGAGCGTGCACCGTTAGCACCCATTGTTCCGACTGTAAACGGTGTGTCTTTGTTGATCGACTGTGGTGCTAATGTAGATGCAAAACCGAGCAATCTGGTACAGTTTGCACAAATGGGTTCCATTTATATGGAGCATGTAGTGGGTATTAAGAATCCAAGGGTCGGTATTGTCAATATCGGTGCTGAGGAGGAGAAGGGAAATGCATTGGTAAAAGAAACATTTCCTATGTTAAAAGCCTGCGATAATATTAATTTTATTGGGAGTGTTGAGGCAAGGGATTTCCCTTATGGAGCAGCAGATGTCGTGGTGACGGAAGCATTTGTTGGCAATGTCATGTTAAAGCTTACAGAAGGACTGGCATCAGGACTGATCAAGAAGGTCAAGGAAGGAATGACGGCTACACCGGTTGCTACTATTGGGGCGGCTTTAGTAAAAAAACAAATCAAGAATACCTTAAAGGCGTTTGATGCCACAGAATACGGGGGAGCGCCACTTTTGGGTCTTAATGGGCTGGTTGTAAAGATTCATGGGAATGCTACAAATAAAGAAGTAAAAAATGCATTATTTCAGGTAGGAACTTTTAAAAAGCAGAAGATAAATGAGAAGATTAAACAATATCTTTTAGGCGAATAGCAGGGAAAAGGTATTATACGACCGGACTATGCAGGAAAACAGTGATATAGAGCATAAATTATTTGGAGATTAACAATGTTAAATTATGATGAAAAAGCCATTGAACAAAATATTCAATACGAATTTAAGAATAAAGCACTGATCAGACAGGCACTCAGTCATAGTTCTTTTATTAATGAAATGAAGCGGAAGGACATGGCAAGCTATGAAAGACTGGAGTTTTTAGGAGATGCGGTATTGGAACTCATCACCAGTGAGTTTTTATTTGAACAGTATAAAGAGCTGCCGGAAGGAAAATTAACGAGGCTGAGGGCATCCATTGTATGTGAATATACATTGTCAAGTGTCTCAAAGATGCTTCATTTTGGGGATTATGTATTGCTTTCCAAAGGGGAAGAGCTGACGGGTGGTAGAAGAAGAAACTCCATACTCTGTGATTTGTTTGAGGCAGTGCTAGGTGCTATTTATTTAGACGGTGGAATGGAACCAGCAAAGAAATATGTATACACCTTTCTGCTTACAGATATTGAACACAAATCCCTGTTCTATGACGCAAAGACAACCTTACAGGAAATGGTACAAAAAGACGGAAAAGGGGTTGTAACCTATGAACTGCTAGAGGAAAAGGGACCGGATCATGATAAAAGTTTTGTGACGGAGGTTTTTATTGATGGAGTGAGTTTTGCTGTAGGTGAGGGAACTTCTAAAAAAAATGCCCAACAGATGGCCGCATATCAGGCAATCTTAAAATTAAAAGAACAGAATGTTCAGTAAAGGAACAAAGGAAACAGCTGTTTTGACGGCTGAACGGTGAGAATTTATGTATTTAAAAAGTATTGAGGTGTATGGATTCAAATCCTTTGCCAATCGGATTATATTTGAATTTAACAAAGGAATTACAGGGATTGTAGGACCCAACGGAAGCGGAAAGAGTAACGTTGGTGATGCAGTCCGCTGGGTATTAGGAGAACAGAGTGCCAAGCAGCTTCGTGGAGCCAAGATGGAGGATGTTATCTTTGCAGGAACAGAGCTTCGGAAGCCTCATGGCTCTGCTTATGTTGCGATTACGTTAGATAACAGTGACCATTCCCTTCCGACTTCTTATGAAGAGGTGACGGTGGCAAGACGTGTTTACCGCTCCGGTGAAAGTGAATATCTGATTAACGGTACAGTCAGCCGTCTGAAAGATGTGCATTCCCTGTTTTTTGATACAGGTATCGGTAAAGAGGGATATTCCATTATCGGACAGGGGCAGGTGGAACGGATCTTGTCTGGCAAGCCGGAGGAACGCCGTGAACTTTTTGATGAAGCAGCAGGTATTGTAAAATATAAGAAAAATAAAGCGGCTACAGAAAAATCCTTAGCTTCAGAAAGGGAAAATCTAAGCCGTGTTAATGATATTTTATCAGAGCTCGAAAAACAGGTTGGTCCCCTTGAGAAACAGTCTGAGGTTGCTAAGAAATATTTATTATATAAGGGTGAACTGAAACGCTTTGATGTCAATGTGTTTTTACTGGAAAATGAACGGATAGATACTCTGCTAAAAGAAAATGAAGAAAAGCTGCATATTGTGAACGATGACAGTGAGCGGTTAAAATCAGAATTTGAACAGATTAAGAATGAATATGAACGTATTGAGAATGATTTGGAACAGCATAGCCAGTCTATTGATGATAATAAGAATAAAATACATGAATTAAAGCTTAAGAACGAACGGAATGAGGGAGAGGTCAATGTATTAAACCAGCAGATTTCTAATGCAAAGTCTACTGATGTACATATGAGTGAGCAGATTGACAGAATTAATCAGTCTTTAGCTTCCCAGGAAAAAGAAAAGCATGAATTTCAGGAAAAGAAGGCTGTTTTGGATGAAAAAATGGACAACGCAGATGATGTGGTAGAAGAGGCAAGGGCTGTCAGTGAAGGTATTGAGGAAGAGATTGATAAATTAGAAGAAGAGATTGAAAAAAGCAAGGCAGATATTATTGAATATCTGAACGATGGAGCAAATCTGAAGGCAAAGGTTGGCAGATATGATGCAATGTTAGAGAACATTAATTATCGGAAAACCCAGCTGAATCAGCGTTTTTTACAGTTTAAGTCTGATGAGTTAAAAGATAAGGAGGAATATGACAAGCATAATACCTCCCTGACTGAAATTGAGAATACGGTCTCAGAGCTTCTTGCCAAGCTGGAGGTAACAGATGCAGGCCTTGACAAAAATACTATAGCTACTAATGAAAACAAGCAGCGGTTATTTGAGGTCAACAACGAATACAGCAGTGTAAAGTCCAAATTAGAAGCACTTCGAAATATTACTGAACGGTATGACGGATATGGTAATTCCATTAAACGTGTTATGGAGCAAAAGGAAAATAATCCGGGAATTATTGGTGTTGTTGCAGATATCATTCAGGTAAATAAGGAATACGAGATTGCCGTGGAAACAGCGCTTGGCGGAAGTATCCAGAATATTGTCACAGACAATGAAAATACCGCAAAGCGTCTGATTCAGTATCTGAAAAAGAATCGTTTTGGACGGGCAACCTTTTTACCTCTTACTACAATCGGTGGGAAATACAGTGAGTTTACCAATAAAGAAGCCCTGAAGGAACCAGGTGTGATCGGTCTTGCGAAAGATCTGGTAAAGGTACATGACAAATATAGTACAGTTACCAATCATTTATTAGGGCGGATTCTTGTGGTCGATACCATTGATCATGCAATTGCTGTAAATAAGAAATTTCATCAGAGCCTTCGGATTGTAACCAAGGAAGGGGAATTACTGACTCCGGGTGGTGCCATGACAGGTGGTGCCTTCAGAAATTCTTCGAACCTTCTAGGGCGTAAGAGAGAGTTAGAAGAACTTTCTAAGGAGCTTTCTGAGATTAATAATGAGATTGCAAATGCCACAAAGGAGGAAACGGAGCTCCGCACGGTAAGAGAAGAGTTAAAGACAACAAAGGAAGATTTGAACCTTCAGTTACAGGAGCTTTATTTGCAGAAGAATACGGTGACCATGAATATTGAACAGGTTTCCAAAAATCTGGCAGAAACCGCCAATGCATTTGCATCTGTGAATAAAGAGAGCAAGGAGCTGGAATCCCAGATTGAAGAAATCAATCAGAATAAAAATGAACTCTATGATAACCATAAGCAGGCAGAGGCTGCAAAAAAGGCATTAGAGGAGAGAATCGAAGGCTTAGAGGAACAGGCAGCGTTCAAAAAAGAGGAATTAAAGAAGTCCAATGAAAGAGTTTCCGAGCTGATGTTGGAATTCAACACCATGAAACAGCAGGATGATTTTCTGATTGAGAATTTAAGACGTATCCGTACGGAAGAAAATAAGTTAAAAGAAGAATTGGAGCTTTATCGTTCCCAGATGAGTGATTCCGGTAAAGCAATTGAAACGCTGGTTGCCCAAATTAATCAATTTAAGGCATTAATTGAAACGGATAAAAAAGAGATTGCGTTATTAGAGGATACTCTTGCCAGGGATATTTCAGATAAAGAGGAATTAAATAAAAAGCATAAGGAATTTTTTGCAAAACGTGAATCTTTAAATGAGGAGATTACAAAGCTTGATAAATCTGCGTTTAAGCTATCTGCCCAGGTGGAAAAAATCAGTGAGCAGGCAGATCATTTAAGCAAGTATATGTGGGAAGAATATGAGCTTACCTATCAGTCAGCAGTAGAATTAAAGGATAGTTCGTTAAATGATCTGGACAGCTTAAAGAGAGAGGTTTCGGCCGTTAAGGCAAAGATCAAGGCATTAGGTGATGTTAATGTCAATGCTATCGAGGATTATAAGCTGGTATCTGAACGGTATGAATTCTTAAAAGGTCAGCATGACGATATCATAAAAGCAGAAAACAATCTGTTACAGATTATTGCAGAGCTGGATACTGCTATGCGTACCCAGTTTGAGGAGAAGTTTAACGAGATACAGATAATGTTTGATAAGGTATTCCGGGAATTGTTTGGTGGAGGAAAGGCAACCCTGGAGCTGGTAGATGATGAGGACATCCTTGAGGCAGGAATTAAGATCATTGCACAGCCGCCAGGAAAGAAGCTGCAAAATATGATGCAGTTATCCGGTGGAGAAAAGGCGTTATCTGCCATTGCCCTCCTGTTTGCAATCCAGAGCTTAAAGCCATCTCCGTTTTGTCTGTTGGATGAGATTGAGGCAGCATTGGACGACTCTAATGTAACCAGATATGCGAAGTATCTGAACAAACTGACCAAGGATACCCAGTTTATTGTTATTACCCATAGAAAAGGTACCATGGAGGCGGCAGATGTGTTGTATGGTATTACGATGCAGGAAAAGGGTGTGTCGACACTGGTATCTGTTAATCTGATTGAGAATGAACTGGACGATTAGTACTGTGTTCGTTTGATAAAGGAGGACAAGAATGGAAATAATACGGCGAAGAAAAAGAGAACAAATAGTGGGATATATAATTTTTTTTTCAATCGGTGCTGTTATTTTTCTGATATTTTGTCTGGCACCTTTTGCAGCAAAGTCTTATCAAACATGGGATAATCTGGATTTTAATTCAGATTTATCCTATGTTTATGTAACAGAAATAGAACCGGATATAGAGGGACCTTATTATACAACAAAAGATGATAATGGATTGGATGAGGAGTTTTATTATGTTGCAGTGGATGAATCCCATGTTATGTCGCTGATATTTCTGGAATATGATGTTGTGGAACTGGCACAAAAATACAGCAGGGCAAAGCAGGATTTCAAAGAGGGGAATATTTCCAAGAAAGAACTGGATACCTATAGATTTACAGTGATCGGCAGAATACAAAAAGCAAATGAATATGATAGGCATGAGGATTTGCGTGCGTATCTGTCTCATCAGGAGTCGGCAGATTCTGATCAAATAGAAATTCTTCCCTATAGTATGCAGGTAATTACCAAAGCATCACGGAATATGTATCTATGTGGCATGGGTGGTTTTGTTCTTTTCTGTATGGCGGCAATTGCCGGCTGCATATTATGGACAGGCTCTTCTTTGGGAGAGCGTATGATCGTAAAATACAGAAAGGGGCAGGGTGATACACAATCTTTAAGGGAAAAGATTAATTCCTTTTTTCGATTAGAGGAATTTGTACCGAATTTATGGCTGAATAAAGAGTTTATAGGTGGAATATATAATACAATTACAGTTTTTGGTGAAACAAAACAGATAGCATGGGTATATCCGATTATTTTTCAATATGAGCATTCAGTGGGTGGTATCAAGGTTTATTTTAAAAACGGACGTAATTATGATTTGCGGTTGCAGAATGAAGTGGATGTGGAAACAGTATTACAATATTTAAGAGCGTATTGCCCGTGGATTGTCACGGAATATTCAGATGATTTACAGGAAAAGTATAAAAAAGGGAGTATCCTTTTTAAGATAGAAGAATGATAAGGGATGGTAAAAAATAAAGGAGATGATGCAGATGTTTGATTTTTTCAAGAAAAATAAGCAGGAAGAAACAGAACTACAGAATGATTCTGAACAAAAAGAAGAAGATAGGCAGGAGGAAACTCCGGCTAATGAGAATGTTTTCGGTGTAGAAGAAATATCACATTCGGAAAAATTGCCAGAAACAGAGGTGTCTGATGAAACATTAGAAGACAAGGAACCTTTGGAAAAAGAAAAAGGCTTTTTCTCCCGGTTAAAAGCAGGTCTTGCCAAAACCCGGAACAGTATCAATGAGAGCTTTGATAATCTGTTTAAAGGATTTTCTTCCATTGATGAGGATTTCTATGATGAGCTGGAGGAAACCCTGATCATGGCGGATTTGGGACTGGATACTACCGAGCGGATTATTGAGAACTTAAAAGAGCTGGTAAAGAAGAATCATATCAAAGAAGTGGAAGCCTGCCGGGAACTGGTGATCAATATTATCAAGGAACAGATGCTGGTAGATGATTCTGCCTATGATTTTGAGGAACAAAAAACTGTAATGCTGATTATCGGAGTGAATGGGGTGGGAAAAACTACCTCCATCGGAAAACTGGCAGCACAGTACAAAAACCGGGGAAAACGTGTTATGATGTGTGCAGCAGATACATTCCGGGCGGCTGCCATTGACCAGTTAAAGACCTGGGCAAACCGTGCCGGGGTAGAGATCATTTCCCAGCAGGAGGGCTCTGATCCGGCTGCCGTTACCTTTGATGCGGTAAAAGCGGCAGCGGCAAGGGATGTGGATATTCTGCTTGTGGATACAGCGGGAAGGCTTCATAATAAGAAAAACCTGATGGACGAGCTTTCTAAAATGAAGCGGATCATTGAAAAAGAATACAGTGCTGCCCATCTGGAAACCTTAATTGTACTGGACGGTTCTACAGGCCAGAATGCATTAGAACAGGCAAGACAGTTTTCTACGGTTACCCAGATAGATGGCATCATTTTGACAAAGCTTGACGGAACTGCCAAGGGCGGGATTGCTATTGCCATTCAGTCAGAATTAAATGTTCCGGTAAAATATATTGGTGTCGGTGAACAGATCAATGATTTACAGAAATTTAATCCGGAATCCTATGTAAATGCGCTATTTGCAGATATGGATACCAGATCAGATATAGAAATCCTTATTTCGGATGAGGAAGAGTAAAGGGAAATCAAAAGGAGGAAATGTAAATGTTGACAATGGAAAAATTTGAAGAGGCTTATAACACTGTACAAAAAGTAGTAAACCAGACAAAATTGATTTACAGTGACTTTTTCAGTGAACAGAGCGGCAACAAAGTATATCTGAAGCCGGAGAATCTTCAGGTGACAGGTGCATATAAGATTCGTGGTGCTTATTATAAGATTTCGACTTTAAATGATGAAGAAAGAAGCAGGGGACTGATTACGGCGTCTGCCGGAAATCATGCACAGGGAGTAGCATTTGCGGCAAAGGCATACGGAGTTAAGGCTACCATTGTCATGCCAACCACAACACCACTGATTAAAGTAAACCGTACAAAATCTTACGGTGCAGAGGTCATCCTTTATGGTGATGTCTATGATGAGTCCTGCCAGTATGCATTAGAGCTTGCAGAAGATAAAGGGCTTACTTTTATTCATCCATTTGACGATCTGGATGTTGCCTGTGGACAGGGGTCCATTGCCATGGAAATCATTAAGGAATTACCTACTGTTGATTATATTTTGGTGCCGATCGGCGGCGGTGGACTGGCAACAGGTGTGTCTACCCTTGCTAAAATGCTCAATCCAAGTATCAAGGTAATCGGTGTAGAGCCTGCTGGAGCTGCCTGTATGAAGGAATCCCTGAAAAATGGAAAGGTAACAACTTTGTCGGTGATTGATACCATTGCAGACGGTACAGCGGTAAAGACGCCGGGAAGCAATATTTTTCCTTATATCCAGGAAAACATTGACGAGATTATTACGGTAGATGACAGTGAGTTGATTGTCGCATTTTTAGATATGCTGGAAAATCATAAAATGTTAGTGGAAAATTCAGGTCTGTTAACGGCTGCCGCAGTTAAAAAATTACCATTTAAGGATAAAAAAGTAGTCAGTATCTTAAGCGGTGGTAATATGGATGTGATTACTTTTGCATCTGTAGTCCAGCATGGTCTGATTGCCAGAAGCAGAATTTTTAATGTATCTGTATTGCTGCCGGATAAGCCGGGAGAGCTTATGAATGTCAGCTCAATCATTGCGGAAATGCAGGGAAATATCATCAAGTTAGAGCATAACCAGTTTGTCAGTCTGAACAGGAATGCCGCAGTGGAACTGATTATCACAATAGAGGCATTTGGTCCTGAACATAAGGAACAGATTATTCATGTTTTATCAGAGAAGGGATACAGACCAATTGAAAAGAAACCGAAAAGTATCTATTAACGACAAGTTCATAGCGGAATGTATGGAGGGTGAATCTATTTATCAGGTATTAACGGATAGTGGGTTCACTTTCCTTGGTCATTGCGGAGGAAAAGGAATCTGCGGGAAATGTTTTGTCGGGGTAAAACCTTTGTGTGGAGTTTTCCAAAAGACCGACAGGATTGCAGGGGAGGAAGACGTCATCAATCGTGCTCCTGACAGCAAAGAGGAAACGGTTCTTGCCTGTCAATATGATATACAGAAGGACATTGCTGTATATACAGGGAATTTGTGGCAGGATATCGGGAATAATAAGATGACGGATGCACATAACGGGACTCCGGTAGAGAGCCGGATTACGGATATAGGAAAAAAGACAGATCGGCAGACAGATAATAGAATGGCAGAAGATATAAAAAATGTGGGGGTGGCAGTTGATCTGGGTTCCACCACTATTGTGGTAAGCTGTATGGATTTAGATAAAAAGGAAGAAATCACTACATTTTCTTTTACCAATCCGCAATATACCCATGGTGCAGATGTCATTTCCCGAATCCGGTTCTGTATGGAGAATAAGAAAAATCTTTTGATGCTGGGACAGATTGTGGAAAAGGCATTAAATGAAAAGCTTATTGAAAAGCTTGGAACGGCATATTCTCATATAGAAAAAGTGGTATATAGCGGAAATACAACAATGCTTCATATTTTACGCGGGTTTTCCGTGGAAGGTCTCTCCCGGTCGCCATTTTTGCCGGTCAGTACAGATTACGAGGAAACCGGTAAAAATGCGGTAAAAATAATTTATCCTCCGGGATTTTCTGCTTTTGTCGGTGCAGATATCTTAACCGGTGCCGAGGTATTGGGAATCGGGAGAAGGGAAGCATACGACTTGCTGGTGGATCTGGGTACAAATGGAGAGATTCTTTTGATAAACAAGGACTGCGGCATAGCTGCGGCAACCGCATGTGGACCGGTATTTGACTCTGCGGTAAAAGGAGCTGCCTATGGCAGTGAGAGTATCAAAGCGATTGCAAACTGTGTAAAAAGACGTTTGGTGGACAAAACGGGAAAAATTGCCGGACCGTATTTCGAAAAGGGGATTACAATAGATAAGGGGTTTGTCATTTCTCAGGAGAATATAAGGAACTTCCAGCTTGCAAAAGGTGCCATTTATGCCGGAATACAGTGCCTGTTAAGAGAAGCCGGTATCACTGCGGATTGTATTGCAAATGTTTATATCAGCGGCGGTCTTGGATTTTATATGGATATCCGGGATGCATTCACCGTCAAGATGCTGCCGGAGGAGTTTCGCAACAGGATAATGATCAGCGGCAATACTTCTTTGGAGGGAGCAAAGAAGCTGGTAGCAGCGGATAGCCGGGAGAGCAGAGTTATCCTTTCCGAATATGAGGCGATCAAAGGGCGTACCAGAAGTCTGGAACTGGCGGATCTCGATGGTTTTCAGGAAATTTATATGCAGTCACTTGATTTTGGGTAATGTAAAGTAGATTATGAAATCTGTGAGACAAAAATTGCCTGCATTAGAATCTGCTCACTCAAGGTATCACGTGCATGAAAATTGCTTTGCGATGGTATGTGAGTAGATAATCAATTGCTTTGCAATTGGTTATAATAAGCAGACCAGTGGGCAAGCAGGCAGTCAATTTTGAAAGGAGTTTCAAATGAATATACCGAGACAGTTTTATGGAGTAAATCATTTATCAAAGCTATTGAGTAATTTTCAGGATTCCGATCTGTCGGAGTGTCCGAAGCTGGAATTTCATGAAATAGAAGATATCCGGGAGATTCCGCTGGAAAAAAAGGATGCAGCGGCACTTGGCATAAGTGCAGGAGAACTGTCAGGGTTACTTCGAAAGCTTACCTCTGACAGGCTATGTGCACTTGACGGGCTTGCTGTTGCAAGAGGAGAAAACCTTCTTTTTGCCGGTTATCGTCCGCCTTACAGCAAAGATCTTCCCCATATTACTAATTCTACCTGTAAAACAGTGACCGCTATAGGTATCATGTATGCGGTTTCGGAAGGTCTGTTAAAAGAAGAAGACAGTGTCTTATCTTTTTTTCCGGAATATGAAACGATGATGACTCCGAAATATTTAAGGCAGATGACGGTAAAGCATCTGCTCACCATGACTTCCGGTACAAAGTGCAATGAAACTACTACGGTTGTGGAAACAGACTGGGTAAAAGCATTTCTTCTTACAGACTGTCAGTGTGAGCCTGGAACAAAATTTATTTACAACAGTATGAATACCTATATGCTGGCGGCAATCCTTACCAGGGTGACAGGAAAAAGCGTTATGGAATATCTGAAAAAACGTTTTTTTGCCCCTCTTGGAATCAGTCATATCAAATGGGAGTTGTGTCCTATGGGAATAGAACGGGGAGGCTGGGGGCTTCACATTTCTTTGGAGGGAATGCTGAAAATAGGTATGTTTCTTGCAAATGATGGTGCATTTCGTGGGAAACAGCTTATTCCCTCTTCTTATATCCGCAGAATGAAGGAAGAGAAGGTATCCCAGGATGCGGATGCGTTTGCCGTGGGATACGGATATCAGCTTTGGTATCTGCCAAAAGGACTTTATATGTTAAGCGGCATGTATGGTCAGCACGTGATCATTGATGAGAAAAACGGTCTTATAGTGGCAACGAATGCTCATAGTGATAAAATGTTTCCAGACTCCATATTAGTGAGAAATATCGTAGAATGTATGACTAATCACAGGCTTTACAGACCGGAACATGCAGTGAAGGAAAGGCTTTCCTATCATAAGCTGATACAGGAGTTTCAGGCATTCTGTAACGGGTGGCCGCTGCCAAAGGCTTCCGGGGAACTGCCGTTTCCCCTGTATTCTGTGAAGCAGGAAAAAATCAGAGCAGTAAAAGCGGAAAAAGTACGGAATCTGTTATCTCTTTTTGACGGAAAAAGACTTCATATCGACCAGGCATCTATTAAACTGTTTCCCTATATGCTTCAGGGTATGTATCAGTGTCCGCCGTTCGTGGTTACAGATATTGCATTTAAGAAACAGGAAAACAGTCTGAAGCTTTGTTTTTACAAAGAGCGGAATAAAAAGGAAGAGACAAAAAGAGAACGGTTGATCATGGAAGCTGGCTATGGGGAATATCTGCATCAGATCATTACAATCGGTAAAGACAAAAAAGAGCTTGCGGTAAAGACATATATGGCAGCAGACGAGGACGAAAATCCGGTTGTTATGCTGGATATTGTATTTCCTTCTACAGGCTTCAGCCGCCTGATCAAATTCTTTTTATTAGGTGACCGTATCGGAATCGAATGTCAGGAATATCCGGATATGCGGGCGATCGTGGAACAGGTGCTGTTCGGAGAGGCTGTGATTGCAGGCAATACCATTGACTTGACGGATAAACTGCCGGAAAGCATACGGGTATTTATGGAGCATAAGGTAGAACCCAGGGTAAACGGATATTTTGCGAAGCATCGGACATAGAAAGAATAAAAGAATTTGTCAGGTCATATGGATTGGACCGTACAGAGTTTAAACATAATTATAAGGGGAATCTTTGGAATGATCAGGAGGTAAACAAAGGATGAAAAAACAATATAGAATGTTTTTTATAGTATCGTTTACTATTTTAGTTATCATGTCGTTGTATCCTATTTATATGGGTGTTGCTGCATTTATTGCATATTTCCAAAATGGCTTTATCAATTCAGAGGAATATCCAAAGTATATCATTCCCTATACTCCCATGTGTATTGCTGTTATTGTGTCAGCACTTCTTTTGCCGGTATTATATCGATTGTCAAAACGTTTTGCTGTTCTGTTTGATTCCGTTATCGGGATTAGCTTGTTTTTCGCAGGGGAACTGTTTTTTGAACAGATAAAGGTGGCAGAAGATTACCAGAAGTTACCCCTTGATTCATGGCAGTATAGCCTCTGTGTTGCTACACCGGAAGTATTGCAGTCTATTGGAGAACCCATTTATGCGGACAATAATCCTGCCTACAAGATACACTTTTATCTGATTGCCATCGTTATCATTTTAAGTATAATCGGGATTTTATACGGATTTACAAGGATGTATAAGGAAGGCTCGGTGAAAAACAGGAAGGCTTTAATTGCACAGACCATATGCACGGTATTGTTTATCAGTCTGTGTATATTTGCCTGTTTCACCGCCTTTTACAGGAACGGAACCCGTTATATTTCACCGCTTTCTGCTTTTTTAACTGGCACATTCTTTATTGTATTTGGTGTGACTTTCGGCAGCTGTTTTTCCTGCTGGATGTATGGGAAAAAGCCTTTTTTGAGCTTTTTTCTTCCTGTCATTGTTTCTGCGGCTACCACCATCATTATGTACATTGGAGAATTTTTGCTGATGGATGGGGCGCTGTTCGTGTTTGGCAGGGGTATATTTTTTGAACCGTTGGGAAGGATGCCTTTTTCTCTTTGTGATATAGCGATTGTGCTGGTTACGGCAGGAATATCCTGTGTATTAAACAGATTCATCGCTCAGGCTCGTAAATAGCAGCATGAAACGAGTAGATGTTACATATTGACAAAACTTATCCTTCTATAATAAAGAATAGGAATATAGAAGAGATTTGTTTCTGACAACAGAAAAGCTGATTGGAGATGGGTTTATGCGTAACGAAGAGACAATGCACAAGTTGTTTTTGGATATTGCAAATGAGGATGACAGGATTTTAGCAGTTTATATGAATGGGTCAAGGACAAATGAAAATGTGCCAAAGGATATTTTTCAGGACTATGATATTGTGTTTGTAGTAAAGGAAACAAAGAGTTTCATAGAGGAGAAGGACTGGATTCATAAATTCGGAAATATCCTGTATATGCAGTATCCGGACGAACATCCCGATTTTCCAAGTGATAGAGAGAATTTTTATGGATGGTTAATGCAGTTTGATGACGGGAACAGGATTGACCTTCATGTAGAATCTGCTGCACATGCCCAAAAGCATATCTGTGATGACAGCCTTTGCAGGATTCTGTTGGATAAGGAAAATGTCTTGCCAGAGATACCGGAATCTTCAGATGTGGATTATCATGTGAAGAAACCAACCGAGGCACAGTTCAGAGCCTCGGCAAATGAATTCTGGTGGTGCAGTAATAATCTGGCAAAGGGTCTGTGGCGGGAAGAAATCCTTTATGTTCAGGATATGGCAAATTTTGTTGTACGTAAGGAATTGGAGAGGATGCTGTCGTGGAAAGCCGGTATAATGACAAACTTTACTGTAAGTGTGGGAAAGTCAGCAAAGTATCTGTACAAATGGCTTAGTAAGGAAGAATATCAGGATTATCTGAATACCTATTTTGGCGGAACTGTAGAGGAAGCGTGGAAGGGTGTGCTTTGCATGTGTGATTTATTTGATTCTACAGCCCGGTATGTGGCAGAAGAATTAAAATATGTCTATGATTTTGAGGAAGAAAAAGCGGCGGCAGCGTTTTTGAGACATGTAAAGACTTTGCCAAAGGATGCAGAGGGAATATATTAAAAAGATGAATATTTTATCGGATTTATTTTGTATAGCCGGACGGTTGCAGGTTTGGTCAAAAAAAGGGGTGGTTTTATCACGGGAGTTGCAGAACTTTTTCAGGACAGTCCGACGCATCAAATGTATTTGGAAGGTTCATGGTAGGGAACCTTTGGTACAAACATGGAAACATAACAGGAGGGGATGATATGAGAGACAGCGACAGGAGGGGCGCCTTTAAGATGGCTTTTTTGTTTTGCGTACTGTAGATATCCATAAAAAGATAATACATTATCGTGCAC
Source organism: Lachnospiraceae bacterium (assembly GCA_029063085.1). GTDB lineage: Bacteria > Bacillota > Clostridia > Lachnospirales > Lachnospiraceae > CAG-590. The sequence goes on from JAIDOW010000018.1 coordinate 47,590, forward strand.
AACCATATCTTGTTGCTATATAAATAATATAGTACAATAAATCTAATTATACATGAATGGAGAGATAAAATATGGCAAATCAGCTATTGGTTGATCTATATGTCTGTGATGAAGAGATTTTAAATGATATGGAAAGGATTAAAGAAATTGCACACAGAGTAATTGCAGAGATTCATTCGGAGATTGTGGAAGAATGTGTGCATCAGTTTGAACCGATAGGCGTTACCTATATTGCAGTGATCACAACTTCCCATTTTTCCATACATACCTGGCCGGAGCATGGATATGCAGCAGTAGATATCTTTTCCTGTAATGAGGTACTGCCGGATGTAGTGGCAGAGAAGCTTAAAGCTGCATTTAACGCAAAGACATCTGTTACCAGAAAATATGAACGGGATATAGAGGGGAGGGATTAGACTTGGAATATTCAGTTGGTGATACGCTTTTAGTAGGTGGCAGAGTCTATCATATTATCGGAAAGATTCATTATAAAAATTTAAGTGATAACTGCTGCTGGTTTGAATATCGAATGGAATCAAAGGAGACTCCTCAGTATGAGAAATGGCTGAGCTATGATTCCGTTTATAAAGAATATTCCATATCTGAGGTGGTATCAAATGTTTCAACGGCAGGCTATCACGAGGTGGACAGCGGCGAGGAAGAGGTCATTGGCGTATGGGGAAGCGTCGATGTAGCGGTTGGTGACAGGGCAAGGTTTAGGGAATATGAGGATTCTACCGAGGAAAAAATTATATCAACAGAATTCTGGGATGATTATGGAGAGGAAACCTCAGTAGGATATTATCTTGATCTGGATGAAATCCGTATCTATGATGGAAATGAATCATACGCTTCATCTTTTAAACAAGGAGATATTGATAAGAATCAGATTAGAAAGACTGTAATCAATGTTGCAGTCTGGGCAGTGTTAATTATGTATGTTTTATGGAAGGAAGGACTGGATTCCGATATATTGTTTCAATCCCATTCCATTGCAAAATATTTAAAAAAGTCGGCAAAATACACCTATGTAACCTCAATTACAGGAAATCTGAAGCAGGATGCGGACGTATATAAGACGACAGTGAATTTAGATACGGCAGTAAAAGATATTATTAACGGAATTGAAGGAGATACACAGGATGTGCAACAGAATACGGAGGATGGGGATAACAGTGTGGCAATTTTGACGGATAAAGAGTACTGCCTTGTATATGTATCGGAAGAAAATGAAACCATGATTCAAATCTCCTCGCGAAAATATGCTTATACAAATGACAATAGTCTGTATCATGCAGGACACCATACGCATAGATATTACCGCAGATATTACTATTCCAGAGGATATCATTCTGATGCGGGAAGCTATGGGAAATACACCTCTCCATATGCTTCTTTTGATGATGCGACAGTGAACAGTAATTATAACGATGCTTATAGCAGCTATTCGTCCAGTGTAAGGCAGGCAAGTGTTGGTTCACGTACTTCGTCCGGGGGCGGGTTAAGCAGTGGCAAATAAGCAGGTGTTTTAGTTTTAGCATTGTGGCAAACAATTAACAGTGGAAGCACTGTTGTTGATTTGTCTTTATTGTACAACAGATGTCATCGAAAACAGAGTTTCTCAATTATTTAGATATAATAAAATGAACGAAGAGGAGAATGGAATATGGAGATTTTATATGATTTGATGAATGTGGGAATTTATTCGTTACTGGGTATTATACTGATGCTGCTGGGTAATTTTTTGATTGACCTGATTGTGCCCTGTCATTTTCCGACAGAGATAAAAAAGGGAAACACTGCGGTTGGCTGGTTAAGTGCAGGCTCCTTTATCGGAATTGGTATCATTCTAAAGTCAGCGATTATAACACCAGTGTCTGAGGTGGCTGAGGAATCTCTGGTGCAGGGAGTAATCAGCAGTACGCTATATTTTGTAATTGGTATCGTCTGCTTTATCGTGGGATATCTGCTTGTAAGTCTCTTTAATAAAAAATATAATCTGAATGAAGAGATTGGCAATGGAAATACAGCAGCTGGTATCGTGGTATTTGGTATCTTCGTCGGTCTGGCGATTGTGATTAGTGGAGTGATTTATTAGATGAAAAATTACAGACTTTTGATGCTGACCACCCTGATTATTTCAGGGTGTTCTATTTGTTATGAATTGATTATAAGTGCAGTAAGCTCCTATCTGGTGGGCGATTCTACATTGCAGTATTCTATTACGATTGGACTTTATATGTCTGCAATGGGACTGGGGTCTTTTCTGTCAAAATATATGAAGAGGAACCTGTTTAACTGGTTTGTTATCATTGAAATTGGTGTAGGGATGATTGGCGGAATCAGTGCTCTTTTGTTGTTTTTGGCAAACCTGTATCTTGAGACATATCAGATTGTCATGTATTTTGAAATTATCATCATTGGAACGTTTGTGGGAGTGGAGATTCCCCTGCTGACAAGGATTATTGAGGAGGATGAGGAAAATTTAAGGGTAACCCTTTCTTCTATTTTCAGCTTTGACTATATAGGTGGTCTGGTTGGTTCTATTGCATTTCCATTGTTTCTGCTGCCGCAGCTTGGATATTTTGCTACTGCGTTTTTGACAGGATTTATGAATATCGTGGCAGCGATGCTGATTATTTATAAATATAAGGAACGGATTCAAAGGGTGAGATGGTTTAAGCTTTTAACAGCCGCTTTGTTTGTTATAATGCTTCTTGGAATGCTATTTTCAGAAAATATTTCTACATATGTTGAAGGGGGGCTTTATCGGGATCATGTGATTTTATCCAAACAGACAAAATATCAGAAAATTGTTATGACAAAGCACAGGGATGATCTGCGATTATATATTGACGGAAATGTGCAGTTTAGTTCTCTGGATGAATACCGTTATCACGAAGCACTGGTACATATTCCTATGTCAAAGGCGGTAAAAAAGGATAAGGTTCTGGTTCTTGGAGGAGGAGACGGAATGGCTGTCAGAGAGCTTTTAAAATACAAAAAGACACAAATTACGCTGGTAGATTTGGATGAAGATATGATTAAGCTTTGTAAGGAGAATGCGAATATCACTGCATTAAATGAACATTCTTTAGACAGTGACCGGCTTACCATTGTGAATCAGGATGCTTATAAATATCTCGAGGAAAACAAGGAACAATATGATGTTATTTTAGTGGATTTGCCAGATCCAAATAATGAATCCCTAAATAAGCTGTATACCAATATTTTTTACCGCTTATGTAAAAATGCCTTGACAGAGGATGGAATTTTAACAGTTCAGTCCACAAGCCCTTACTATGCAGCGAAAGCATTCTGGTGCATTCATGAAACATTAAAGAGTGAAGGTTTTTATGTTATGCCATACCATTTACAGGTGCCGGCTTTTGGAGACTGGGGATTTAACATGGCATCTAAGAAAGAACTGGATGACCGTTTTGATATTATGGCAGATACCAAATATCTGAGTAATGATAATGTGAATTTCCTGTTTTCTTTTGGAAAGGATGAAAAGTCAGAGCATGTAGAAATTAACAAATTGTCAAAGCCAAAACTGATTCAATATTATTTAGAGGCAGTCAAGAAGTGGGAATAACAAGAGATATCTTATTTCTCATTTGACGAATATCATTAAAAACTATTTTAAGCAGGAGATAAGTTCATGATTTTAAGTGCAAGCAGGAGAACGGACATTCCCAACTATTATTCGGAATGGTTTTATAATAGAATGAAAGAAGGATTTGTTTATGTCCGCAATCCAGTCAATACGCATCAGATCAGTAAAATCGATTTATCACCAGAGGTAGTAGACTGCATCGTTTTCTGGACTAAGAATCCTGAGCCGATGATGGAACGCCTGTCGGAGCTTTCGTCATATCCATATTATTTTCAGTTTACTCTGACAGGATATGGCAAAGACATAGAGCTGAATATTCCCCATAAAAGAGATATCATGATAAATATATTTCAAAAGCTATCGGATAAAATCGGAAGCAGGAATGTGATATGGAGATATGACCCTATTTTATTTAACAATACTTATACACCGGAATATCATTTAAAAGCATTTGGGCAGATTGCATCTGCACTAAAGGGTTTTACGGAAAAATGTGTGATCAGTTTTGTGGATTCCTATGCCAAGATTAAGAAAAATATGAAGCAGCTGAATGTATATGAGCTGGAACATGAAAAACTTATAGCATTTTCAAGAGAAATTGCCAGAATTGCGAAGTCAAATGGCATAACGGTGGCAAGTTGCGCGGAAATGATTGATTTATCGATGTGCGGGATTGCACATAACTGCTGTATTGACAAGCAGTTCATTGAGGAGATAATTGGATGCACAATTAAAGCAGGCAAGGATAAGAATCAGAGGGAGTGTTGCGGATGTATAGAAAGCATAGATATCGGTACTTACAATACCTGTAAAAATGGATGCAGATATTGTTATGCAAATGCAGGTACAGACAGTATCCTTAGGAACAACAGGCTATATGATTCTGCTTCTCCACTTCTATGCGGAAACGTGGGGGAAGATGATAAAATCAGTATCCGGAAAATAAAATCTATAAAAGAAATGAAAGAAAGATAATTCGAAATTATTAGAAAAAGGAGATATTTATGAAGGCAGCAGTTGTTTTTCCTGGAATTGGATATCATACGGATAAACCACTATTGTATTATGG